>JAUJNU010000032.1 GCA_030448085.1 Actinomycetota bacterium | reverse complement strand
ACACTCTGTCCCTCCACGACGCTCTGCCGCTCTAGCGCGGGCAGGCGCTCTGCAAGCCCGGCTCGATCACACCGCCCCCCACGGTCAACGCACAGGTGTACCTCCTGTCCAAGGACGAGGGCGGTCGTCACCCGCCGGTCTTCAACAACTACAGGCCCCAGTTCTACTTCCGCACCACAGACGTGACTGGGTCCGTGGTGCTTCCGGGCGGCACCGAGATGGTCATGCCCGGAGACAACACGGAGATGGAGGTCACGCTGATCCAGCCTGTGGCCATGGACGAAGGGCTCCGTTTCGCGATCCGCGAAGGTGGCCGCACCGTCGGCGCCGGCCGTGTGACGAAGATCCTCGAGTAGCGACTAGAAGAACGGGATACGACGATGGCGAACGGCATGAAGATAAGGATCAGGTTGAAGGCCTATGACCATGAGGTCATCGACCAATCCGCGAAGAAGATCGTGGAGACGGTGATGAGGACGGGCGCAAGCGTCCAGGGCCCCATCCCTCTCCCCACGGAGCGCTCGGTCTACACGGTCATCCGCTCGCCTCACAAGGACAAAGACTCCCGTGAGCACTTCGAGATGCGCACGCACAAGCGCTTGCTGGACATCGTGAATCCGACGCCGAAGACGGTGGATTCGCTGCAGCGCCTCGATCTGCCCGCTGGGGTGGACATCGAGCTGAAGCTCTAGGGCAAGAGCCCGGAGCAGGGAACGACGTAGAACGAAAAGAGAACGCAAATGGCAGAGACGAAAGGCATCCTCGGTCGCAAGATCGGGATGACCCAGGTCTTCGATGACAACGGAAGAGCGGTCCCCGTGACGCTCGTGGAAGCGGGTCCGTGCCACGTCACGGAGATGAAGACCCGCGAGCGGGATGGCTATACGGCTATCCAGCTCGGCTTCGGAACCGCCAAGCGAACGAACAAGCCGATGGCGGGCCATCTCGCGAAGTCGAACACGCCGAACGCCCGACATCTCGTCGAGCTACGCGTCGACGACCTGTCTCCCTACGAGCTGGGGGCAGAGATAGACGCCGGGATCTTCGAGGCGGGCGAGCTCGTGGACATCGTCGGCGTCACCAAGGGCAAGGGCTTCGCGGGTGGGATGAAGCGTCACAACTTCAAGGGCCTCTCCGCCACCCACGGCACTCAGCGTAAGCACCGTTCTCCCGGCTCCATCGGAGGCGCGTCGACGCCCGCCCGCGTTTTCAAGGGCACCCGCATGGCGGGTCAGATGGGTCACGTGCGGGTTACGACCCTGAACCTCAGGGTGATCAAGGCCGACCCGGAGCGGAACCTTCTCCTCGTAAGAGGGGCGGTGCCCGGCCCCCGCGGTGGCCTCGTGATGGTACGCAGCGCGATCCGCACCGTGAGGTCGGACCGTGGGACCTCGAAGAAGGCGAGCTGATCGTGGCGCTAACAGCGAAAGTCATAGACGGAAGCGGCAAGAGCGCGGGAACGCGCGACCTGCCCGAGGCTCTCTTCGGCGGGACGGTCAACGTGCCGCTCATGCATCAGGCGGTCCAGGCACAACTTGCCGGGATCAGGTCCGGCACCGCCTCCACCAAGACACGCTCCGAGGTACGGGGTGGTGGCAAGAAGCCCTGGCGTCAGAAGGGAACCGGCCGCGCCCGTCACGGGTCCAGCCGGAGCCCCATCTGGGTCGGGGGTGGCACGGTCTTCGGGCCGAAGCCCCGCGACTACTCCGTGCGGCTCCCCAAGAAGATGCGGGCGGCGGCTCTGCGCTCGGCCCTTGCCGACAAAGCGGCCAGCGAGGCGGTGTGGGTCCTCGACGGGTTCGATGAGGTCAAGACCAAGGCTGCTGCGGCGCTCCTCAAGGCCGCTCCTTTCGAGGGCCGGGTGCTTCTGGTCCTGAGCGATGACGACGACGCCACGGAGAAGATCCACCAGGCGTTCCGAAACATCCCGCGGGTCGACTTCTCCTACCAACGGTCCATGTCGACGTACGACGTGCTCGTGGCCGACGACCTCGTGTTCAGCGCTGCTGCGCTGTCCGCGCTGGCGGGCGCTCCCGAGGATCAGGAGGTGACGGATTGAGCTCTACCAAGTCAGATCCTCGCGACGTGATCGTCGCCCCGGTGGTGAGCGAGAAGTCCTACTCACTCCTCGACCTCAACTCGTACACGTTCCTCGTCCACCCGGACGCGAACAAGACGGAGATCCGTCAGGCGGTCGAGAAGATCTGGGATGTGAAGGTCATCAGCGTCAACACGGTCAACCGCAAGGGCAAGAACAAGCGGTTCCGCCAAGCCATGGGGAAGAGGCCCGACACCAAGCGAGCGATCGTGAAGTTGGTCGAGGGCGACAAGATCGAGATATTCGAGCAGCAGGCGTAAGGGGAAACTAGATGCCTATCCGTAAATCGAAGCCGACCTCTCCGGGACGAAGGTTCCAGTCTCACTCGGACTACTCCGAGCTGACCCGGACGACGCCTGAGAAGGCCTTGCTCGAGCCGAACCCGCGCAAGGCCGGCCGGAACAACTACGGCCGCGTCACCTCTCGGCATCAGGGCGGCGGGAACAAGATCCGTTACCGGGTCATCGACTTCCGTCGCGAGAAGGACGGGGTGCCTGCGAAGGTCGCCCACGTCGAGTACGACCCGAACCGGAACGCCCGTATCGCCCTCCTTCACTACAAGGACGGCGAGAAGCGCTACATCTTGATGCCCAACCGGGTGAAGGTGGGCGATGTCCTGCAGTCGGGGGCGGGCGCCGACATCCGGCCGGGGAACGCCCTTCCTTTGCGGAACATCCCCGTGGGGACCGTGGTTCACAACGTAGAGCTGAAGCCTGGTGCCGGTGGAAAGATGGCCCAAGCTCGGATCCTCCGTGCAGCTCGTGGCGAAGGAGGGGACGAGGGCGACATTGCGTCTTCCTTCCGGCGAGATGCGCATGGTCCCCAGCACGTGCAGGGCGACCGTGGGTGAGGTCGGCAACGCCGAGGCGGAGCTGATCTCGATCGGAAAGGCGGGTCGTAACCGCTGGAAGAACAAGCGGCCGAAGGTCCGTGGTGTGGTCATGAACCCGGTCGATCACCCGCTCGGCGGTGGTGAGGGGGAAGTCGTCTGGTGGACGTCGCTCCGGTCAGCCCCTGGGGCAAACCCGAGGGGCGCACACGGAAGAAGAAGGCCTCGGACGCCATGATCGTTCGCCGTCGCGGCAAGAAAAGGGGTAGGTAGTCGTGCCTAGGAGTCTCAAGAAGGGCCCGTTCGTCGATGACCACCTTCTGGTGAAGGTGAGCGAGATGAACCGCAAGAATGAGAAGCGTGTCATCAAGACGTGGTCCAGGCGGTCGACCGTGCTCCCTGAGATGGTGGGCCACACGATCGCGGTGCACGACGGTCGCAAGCACGTCCCGTCTACGTCACCGAGTCGATGGTCGGGCACAAGCTCGGGGAGTTCGCCCCCACCCGTGCCTTCGGACGCACGGTGGCAACGAGAAGAACGACGAAGGTCAGGCAGAGAGAAGTGGCAAGGAAGATAAGCAGCCGAGGCACAGGAAGCGATAGCAACAGCAAGATTCATCCGGATGTCGCCTACCAAGGCGCGCCAGATGGTGAACCTCATAAGGCCGCCACGTCGAGGACGCGCTGAGGGTCCTCAAGTTCAACCAGCGGGTGCCTCTCCCCCGTCGGAAAGGTGCTGCAGTCCGCGATCGCCAATGCCGAGCACAACCGGGACCTTCCCGGGGACGACGGCGAGCTCGTGGTTGCACGGGCCTGGGTCGACGAGGGTCCCACGCTCAAGCGCTTCCGCCCCCGTGCCCAGGGCCGCGCCACCCGTATCCGCAAGCGCACCTGTCACATCTCCATAGTCGTTGGACGCCCTGACGACATCGACGAGGCCCCGGACGCTCCGGCTCCAAAGGCGAAGAAGCAAGAGGAAGTCGCAGGATGCAGCCCCGCCGGCCCCAAGGCCGCCGGGTCAAGAAGAGCCCAAGGCTGAAGAAGGCGGCGCCGAAGCGCCCCTCTCGGGCAAAGAAGAGCCCGGCCGAAGAGGCGGCAACCGAAGCTTCCCTCCGGGCAAAGAAGAAGGAAGGAGGAGTCCTAGATGGGCCAGAAAGTTCACCCGTACGGATTCGCCTCGGTATCCATACGGACTGGAAGTCGCGTTGGTTCAACGAGAAGCAGTACCGCGACTACCTCGTTGCGGACCTGCGCATCCGTGAGTACCTGCTGGGGCAACTCCCGCACGCCGGTATCTCGAGGATCGAGATCGAGAGAACCGGGAGCGAGTGCGCATCGATACTCAGCACCGCCCGCCCGGGCATCGTGATCGGCCGCAGGGGCTCCGAGGCCGAGCGCCTGCGCTCGCACCTCGAGCAGATGGAGTCAGATCTCAGGTAAGCCGACCGACGTCAGGCTGAACATCATCGAGGTGAAGCAGCCTGAGCTCGACGCTCAGCTGATCGCTCCAGGGTCGCCGAACAACTGGTCAGCCGTGTCTCGTTCCGGCGGGCCATGAAGAAGGCCGTCGGCACTGCGATGCGTCACGGCGCGAAGGGCGTCCGCGTTCAATGCGCCGGCCGTCTAGGCGGTGCCGAGATGAGCCGCTCGAGTGGTACATCGAGGGTCAGATGCCTCTTCACACCCTCCGGGCCGACATCGACTACGGCCTCCGAGGCCCGCACCACGTTCGGCCGTATCGGCGTGAAGGTGTGGATCTACCGGGGCCCCTTCCAGGACCTTTATGCAACGGCTCGTGACGCAGCGCGCCTGCGCCGCGAGGCAGCGCTCGCTGCCGGTGAGACCGTCGGCCGTGGCGCCGAGGAGCGCTTCCAGCTGCTCGCGGACCAAGCGCCAAAGCAGCCCGATCGACCCGGCAACGGGAGCCCGCAAGACAACCGGCGGAACCGCAGCATGCGACGGCAGGGCGCTCATCAAGGCAGTGCCTCAGCGGAACCCGTGCCGGCCGGCGCCACTGGGAGCTAAGAAGGCGACCGCAGGTCCTCCGGACCCGGAGCCACCGGCACCGACTCGTCGGCAGCGGTCCAGTCGCCTCGGACACCCCGGCTGAAGAGCCTGAAGGGGGCGAGTCCTAGATGTTGCAGCCAAAGAAGACCAAACATCCGCAACAGCACCGGGGCAGGATGCGGGGCATGTCGAAGGGCGGCACGGCCGTCTCCTTCGGCGACTACGGCTTGCAAGCGATAGAGCCGGGCTGGATCTCGAACCGTCAGATCGAAGCCGCTCGTATCGCCATGACACGCCATATCCGTCGTGGCGGGAAGGTATGGATCAATATCTTCCCGGACAAGCCCTACACGAAGAAGCCGAGCCGGGACCCGTCAGGGCTCCGGTAAGGGGAACCCCCGAGGGTTGGGTCGCCGTCGTCAAGCCGGGCCGCGTCATGTTCGAGATCGCAGGAGTGCCCGAGCCGCTCGCCCGGGAGGCGATCCGTCTGGCCGCCCACAAGCTGCCGATCAAGTGCAGGTTCATCGCTCGCGACGAGCCCCTGGAGGTGCAGTAGCCATGGTCAAGGCGGAAGAATTGCGAGACCTTCCGGAGGATGAGATCCGGAGCAGGCTCGCGGACACGAAAGAGGAGCTCTTCAACCTGAGGTTCCAGAACGCCACGGGTCAGCTCGATAACTACAAGCGCCTCGAGTGAATTCCGTAGGGACGTAGCCAGGATGAAGACGATCTTGAGAGAGCAAGAGCTGAACGAAGGAAGCGGTGGGGAAGCATGAGCACTAGCGAACAGCAGATGAAGGAGCTGCAAGCGGAAGTCGAGGACAGGGGTAGTGATCTCCGACGCCATGGACAAGACCGTCGTGGTTCAGGTTCGAGACGCTGCTTCTCATTCCACCTACGGAAAGATCGTCCGCCGGGACAAGCACCTGAAGGCCCACGACGAGGCGAACGAGGCCGGGCGTGGTGATCTGGTGAGCATCATGGAGACCCGTCCGCTCTCCAAGACGAAGCGGTGGAGAGTCGTAGAGATCCTGGAACGGGCAAAGTGATCCAACAAGAATCAGATGCGCGTTGCGGATAACACAGGTGCCAGGCAGGTCTGGTGATCAAGGTGCTCGGGGTTCTAGGCGCCGTTACGCAGGGGTGGGTGACATCGTCGTCTGCGCGGTGAAGGATGCGATCCCGGGCGGCGCGGTCAAGAAGTCCGAAGTGGTTAAGGCAGTGGTCGTAAGGACCAGCAAGGAGCGCAGGCGTGGGGACGGCTCGTACATCAAGTTCGACGACAACGCCGTAGTTATCGTCGACGGGAACATGCAGCCGCGAGGGACGCGTATCTCGGTCCCGGTGGCTCGTGAACTGCGAGACAGAAGGTTCATGAAGATCATCTCTCTTGCACCGGAGGTGATCTAGATGTCGAAGGTGAAGATCGAAGAGGCGATCGCGTTCAGATCCTCGCCGGCAAGGACGCCGGCGGAGAAGGTCGCGTGCTCGAGGTCCTTCCGGACAGGCGAAGGGTGATCATCGAGGCCGTGAACCGGGTCACGCGTCACGAGAAGGTACGTACGAACCGCCGTGGCACCCAGGAGGGCGGGATCGCCCACAAGGAGGCATCGATACACGCCTCGAACGTTGCCCTCATATGCCCGACCGACGGGCCGGCGAGGATCGGCTTCCAGCTGGAAGAGGGCGGCGGCAAGGTACGATCTGCAAGAAGTGTGGGACGGAGCTCTAGATGGCTGAGATGACAACAGACAGGTACACGCCCAGGATGGAAAGAGAAGTACTTCTCCGAGGTCCGTGAGGTTTCTGTCGGAACTTGGACCTCGGGAACATCATGGAGGTCCCCAGGCCGACGAAGATCGTCGTCAACATGGGCGTGGGCGACGCCCACAAGGATGCGAAGCTGCTGGACGGCGCCGTCCGGGACCTCACCACCATCACCGGACAGCGACCCGCCATCCGAAGGGGCCGAAAATCGATCGCCACCTTCAAGATCCGGCGAGGATGCCCATCGGCGCCTCCGTGACCATGCGTGGGGACCGGATGTGGGACTTCCTCGACAGGCTGACGGCGGTGGTCCTTCCACGTATCCGTGACTTCCAGAGGCCTCAACCCGAAATCTTTCGATGGCCGGGGTACTACAGCTTCGGTCTCACCGAGCAGCTCGTCTTCCCCGAGATCGACTACGACGACATCGATGTCACCCGCAGCAGGATGGACGTGACGATCGTCACCACAGCGAAGAACGACGCTGCGGGAAGGGCGCTGCTACTGGCTCCTCGGTTTCCCACTCAAGCAGGCTGCAGGAGGCATAGAGATGGCGAAGAAAGCACTGCGCAACAAGGCAGAGAGAAGGCCGAAGTTCAAGGTCCGTCAGTACACGAGGTGCCAGCGGTGCGGCAGGCCGAGGGCCGTCTACAAGAAGTTCGCCAGCCGCCTCTGCTTCAGGGACATGGCGCACAACGGCGAGATCCCCGGCGTCACGAAGGCGAGAGCTGGTAGCCCATGACGATGACTTCGATCCCGATCGCAGACATGCTGACGAGTGTTCGTAACGCCTCCTCGGCGATGCACGACGAGGTGCTTATCCCTCAGTCGAAGATCAAGGAGAACATCGCTCAGATCCTTGTCGAAGAGGGGTACGTCGACGACCTCGAGGTCGTCCGTGATGAGGGAACCCACCCGATGATCCGCATCCAGCTCCGCTACTCACAGGAGCGGAGCGGCGATCGCCGGGATCCGCAGGATCTCCAAGCCGGGACGGCGGGTCTACCGCAGCGCCACCGACCTGCCCGCGCTCTCGGGGGCCTGGGGATAGCGATCATCTCGACCTCCCAGGGCCTCATGACAGACAAGCAAGCGCCGTGCCAAGGTAGGCGGCGAGATCCTCGCCTACGTCTGGTGATGGAGGAAGGTAGACCATGTCACGAGTAGGACAAGCACCCATCACAGTCCCCTCCGGGGTGGACGTCACCGTTGCGCGGGACGGGTCACCGTCAAGGGGCCCAAGGGGCAGCTAGAGCGAGCGGTCCCGAAGAGATCGTGACCATCGATCAAGGTGACGGCGAGTTGGAGGCGGCCAGGGCAAAGACTCCACCGAGGCGAGGGCGATGCATGGATTGTTCCGCTCCCTGGTAGCGAACATGATCGAGGGCGTGACGACCGGATACGAGAAGCGTCTCGAGATCCACGGTGTCGGGTATCGGGCCTCCAAGCAGGGCAACGACATCGAGCTCGCCGTCGGATTCTCGCACACGGTGCGAAAGGCCCGCCCTCAGCGGGATCGAGTTCGAGGTTCCCACCCCGACGAGGATCACGATCGGGGCATCGACAAGGAACTCGTCGGGCCAGACCGCCGCCGAGATCCGTGCGATCAAGAAGCCCGAGCCCTACAAGGCCAAAGGCATCCGGTACGAAGGAGAGCACGTGCGCCGCAAGGGTGGCAAGGCCGCCAAGAGCCGGTTAGGCCCGACAGTGGAAAAGGAAGAAGGACATGGCATCGGCTACTAAGAGCAGTGGAAGGATCAAGCGGCACCGGCGGGTCCGGAAGAAGGTCTCCGGAACCGCCGGCCGGCCGTTCGCGGTCTACAGGTCGAACAGGCACATCTACGCCCAGGTGATCGACGACGAGTCCGGCCATGCCTGGCCGCCGCGTCGGCGCTGGCCGGTGTCGACGGGGATGACCCAAGGACGAAGGCGAAGGCGGTTGGTCTAGAGGTAGCCGCCAAGGCGAAGAGCGCCGGGATCGAGCGGGTCACGTTCGACCGCGGCGGGTTCATGTACCAAGGACGCGTATCGGCAGTTGCAGACGGGGCCCGCGAGGGCGGGCTCGAGTTCTAGGAAGCTTGGGAGAGACGTATGGGAAGAGGACGGCAAGGCGGACGAGGTCGAGACGACGACCGGCAGCAGTACGAAGAGCGGGTCGTATCGATCAACCGCGTCTCCAAGGTCGTCAAGAGGGCGCAGGTTCTCCTTCACGGCCCTCGTCGTCGTGGGTGACGGAGCAGGACAGGTCGGTGTCAGCTACGGCAAGGCCCGCGAGGTCCCGGCTGCCATCACGAAGGGCGTGGAGGAAGCGAAGAGGAGCTTCTTTCGCGTTCCATGGTGGGCCAGACCATCACGCACCAAGTGATCGGCGAGGATTCCGGTGGCGTGGTCCTCCTGAAGCCCGCCTCTCACGTACCGGCGTCTGCATCGCCGGCGGCCGGTCCGAGCCGTCGCTCTAGTGCAGCGGTATCAGGGACATCCTCTCGAAGTCACTGGGCTCGGATAACCCCATCAACATCATCCACGCGACGGTCGCCGCTCTGAAAGCCTGAAGACACCCGACGAGATGCGCGCAAGCGAGGCAAGACGGCGGCGGAAGTAGCGCCGCCCTGGCTCTTGAACCAGCCCGTCTCCGGCGGCACTCGCTAGGAACAGGAGACCCGATGGCAAGGAGTTGAAGGTGACGCAAGTGAGGTCCGCGCTCGATCCTGTCCTGCAAGCAGCTGGGGCACCATGCGTGCTCTGAGCTTGCGTCCCCGGGTCTACGGTGGTCCACGAGGACAAAGCCGAGATCAGAGGCATGATCCGGGCGGTCGAGCACCTTATAGAGGTCGAGGAGACAGACGAATGAAGCCCCACGGACTGAGAGCCAGCCCCCGGTTCGCACAAGAAGAGAAGAGGGTGGGCCGTGGCGGGGGCTCCGGCGGGGCGACCTCCGGTCCCGGGGGACCAAGGGATCCGCGCGCCCGTGGCGGAGTGCACGCCTTCTTCGAAGGTGGCCAGATGCCGCTCCGCCGCCGCGCGTCCCGAAGTTGAAAGGGCTTCACGCCTCCCAACCGCAAGCGTTACGGGGTCGTGAACCTCGACGAGATCGGCGCGGCGAGAACGCCATCGGTCCGGACGAGCTCCGGGCGGCGGGTCTCATCCACAAGCGGGACTCGCTCATCAAGGTGCTCGGGACGGGTCGCTCGAGCGCAAGCTCACAGTCAGCGCCCACGCTGGTGACTCGGCCAAGGCCAAGATCGGGCCGCGGGCGGACGGCCCGCTCGTTCCCGAGCGACAAGGTTCAGCAGTAGAACCTTCTCGGGGCGTTCGTCAACGCCTTCAAGGTGCCAGACCTTCGGAAGAAGATCCTCTTCACCCTGCTGATGATCATCGCCATGCGCCGGCTGGGGGCTCATGTCCCCACTCCCCGGGATCGACATCCAGGCTGCTCAGAACTTCACGCGCCAGCCAAGAGCGGGTTCCTCGACCTCGCCAACCTGTTCTCGGGCCCTCCTCAGCTGGCGGTCTTCGGGCTCGGCATCGCTGCGTACATCACCTCGTCAATCATCATGCAGCTCCTCACCGTCGTCATCCCGAAGCTCGAAGCCGTGGTCGAAGGAGGAGGCCGGATACAAGAAGATCACCCAATGGACCCGCTACCTGACGGTCATCTCCATGCGTCTGCAGGCGACCGGGCTCGCGTTCTTGTTCCATCGCGGCGTGGACGGGGGGAAGCGCTGGGAGTGGTCATATCCCAATTTCGACGCCGCCGCGTCGGGATCCTCGTTCTTTCCCTCACCGCGGGGACAGCCCTCGTCATAGGTGACAACGAGCTGATCACCCAGCGCGGCATCGAAGACGGCATGTCGTCCTCATCTTCACCTCGATCGTCTCGACCCTCCCCACGGAGGCGAACGGCATCCTCGCTCAGAAGGAGCTCCCGATCTTCCGGGTTCCTGATCCTCATCGGAGCTCGCCGTGATCGTGGCCATCGTGCTGATGGAACAGGGTCGAAGGCGGATACCCGTGCGGTAGAAGCGGGTCGTAGGGCGCAAGCAATGCGGAAGTGGCTCCACCTACATCCGCTCCAGGTCAACCAGGCCGGCGTGATCCCCATCATCTTCGCCTCGAGCGTCCTCTACATCCACAGCTCCTGCCGACCACGGTTCAGCACGCGGCCTGCGGGACTTCATAACTGAACAACCTCGTCCAACCCCGCCAGCGCCGTCTACATGGTTCTGTTCGGCGCCATGGTCATCTCTTCGCGTACCTATACGGCGATCAGCTTCAACCCGACCGATGTCGCGGACAACATCAAGAAATACGGCGGCTTCATCCCGAGGATCCAGGCCGGGGCGGCAGACGGCGGAGTACCTCGACAGGATCCTGACGCATTGTTCTCCCGGGGCGATCTTCATCGCCGCCATCGCCCTGCTTCCGTCGATCTTCCTGGCGGTTCTGAACATCAAGGGCTTCCCTTCGGCGGCACCTCGATCCTCATCACCGTGGGTGTCACCCTCGAGACGATGAAGCAGATCGAATCGCAGCTGATGATGCGGCATACTACGGGCTTCCTGAAGTGACCCTCCGGCGATGCGCCTAGTCATCTTCGGCCCCCAGGGAGCAGCAAGGGAACGCAGGGGCGCTCATATCGGAGGAGTACGGGATCCCCTCCGTGTCGACCGGCAGAGATCTTCCGCTGGGCGATAAAGGGGCGGACCTCTCTCGGCATGAAGGTGCTCGAGATCGTCGACAGCGGACGCTTGGTGCCGGACGAGCTGACGATCAAGGTGGTCAAGCGGCTCGCAGCCCCGACTGCGCCGATGGCTTCCTCCTCGACGGCTTTCCGAGGAACCTCAACCAGGCGGACGCGCTGAACGCCATGCTGGTCACGGCGGATGCCGGCGGATGCGGCCCTTGTCATCGGGTGCCCGAGGAGATCTCCCTGTCACGGCTTCTCGGTCGCCGTGCCTGCAACAAGTGCGGCCGGAACACCACCACCGACAACCCCGGAGGTCAACTGGACGTGCGACACGTGCGGTGGTGGCGAGGTGGTCGAGCGGGCCGACGACCACGAGGAGAGGACGATCGCAGCCGGTTGGCCCTGTACCACGAGCAGACGGAGCCGCTGAAGGCGTACTACGCCGAGCGTGGGCTTTTGCGTGGGTGGACGGCGTCGGATCGACGGACAGGGTTTTCAACCGCATAGTCGCCTCGCTGTGATCTACCACCGGAAGTCCCCATCTGAGCTGGCGACGATGCGGCAGGGTGGGCGCATCCCTCGAGGCGCTGGGGGAGCTGGGCAGGAGCGGTCCGGCCCGGCGTATCGACCAAGAGCTCGACGAGATGTTCGAGAGCAGGGTCACCGAGGCCGGCGGCCAGCCCTCCTTCAAGGGATACAAGGGCTTTCCCGCCTCCATCTGCGCCTCGCCGAACCACGTGATCGTCCATGGGTTCCCCACCCCCCAGCCCCTGGCGGAGGGGGACATCATCACCGTCGACCTCGGCGTCTTCTTCGAGGGGTTCCACACCGACTCCGCCTGGACGTTCCCTGTGGGCGACGTGGACGAGGAGCCGGCTCGGCTCCTCCAGACGACCGAGGCAGCCCTCGAGCAGGGGATCGAGCAGTGTCAGCCGGGAAACCGCGTCGGCGACATCGGCCATGCCGTGGAGAGCTACGTCATCCCGAGGGGGTTCTCGTTGGTGCGTGAGTACGCCGGTCACGGGATCGGGCGGTCCCTGCACGAGGAGCCCTGGGTCCCGAACTACGGGCCCGCCGGGCGCAAGGAGAAGCTGTCGCCGGGGATGACGATCGCTATCGAGCCGATGGTGAACGTCGGGGGCGAGCAGACGAAGACCCTCGGCGACGGGTGGACGGTGGTGACGCTCGACGGGTCCCTGTCCGCCCATTTCGAGCACACGGTGGCGATCACGGAGGACGGTCACGAGGTGCTGACGAGGAGGCCTGAGTGACGCCGGCGGTCTTCTGGTATATTCGACGGCTGCGACCCTCTTTGCACGCGCCCTCGGGGGCGCTCCTTGTCGGGTCGGTATTCGGGGCTACAGACCGTTAGAACCGCGTCAGTATCCCACGTCCAGGATCGAGTGTTTGGGAATCGGTATGGCGAAAGCGAAGAATAAGGAGAAGGCTTCCTCGGCAGCCAAAGAGGAGGGCATCCAGGTAGAGGGGACGGTCATCGAGCCGCTCCCCAACGCGATGTTCCGTGTCGAGCTTGACAACGGTCACCGGGTGCTGGCCCACATCTCCGGGAAGATGCGGATGCATTACATCCGGATCCTGCCGGGGGACCGGGTGCTGGTGGAGCTCTCGCCTTACGACCTCACCAGGGGTCGCGTCGTCTATCGGTACAAGTAGAGCGGGGACCCATAGATGAAGGTACGACCGAGCGTCAAGAAGATGTGTGACAAGTGCAAGGTGATCAGGCGCGGGGGCCGGGTCATGGTGATCTGCTCGAACCCGCGCCACAAGCAGCGCCAGGGTTAAGGACAGGAGAGGGAATGGCTCGTATCGCTGGGGTTGACATACCTCGGGAGAAGCGTCTCGAGATCGCGTTGACGTATATCTACGGCATCGGCCCGACGAAAGCCATGGAGACGTGCGTTGGTGCTCGGGTGAGCCCCGCCACGCGGACCCGTGACCTGACCGATGACGAGGTCGTTCGGATCCGCGAGTGGATCGGCGCCAACTACCGGGTCGAAGGTGATCTGCGTCGCGAGGTCAACCAGCACATCAAGCGCAAGGTGGAGATCGGCGCTTACCAGGGCCTGCGTCACCGCCGTGGACTCCCGGTTCACGGGCAGCGCACCCACACGAACGCCAGGACCCGGAAGGGCCCGAAGAAGACGGTCGCCGGGAAGAAGAAGGCGAAGAAGTAGGACTAGAAGGGATGAGGTACTAAGACTTTGGCTGCTCCGAAGAAGGCAAAGAAGACTCGCCGCCGCGAAAAGAAGAACGTTGTCCACGGCGTGGCGCACATCAAGTCGACGTTCAACAACACCATCATCTCCATCTCCGATCTGGAGGGGAACGTGGTGTCGTGGGCGTCGTCGGGCAACGTGGGCTTCAAGGGCTCCCGTAAGTCCACTCCCTTCGCGGCGCAGCTCGCCGCCGAGGCCGCTTCCCGCAAGGCTCAGGAGCACGGCGTCAGGCGCATCGACGTCGAGGTGAAGGGGCCGGGCTCCGGTCGGGAGACGGCGATCCGCTCACTGCAGGCCTCCGGGCTCGAGATCATCGGGATCAAGGACGTGACCCCGGTTCCGCACAACGGTTGCAGGCCTCGCAAGAGGAGGCGTGTCTGATGGCGCGCTACATCGGTCCCGCCTGCCGTCTGTGCCGGCGTGAGAAGACGAAACTGTTCCTCAAGGGAACCCGCTGCGAGTCCCCGAAGTGCCCGATCGAGAAGGGCCGTCCCATCCCCGGCGCCGCCGGCCGTGGACGCGTCCGCGAGTCTGAGTACCTGCTCCAGCTGCGCGAGAAGCAGAAGGCGAAGCGCTTCTACGGGCTGCTCGAGAAGCAGTTCCGGGGCTACTACCAGGAGGCCGCTCAGTCCAAGGGCGTCACCGGTGAGGAGCTCATGAGGATCTGCGAGTCCCGCCTCGACAACGTCGTGTATCGCTCGGGGCTCGCGATGAACCGCCCTATGGCGAGGCAGCTCGTCTCCCATGGTCACTTCCAGGTGAACGGCAAGAAGGTAAACATCCCGTCGTTCCGTGTGAAGCCCGGCGATGTCGTCACGGTCAAGGACCGCTCGAAGACCCTTGGCCGCATCGTCGAGAACACCTCCTACGCCGAAGGGCGAGAGGTCCCGGATTGGCTCTCGTCCAATCTACGAGACATGTCGGTCCAGGTTCGGGCGATGCCCGAGCGGGACCAGATCGACGCTCCGGTTCAGGAGCAGTTGATCGTCGAGTACTACTCGAAGTAAACCGACGCACCGCCGCGAGAGGAGTTACATGGAGCTGCTTACTGTCCCACGGCCCCAGATCTCACAAGAGGAGATCTCGGATATACGCCGCAAGTTCTCGATCGAGCCGCTGGAGCCCGGTTTCGGCTACACGCTGGGGAACTCCCTCCGCAGGACTCTTCTTTCTTCCATCCCGGGAGCGGCGGTGACCCAGGTGAAGATCGATGGGGTGCTGCACGAGTTCTCTACGATCGATGGGGTCAAAGAGGACGTGACCGACGTGATCTTGAATCTCAAGGAGCTCGTGGTCCGCAGCGACAACGAGGAGCCGACGACGGTCCACCTCCGGGTGACGGGTCCGGCCGAGGTGAGCGCCGGAGACATCCAGCTCCCCGCTGGCGTCGAGATCCTGAATGGCGAGCAGCACATCGCCACGCTCAACAAGAAGGCAACCCTAGCGATGGAGCTCCGGGTGGAGCAGGGGCGTGGTTACGTCCCGGCCGGCACCACTGCGAAAGAGGCCATCGGCAGCATCCCGATCGACGCCATCTTCTCGCCGGTCAAGCGAGTCACGTACGAGGTGGAGCCGACCCGTGTCGAGCAGATGACGAACTACGACCGTCTCATCCTCGACGTCGAGACCGATGGCTCCGTCGCCCCGGGCGAGGCCCTGTCGGCGGCCGGCGCAACGCTCGTTGAGCTGTTCCACCTGTTCGCGGGTCTCGGCGAGGGCGCGGGTGCTCTCGTGCTCGGGCCTGAAGCGGGCGAAGACGAGGCGAGCGGCGTTCTTGCGACGCCTATCGAGGACATGGACCTCACCGTTCGCTCCTACAACTGCCTGAAGCGTGAGGGTGTCACCACCGTCGGCGAGCTGACCCAGAAGTCCGAGGACGACCTCCTCGAGATCCGCAACTTCGGTCAGAAGTCCATCGACGAGGTGAAGGCGAAGCTCGAGGACATGGGGCTCGGCTTGAAGACGAAGGACTTCTAAGATGCCGCAGCCGAAGAGAGGACATCGCCTGGGGGCCAACCCGGCCCACCAGCGATTGATGCTCGCGAACCTGGCGCTTTCTCTCTTCGAGCACGAGCGCATCAAGACGACTCAGGCCAAGGCCAAGCTTCTGCGTCCTTTCGCGGAACGTCTCATCACGAAGGCCAAGAAAGGCGACATCCACAACCGCAGGCAGGTCCTGTCGGTGATCGAGGACCGCGAGACGGTCCACAAGCTCTTCGCGGAGATCGCACCACGTTTCGCCACCAGGAACGGCGGCTATACGAGGATCATGAAACTCGGCCCCCGCGCGGGAGACGCGGCTCCCATGGTTCTGATCGAGCTCGTCGAAGGCCAGATGACGGCCACCGCCACCGCACCCGCGGAGACGGAGACGGCTCGCCGCAGGCGACTTCCTCGCCCCCGTCGCAGGGGCTCGGCCGACATGCCTCAGGACAAGCCGACCCGTCCCAAGGCGGCGTCCGCCGCTGCCGCAGGAACGGGTGGCGGTCCCGACATCCAGCCGGGCCCGGGCGTCACCGAGGAGGGTGCGGCTTCCGAGCAGGCAGCCGACGAGTCCGCGGCAGAGAGCTCGTCCGCCGACGCAGGCGAAGCCGACTCCGATGGGGGCTCGAACCCCAACGACGCTGCATCCGGAGCCGGCGGCGGAGACCCGAAGCGCGCTTAGGACTTCGCTCCTCCGCTCGGCCACACAGGTGAATCTCCGGCTTGACGTCGCGTACGACGGCGCCCCCTTCAGGGGATACGCACGGCAGCCCGACGTCAGGACCGTTCAGCAGGATCTGGAGGACGCCCTTGAGCTCGTGCTCCAAGTGCCCATCTCCTCCGTGGTTGCCGGTCGCACCGACGCAGGCGTCCATGCCGTCGGCCAGGTCGTGAGTGTGCCAGGAGTCCCAGAGGTGAGCGACCTGACCCGGCTACGGGACAAGCTCAACAAGCGTTGCGGCCCGTCCATAGTGGTTCGTTCCTGTAGCGTCGCCCCCGATGGGTTCAACGCACGTCACGACGCCCGCTCCCGAACGTACGTGTACGCGCTGCTCCTCGATGAGGCCCCGGACCCCTTCCTGGCTGGGACCACCCTCCACCACCCGGGCGACCTGGACATCGAGGCGATGAACGAAGCTGCGGGGCATCTCGTGGGTAACCACGACTTCAGCTCCTTCGGACGCCTGCCGGAGCCCGAAGCCGACCCCGTCCGCTCACTCTTCGAGCTGCGGTGCGCACCCGACGGGAACATCCTGAGGGTCACCGCCCGGGCGAACGCCTTCATCCAGCAGATGGTCCGCTCGTTGGTGGGGACCCTCATCGCGGTAGGCGAAGGCAAGCATTCCCCGAGCGACATCGCCACGATGCTCAGGGCGAAGGACCGTGCCGCAGCCGGCCCGGTGGCACCACCACATGGGTTGTGCCTGGTCAGCGTGGAATACGACACTGGGTGGAGCGGTCCCGCCGCGAACGGCTAACAGGAAACGACCGCCGGCAACTCTTGTGGATCGAGCTCGATCTGCAAGGGCTCCGGCGGTGCCGGCCCCACCTCGTAGACCCTTCCGCTCGGCCGGAACAGGTAAGCCTTCCGTCCTGCCCCCGGGCCACGCTCCATCCGCCCTCGTGGATCAGCGTGTGGTGGAACGAGCGCTGAGTTGCGAGGTTGTCGAGCTCAGTCTCCCCGCCCCAGATCCAGTGGATCAGGTGGTGGGCCTCGAGGAAGCGCGTGGAGGCGCATCCGGGGAACGTGCAGGTGTAGCAGTCCCGCTCCAAGGCGAGCCGGCGCAGCCACGGGGGGACCAACCGCTGAGTCGACCCCACCCCCAGAGGCTTTCCCTCGCCCGACTCCAGCACCAGC
>JAUJNU010000031.1 GCA_030448085.1 Actinomycetota bacterium | reverse complement strand
GAGGCGTTCGAGCAGGCGTTCCCTGGAACGGAGGCGACCTCACTGAAGCTTCACGGGTTCACGTTCCTCGACGTCGGGGGCGAGACCGGTCTCGTCGCCCGCACCGGCTACACGGGTGAGCGCGGGTTCGAGCTCTACGCGCCGGCTTCGAAGGCCGAGTTGGCTTTCTCCCGTCTCCTCGACTCCGGCGTGACGCCGGTTGGCCTGGGGGCGCGTGACACGCTGCGCCTCGAGATGGGCTACGCCCTCTACGGCCACGAGATCGATCTCACGGTCAACCCGCTGGAGGCCGGCCTAGGGTGGGTCCTCGCCTGGGACACGCCCTTCAGGGGACGTGAGGCCCTTGAGCAGGTGCGGGCCGAGGGGGCGCAGCGGAAGCTGTTCGGGATCGTGTGCCGCGACAGGGGAGTCCCTCGTCAGGGTTTCCCCGTCACCCGCGACGGACGGGAGATCGGCGTGATCACCAGCGGGAACCACTCTCCGACCCTGGGAACCGGGATCGGCCTGGCCCTGGGTCCGGCGGAGCACAAGCCCGAGGAGGGCGCCGAGGTGTCGGTGAAAGCGCGCGGGCGCGACATCATGGGCGATATCGTGAAGGCTCCCTTCATCAAGAAAGCTACTAAGTAGATGGGTCAACTTGTCGACAGATAGACATAGGAACGAGGTTCGGGACTTCACCCCGCACACATCCGAGGATGTGGAAGAGATGCTCGCCACCATCGGCATCGACTCCATCGACGGGCTCTTCGCGCCGGTTCCCGGCCACCTGAGGCTCGATCGTGACCTGGACGTCCCACCCGCGCTCAGCGAACCGGAGCTGATCGACCACCTGAGGCGGCTCGCATCGAAGTCGAGCGGCGCCTCGGAGCTCACCTGCTTCGCCGGGGGAGGGGCGTACGACCACTATGTCCCGGCGGCCGTGAAGGCGCTCGCCTCGCGGGGTGAGTTCGCCACCTCCTACACCCCCTACCAGGCGGAGCTCTCGCAGGGGGTCCTCCAGGCGCTTTTCGAGTTTCAAAGCGTCGTGTGCGAGATCTACGGGATGGAGGTGGCCAACGCGTCCCTCTACGACGGGGCCAACTCGGTCGTCGAGGCCGTCAACCTGGGCGTGCGTAGCACCAAGCGAAAGCGCGTCGTCGTGGCGGACACGGTCCACCCACACTACCTACAGGTTCTCCAGACGTATACCTCGGGTTTAGAGTTAGATATCGACATCGTGACCCACGGGGACGGGGGCACGATCGACTGGTCGGCCGTCGACCCGTCTGGGGCCGCCGCGGTGGTTTGCCCCTACCCGAACTTCTTCGGACGTCTGGAGGACCTGGCTGCGGCGTCCGAGCGAGCTCACGAGGCCAGAGCCATAAGCATCGCCGTCGCTGACCCGACCGCGATGGGCGTCCTCAGGGCGCCGGGGGAGCTCGGTGCCGACGTCGCCGTGGGCGAGGGGCAGGGCCTGGGCAACTCGCTCTCGTACGGCGGCCCCTACGTCGGGCTGTTCGCGACGAAGCTGGCGCTCGTGAGGCAGGTCCCCGGCCGGATCGCGGGGGAGACGTTGGACGTCGATGGGAAGAGGGCGTTCGTCCTGACGCTGCAGGCACGGGAGCAGCACATCAGACGAGCCAAGGCGAGCTCCAACGTATGCACGAACCAAACCCTGATGGCGATCGTGGCGACGATCTACCTCTCGTGGCTGGGCCCGGCAGGGCTGGAGCGACTGGGAGAGATCTGCCTCCGGAGGACCGAGCGGACGGCACGGCGCCTGGCCGAGGTTCCCGGGTGCAAGATCCGTTTCGAGGGACCTCGGTTCAAAGAGGTCGTCCTCGAAACGCCGGTGGACGCCACCGAGCTGGCGCGCGCGCTTGCCCGCCGGGGTTTCCTCGTTGGCCCGGGGCTGGGCAAGTGGTACCCCAACCTTGCCAACTGCCTCCTTGTCGCGGTAACCGAACGGCGCACGGAGGAAGAAATCGAAGCGCTCGCCGAAGCGATCGAGAAGGAGTTGGCCGAGCGATGAGCGACGAATCCGCGCCACTCGAGAGATCGGCCGGCCTCCGGCCCCCTGTGGACGAGAGATTCCCAACCGTCATCGAGCTTTCGCGACCCGGACGCCGTGCCTGGTCGCTACCGGAGGTCGACATCGACGCGCCCGGGGTGGAAGACCTCGTGCCCGAAGGGCACCGCAGGACCACCCGTCCCGCTCTTCCCGAAGTGAGTGAGAGGGACCTGGTGCGCCACTACACCCGCCTCTCGCAACGGAACTGGGCGATCGATGTCGGCGCCTACCCACTCGGCTCCTGCACGATGAAGTACAACCCGAAGCTGGCCGAGGACGCGGCCGCCATGCCCGGCTTCCAGAGCCTTCACCCGATGGCCGGCGAGGAGCTGGTCGAGGGGGCGCTGGAGCTCCTAGGCACTCTCGAGCGCGCCCTTTGCGAGGCAACGGGAATGGCCAAGCTGACTTTCCAACCCGCGGCGGGAGCTCAAGGTGAGCTGACCGGCCTTCTCATGATGAGAGCGTTCCACACCGCCAATGGCCACACGAGGAAGCGAGTGATCATCCCGGACTCCGCCCACGGGACGAACCCCGCGAGCGTCACCCTCGCCGGCTATCAGGCCCAGGAGGTGCCCTCGGACGAGCGAGGGCTGGTCGATCTCGACGCCCTCGCGGCGGCACTCGACGAGGACGTGGCGGGTCTCATGCTGACGAACCCCAACACCCTCGGCCTCTTCGAGCGCGACATCGAGCGTATCGCCGCAGCCGTGCACGAGGTGGGCGGCCTTCTCTACTACGACGGCGCCAACTTCAACTCGATCGTCGGCGTGGTGCGACCCGGGGACATGGGCTTCGACATCGTTCACCTGAACCTGCACAAGACGTTCGCCACACCCCATGGGGGAGGGGGGCCGGGGTCCGGCCCGCTCGCGGTCTCGAAGCGCCTCGAACCGTTCCTTCCCACCCCGGTACTCGCCTACGACGAAGGTGCGCAGAAGTGGCGGTGGGACGAAGACCGCCCTCAGTCGATCGGCAGGATCCACTCGTGGCACGGCAACTTCGGCATCAACGTCCGCGCTTACAGCTACCTTCGCTCACTTGGGCCCGATGGCCTGAGGCAAGTCGCCGAGCGAGCGGTCCTGAACGCCAACTACCTCCGGGTCCTTGTCGAGGAGGCTTTCCCCACCGCCTACCCGGGGACCTGCATGCACGAGTTCGTCTCCACCTCCAAGCATCTGAAGAAGCACGGCGTGAAGACCCTCGACGTAGCCAAGCGCCTGATCGACCTCGGCTACCACCCGCCGACCGTCTACTTCCCGCTGGTCGTCGAAGAGGCGATGATGGTCGAGCCCACCGAGACCGAATCGAAGGAGACGATCGACGGTCTGGCCGCAGCCATGAACCTGGCCGCGAAAGAAGCGATCGAGAGCCCGGAGACGCTGCACGAGGCACCTCTCACCACCCCGGTGAGACGGCTCGACGAGGCGCGTGCAGCGCGCGAGCTAAAGGTGCGCTGGTAGTCCTCTAGAAGATGAAGTACCAGTTGCAGAAGAGCACCGTGAGGATCCCGAGCCCCGCCGCCGACACGGCAACCACAAGATCGTGCGCCTTGAACCTTTCACCGAATCGCGCCAGCGCCCAGAACAGCGGGAACAGCGGAAGTACGAAGCGCGGCAGTGACATGAACGGACGGCCGCCGTAGACGAGCGACAGCGGCATGAGTAGCGAGGCCACGGTGTAGACCGAGTAGGTGAGGCGCGCCTTCCTGACCACCCACGCGGCCGCCGCGAGTGCGACCGCCACCAGGATGAGGTCGACCTGGTGGTAGCCGGCCGAGTAGGTACCGATGAAGTCCAAGGCCGCTCGGGTCCCGTCCACGAGCGATAGCCAGAACGGCTGCAACTCGCGCTCCCACCCACCCTGCGAAGTGAGTGGTTCCCAGAAGTTCCCCGTGGTCCGTTTCCAGAACCAGAGGTAGGCGAAAGTCCCGAGACCGGGCCCGAGGGCCAAGGCCGCGCGGCGAGCAAGAGCCGGAACGGCCCGATCCTCGCGCCACCTGGAGACCGCCTCGAGCAGGAGCGGCAACACCAGCAGGACCCCGATGCTGCGCGTTGCGGCCGCCAGCGCCCCCGCGGCAGCGGCTGGGCCCCAGTGGTCGCGTCGGGCCGCAAGGAGCGCTGCAACGGACGTCACGAGGAAGAGGGATTCCGAAAAGGGGGCGACGTAGAAGAAAGCCGTGGGGAAGATCGCCATGTAGAGGACGGTCTTGTCGGCCATCCTCCGACCCCACTCGTGCTCCGTCAGCGCGTGCACCACGACGAGCCCGCCGAGGTAGCAGAGGTTGGAGACGATCAGGGCCGCCGCCAACGGATGGCCACCGATAAGCGACGAGACCCCCCTCACAAGTAGTGGATAGAGAGGGAAGAACGCAGCGCTTCCGTCGCCGGGGGAGTAGCCGGAGTCTGCGATGCGAAGGAACCAAAGGGCGTCCCATCGTTCCCATGCGGTGAACAAGCCGTGCCACGGCTCCGCCGGCGAGCCCGGCGCCCAACCAGGGACGGTGAGGCCCTCGTTGGCCGGGATGAGCGCCACTGCCAGCAGGCCTAGAAGGAACAGCCCGATCCGAACCGACAGGAAGACCTTGAGGCAGTAGAGGACGGAGTCGAACCTGCGGGGTGCGGGTGTCGCCGGGGGGGAGGGGGGCGAGGGGGCCGGCGGGGGAGGTGGGGCGGGATCCATCCGGTCAGTTTGACGCAATCTGAAACACCTTCAGCGGACTAGGCTCGCGCTCTACAGAAGGGAGTTGGGGATGATCGACGAACGAACCGACGACGAGGGGCGCAGGGGCATACCGGCGGACTGGCCCGACGCAGCCGCAGGCACGGAGGCGCAGAAGGACGATGTGAAGAACCCCGATCCGGATCGCCACGACGAGACCTCGGATCCTCAGGAAACTGCCGACGAGGCTTCCGAAGACTCGTTCCCGGCGAGCGACCCGCCCGCCTGGTAAGCCCGGACGAGCGGTGAGCCTTTAGCCGTTAGCTCTCCACCTCGAACTTGAGCGGCGCCTGGAATGGCTGGGAGTCGGGGCCCGTCTGCTCGATCCGCACCGGCTCCAGCTTGCCCTGCTCGTCGGCCGCCCTCTTCACGACCGCCTCCTCGGAGTCAGGCACGCCTACGACCGCGACCTAGCTCGCTCCGGAGGCGGTGAGCTNGAGCACCTTGAGGAACTCCGTGATCGCATCATGAAGATGGTGATCGCGATCGTGCCCGCATTCCTTTTCGGCTTCTTTCTTGCCGGCCGCGTGCTCACTGATATCAGTAACAAGGCCAATTCGGTAAACGGTCTCGATGTCAAATCTCCGACCGAGACACTGACGCTGACGTTCAAGATCGCCCTGTACGTGGCAATCGCGATCTGTATGCCGATCATCGTCTACCAGATTGTGTCGTTCCTGGCACCGGGAATGACGCGCAAGGAAAAGCGCGTCCTCTTCAGCGCGTTGCCCTTCACCACCGTCCTCTTTGCCGTAGGTGTGTATTACGGATATTTCATTGCCGCCCCTCGAGCCCTCTACTTCCTGTCCAATTGGAATACCTCGGCGTTCGACTGGCAACCGGACGGAAACGAAACGGTTTCCTTCTTCATGACCTTGATGATCGGACTGGGGCTCGCGTTCCAGTTACCGGTGATCATGTACATCGTCGCCAAGATCGGCGTCATCACTCCCCGGCAGATGCGTAAATGGCGCAAGTACGCCTTCATGCTCCTGCTGATCGCTGCCGCTATCATTACGCCCAGCACGGATCCGTACAACATGGCCATTGTCGCGATCCCGCTCATCATCCTCTATGAATTTGGCATCATCATCTCCTCGATCTTCGCCAAGACGGGACTGCGCGGCGAGAGTTTCTCTGACGGCAGTGCAGTCCAACCGGTGGCCAGTGGAGCCGAGAAGGCGGACGATATCTAGCGATCGTCACAAGAGCACAGACAGGAAGGCCCCGGGCATATGCCCGGGGCCTTCCTGTCTACAAGCCTCTCTGAAGTTGGCTCTACCCGCCGTCTACGAAAGAAGGGCGATAAGTGTTGCCCAGCTTGTAGATGCACTGCCGAGAACCGGGGGACACTGACGGCAGATTGCGAGGTTTGTCCCTACTCAAGCCGCCCGGCTTTGCGAAGCTCCGCTTCGTCCGCAGGACGCACGGCGATCGTCCGTTCGTTCCGGTATGTCACCATCCCCGGCCCGCCCCCCTTGATCTTGCGTACATGCCGACGCGCGGTAACATCGACCTCCACCGTCCCGCTCTCCCGGGATCCCGAGTAGTACGCCGCTAGGGACGCCGCCGTCTCGATCCGGTTCTCGTCCGGCTCCGCGGATGATGCCCGCATCCTCAGGATCACGTGAGATCCCGGCACTCCTCTCGCATGCAGCCAAAGATCATCGGATCCCCCGATATCGAAGGTAACCTGCTCATTTTCCCGCCCCGACCGGCCGATGTAGATCAAATTACCGTCGTCGTCGGTAAGCGGAGCAACCTTCCTGCCTGACTGCTTCCTGGATGCCTTGTGGCCAGACTTTTCCTGCACGACGTGCAGGCCTCCCGTGTGCTCCTCATACTCCTGACGCAGCGCCTCGATCGCGGCAAACCCCTCCGCCTGTTGGGATTGCATCCGCAATTGATCGAGATACCGCCGCTCGTTCTCGGCAGCCTCGATCCGCTCCGGTAGCGTGTTACCCGCCTTCTGGGCCTTCCGGTACTCCTCGAAGTACTCCTGGGCGACCTCCTTGGGATCCTTCGCCGGGTCGAGCGGGATCGTCTCCTTCCCAGCTTCAGTCTCCACCGTCAACTCGCTATCGCCCGGCTGAATCTGCCAGATATACGAATAAACAGCATCGCCCCAACGGCGCAGCCGCTCGGTATCGCGCGATCGTTCATGCTGCTGTTGCAGGGACCGGATGCGTGTATCGACGGACTTGATAGCCGCGTCGATCGCCTGCATCAGCCGCGCGCGCCGTTGCGCGTGATCCTGCGGTGTAACGTGGCCCGAGGCGTCCTGAGCCCGCTCAATCGCCTCAGAGATCGACTCCATGCGCGCTCGTCGATCGTGATCGAGCCCTCGTCGATGTCGGCGTCCTTCAGCTCGTCGACTGCGGCGCGCGCTTTGTCGACGCTGTCGAACGTTGCAACGAGGTTGAACGGGGGGAGTGTTACCTCTTCGGCCATCCGTGACGTCCTTTCCGCGATCCTCTCGGGAGGAGAGAAAAGGGGCCGGAGACGCGTCATCAAGGGAGAGGGTGGCCCCGGGCCCCCGGTCTCTCGAGGGACCTCTTACCTACCATCGCGACCCTTCGGTTAAACCGTCGGAGAGCCTTTCGGTCAGAGGCGGGGGACGTCACCGGGAGAAAGGCCGGCGGGGTCGCGGGGGCCGGTTTCGTCGGCGGGCGAGGCGACCTCCTGGAGTCGCAGGGGGGCCAACTCCAACATGGCGCCGGGATCCGGAGGCAGGGGAACATCTACCTGGAGGACCCCGCCCTCCCAGCGCCCGGGGATCCCGCCCATCGTCTCGAGCATGTGGAGCGTGGCCCGGTTCTCGCCGATCACCCAGGCGCGGAAGCGCTCGATCCCGTGCTCCCGGGCGGACTTGCCCGCGACCATCAGAAGGGTCCGGCCGATCCCATTCTTCTGGTACTCGTCGATGACAGTCACCGCTACCTCTGCGATCGCGGGGTCTTCCTTGAGCCGGATCCACCGGACGATGCCGATGCCCTCGCCCGGGTCACCGGGCCGGCCGGCCACCCAGGCAACGTGATCCACTTGGTCCACCTCGGTGAGGTAGCGCAACTGCGCCTGCGAGAGCTCGGAGATCTGCTGGAAGAACCTCGTGTAGCGGGAGGCCGGCGACAGATGCTTGAATGCCTCGGCGATGATGCCGGCGTCCGATCGCTCGAGGGGGCGAAAAAGAAGCGGGGAACCGTCCGGGAGCTGGGCCTCGTATCGCATCCGCTGGGAGGCTACCGCCACACCAGCGGTCCCAGATCAGGGGGCCCGGCACCGACTGGCCGCCTCCATTTGCCGGAGGACCACCCTGACGCCTATTGCCCTCTCGGGCTGTACGTGTTTTCTTGATTGGGCACCGTACTGTTAGGGCCACAGTTACCGGGGAGTTGCGAATGCCTGAAGTACGAACTATCAAAGGCCGAGCTGATCTCGACGGGTTCTGCCGGGAGGGGAAGTGGGTGGGCGGCCGATTGGTGGTCTGCTTTATCGTGCTGGGTGGGCTATTCGTTCCGGTCTCGGCTTCCGCCGACACCTCAGCGGTATCAGATCCCGACGACACAGCTGGCCGACTTGACATAGCTCGGGTAGTCGGTGGTCACGAAATGGTCGGGGGGGAGAGATTCCTAAAACATCGGGTCAATACATTCGGACGCTGGGGGAAAAGGCATTTCCGTAGTGAGGCGAACACTCTCTTCATCTCGTTCAATACGGACGACGATGGCAGATGGGAAAGATCTATCAAGATCAGAGTAAGGAACGATCGGTTCAAGGCGACGATGTTCGATCCATCGACCGGCGATCGCATTGCTGAAGTACGCCTCCGAAGATCGTCCCGGCGTTCTGCGACTGTCCTCTTTGCGAAGCATCTCCTTGGAGAAGGGGTGAGCGACTACGTCTCCAGGGCCTCTTCTGTTTACGCGGCGAAGGGGGAAGGCCCTTGCGGCACGACCACCGACGTCGGCCGAATCTGCAGGGATCAGGCGCCGGTTAGCCCTCATACCTAAAACACTGGGCATGAGGAAGGTTCGGGGCAGGTCGGCCAGGCTAGGTTTACATAACGTGGATTATGGGCTATTGCCCATTGCTGACCCTCGCCGGGCGCTGTGTGGGAAACTGGGGCCGTTAGAGTGCCCCCCCGCAGGTCGCACATAGGACAGTCGTTAGGCTGGACCCGCCCTAGGCGCTCGGCAGCCTCCAGGCCCATCTCGAAGCCCGTCATCTGAACGCGCTCGAGGCGTTCCTCCAGCTCAGCGAGTATCAGCTCGACCTTGCGAGCCTGTCCTCCGACGTTCTTCTTGGCCACGAACACTCCCTGAGCAGGTGCCGAAATGACACGGAGGGAGGCCAGAAAGGCAGAAAGCGACCCACCGGGGCCGCTTCTCAAGTTCAGCCGGGGCGATGACCTCCACCGACCACTCCCACCTCACCTGCGGACCTGGGGCCGGTCCTCGCTGCCTGTCCTACGTCACCTAGCCGGGGCACCCCCTGACCTGGGGGGTCCGACTCACCAAGCTCGGAGCTTCCGAGGCTGTGGTCTACCTCGAACACTCGCCCCCGGCCGATCCCAACCGGGAGACACACACGCATTCTGAGGGCTCGCTGACCAATTTGCAATACATCAAATTCAAAAGCGGCAAGCGGCGGTTACCGGGGGCGACGTAGCGCCCCCCGAGGACAAGAGCCTGCGAGCGAAGCTGACCGGGAGCGTCAAGCGGAGTCAGAAAACTTTTGCCAGGTATCGCGAAGCTTCGAGACCTGCCCGTTCAGCAAAACTTTTCCTCCAGTCGTCCGCTTGACCCCCCCTCGTCACGGAGGGATCGAGTCCACGATGTAGCTCTCTCCCCGGTGGCCACAGCGAGGGCAATAGGACCAAGCGGGAACCCTTCTCAGACCGATAGAGTCTGAGAAAGGTGAGTGTCTTTCGATCCTTCGTCCTGTTGGGGCTCATCGCCCTGGGTGGCTGCGACTTTGCAGCTGAACCAATAGCAATAGTTCCAAGCCAGATAGGGCTCCTCTCGGAAAGAGAGGCCGTCGACGCGGCCAAGGAACACCTTCTGTCCCGTGAAGAGGGAACGGCCTCTGCAAGATTGACCCGCCAACGGAACGGCGATTTCGAGACCGTCAGGGCGTGGCAGGTCACGTTCAGCGAGGTGCAGGTTGAGGGAGAGAACCTCGGGAACCCCATGAAGCCACGCTGCTGGTCCAGGTGGGTGGTCTACGTCGATGCCAGGACAGGCGATTTTCTCCAAGGTGGGTCTGCCGGCACCTTTGCTCCCTGCACAACTACCTAGTGGCTTCCGGTCGCGCGGGCCCCATTCAGGGGCCGCGTTCCGTTTGGCTTACGCAACTCGCACGACCTCTTCGCCGCTCTCGTAATCAAGGCGGCCAAGAAAGCCTGGCATGCCGCTCCCGGGGGCGACGTCCGCCAGGACGATGTTGAGCTGACGAATGAGGCGGTTGTACTTGGCCGCCGTTGCGGACCCCATCGGGGAGGGAACGCCAGCTGACAACTTCCACAGGTGACCGAGGAAGGCATTTTCGAGACGAGGGGACAGACCGGCGTTCGCGACTTTCTCCAACACACGGTCATTCACAGCGACCTCCACCCCCATCGCAGACCACTGCCAACGGTTTCTGCCCAGCACGCCCAAGAGACGTTCATCACACACATCGTCGAGGTTGCGGATGTCAGCGATCCGTTGGAGCTGACGAGACCTCGCCTGGTACTCGAAGCGTAAAACATTCGACGGTAGGGCCGGCGGCGCCGGGGGCTCCGCTCGCTCGGTCGCCGCACGGCCGCTCTTCCACTTCGAAAGCAGCTCTTCGCCCTTGTCGTAGAGCCTGGCCATGCCCGCCCCTGACCCGACGTGGAGCGTTTGAGCGTTCCCATGTGCAGCTGACGACCAGACCCCGTTCTTCCTTGCATAGGGCCGCTTGATGTTCCGGAGCCCGTGGACATAGAACGAGGGCTTATCGACCTTGAAATCTCGATTCACGTCGAGCCGAGTGACCCTCACATCTCGGAGACCACAGGCGGCATCCACAACATCGGCAGCTCGCCTCCAGGCCAGCTCCGCCGTGGGCCGCACACGATCGGGGGAGGCCCCCTCCCACCCATCCGGATTGTCGATACGAGCCGGGTTGAAGTCCAGTCGGCCTATGAGGCCTCGCTCCGGAATCTGCTTGACACTGAGGTAGACCTGGCCGCCGCCCTCCAGGTCGAGCATCACGGAGCGAGTCTCAGCTGCGTGGGGGGTCCCAGGAGCCACCGTCATGGACTGGTCCCAAAGCGTCCTTTGGGGGTCGAAATCCCGCACCGGGAACGAGCAAGAAAGCCGGTCGACCTCCAACCCCATCAGGGGCCGACCTTCACTTTTTGAACACTTTGTCTTCTGTTAGAGAGACAAAGTGCCCCTAGGTCGCTCTCAGCGCCTCTATAAGCGACCCGACGTGGATTATAGGCGGTGGGAGAAGCGTGCTCGGCTGATCCAGGACGGTCAAGAACAGTGCCGAACCACCCCACGGACGTTAAAGCGGGGACGTCCGATCTAGCCGTTCATCCGGTGGTATCAACGCGGGGTGATCCAAACCTTTCTACCCAGGCGATATCTCACGATCGGCGCCCTGAGCCTCCTGTTGGCCCTGACGGGTGTCGCTTGTGACGGCGCCGGCCCGGAGACTCCGGCCGCGGCCCCCTCGATCGCCCAGTCCCAGCCCTCTGCCTCCGCGCCGGCGCCGTCTACGGCGGCGTCCGCCTCTCCTAAGGCCTGCGCCGCCGCCGAGAAGGTCGTGGCCCTCGATGAAGAGGTCCAGCAGGTTCTGAGGGGCGAGCTCCAGAAGATCTTCCAGAACCTGCAAGAGGCCTCACCGGCCGAGAGGGACCGCCTTTTCGCCCGCTTCATCCAGGGGGCCTCCAAGGTGCTCAAAGAGCGCCTTCCTGAGCTCGAGGCTGCCTACGAGGATCTGGCTGCCGCCGTCCCCTCCGAGCTCGGGCAGGACGTCGATACCCTCGCCTCGTTCACCATCGAGAGCATCGCCAAGTTCGAGAAGATCCGCTCGCTCCCCGACCTGCAGCGCCTCCTCAGCGAACTGGGGGCCTCGGGGGGGCAGGGCGCGATCGAGGCCTCGCGACGGATCGACGCCTTCACCCAGTCCGGCTGCGGGATCCGTTTCGCCGACTGACGGGCCTGAAAGGGCCCCGGAGGCCTCAGAACCGACCCCGAGGCCCGTTTTCCTCTAAGACCTAAGTCTGATGTTGTGTGGCGTAGGTCCCAATCTGCCCTTTTACCCTTGGATATACCTGGAAGCCTGGGTAGCATGCGGCAAGTCAGTTGAGACCTCACTTGGAGGCCAGAGGATGTCAGTTCTTCCGCACCATCGCCGGGATCGCCGCCCCAGTCGCGGCCGTCCTTTGCCTGGGCCTCGTTTCCCCCGCCTCGGCCGCTCCCCCGCAGGTCTCCCGGGACCAAGCCGACAACGGCTACTCGTTCAGCTACAACGCTCCCGCTGCAGACTTGACCCAGCAGGCTTCGAGCGTTCTCGGCCGCCGGGGACAAGGTCCGTCTCATCACCTCGGTGAGGGCACAGAGGGCCTCGTCGGCGTCATCAGCCTCACCTCGAGCGCCGCCGACCGCCGCGCCGTCTACGACGGCACGTTCGTCTTCAAGGTGTCGCCCCGGCCGGAAGCGCCTCGGTCGTGAAGGTCCCCGCCCGGATCGTCCTCGCGCCGTAGCCGGCTCAGCGCCAAGGTGACCTTCCCCTTCGAGGTTCCCTCCGGCGACTACTCCGTCTACGCGAGGTTCAGCAGCTAGCGAGATAGCCGACCTAAGAGTTACTCCTTGCCGAGGAGGCCCTTCCCGGCGTCCTTCAGCTTCTCACCGGCCTGCTTGACGTTCCCCTTTGCCTGATCGCTCTTGCCCTTGGCCTCGAGGTCCTCGTTGTCCGTGGCACCACCGATAGCTTCCTTAGCCTTGCCCTTCAGCTCCTGCGACTTGTTGCTGGCCTTGTCCTCGGTGCTCACGGCAACCTCCTCGTAGTGGGTTTCACCCACTATAGGTCGACCTCGTCCCAACTGCCCACGGCTTAGTCTCTGGCGATGGAATACAGGGACCTGGGTGCCTCCGGCCTCAAGGTGAGCGAGATATCGCTGGGGAACTGGATCACCCACGGCGGCCAGATAGGCGACGAGGCGGCCATCGAGTGCGTCCACGCAGCCCTCGAAGCAGGCATCACCTTCTTCGACACGGCCGACGTTTACGAGATCGGTAAGGCCGAGGCAGTGCTGGGCCGGGCCCTCAAAGGGGTCCGTCGCTCGCTTTATTCGGTCGCGACCAAGGTCTTCTGGCCCGTGGGGGACGGCCCCAATGACCGGGGCCTGTCGCGAAAGCACATCATCGAGTCCTGCAACCTCTCACTCGAACGGCTCCAGACTGACTACGTCGACCTCTACCAGGCACACCGGTTCGACCCGGCCGTGCCCCTCGAGGAGACGATGAGGGCGTTCGAGGATCTCGTCCGCTGGGGAAAGGCGCTCTACATAGGCGTGAGCGAATGGACGGCTCCTCAGATCGCTCGTGCGCTGGAGATAGCCGATCAGATGGGCTTCGACAGGATCGTGTCGAGCCAACCCCAGTACTCGATGCTGTGGCGCGTTCCCGAGGCAGAAGTGATCCCTCTCTGCAAGAAGGAGGGCATCGGGCAGATCTGCTGGTCACCCCTCGCCATGGGAGTGCTAACGGGCAAGTACGAGCCGGGGCAGCCTCCGCCCCCGGGGAGCCGCGGAGAGCGCGGGAGCGGGGTCGCCAAGAGCTTCCTGGCCGACGAGACGCTGCGGGCCGTCCAAGGCCTCAAACCCGTGGCTGCCGAAGCAGGTCTCTCGATGGCGCAGCTCGCACTGGCATGGGTCCTTCAGAACGACGGCGTCTCCTCTGCGATCATCGGAGCCACCAAGCCCGAACATGTGAGCGACAACGTGGCGGCCGCCGGGGTCCGCCTGGAGGCCGCACTCCTCGAACGGATCGACGAGGTCCTCGAGGGAGTGGTGAAGGACGACCCTGCCCTGACTGGATAGCTTGACAGGCCCCTCAGGCCCCGACCGGCCCGCCAGCCGGTGCTAACTTCCTCGCATGGCTGATCTCGAAGACAGGCGCCCCGACACCCCGCTCACCGGCCGCGAGATCGAGACACTGCTGGGGTTCCTCGATTTCCAGCGCGCCACTTTGGAGTGGAAGTGTCATGGTCTGAACGACGAGCAGCTCGCGGCCCCACTTCACCCGACGGTCATGACCCTCGGAGGGATGTTGAAGCACATGGCGCGGGTCGAGGACTACTGGTTCAGTGAGGTTGTCGCTGAAGGTGGGAAGCAGGAGCCGTGGGCCAGCATGGAGTGGGCCGCCGAGTGGGCCAACTTCGCCGCCCATGAGGGGAACGACCTGAGGCGCCTGTGGGCAGAGAGCGTCGAGCGGTCCCGGGCGATCGTCACGGCGCGGCTCGAGGCGGGCGAGAGTGCGCTCGACGCCACGCACCCAGCTTGGGGGGGCCGGGGCCGTGCCTCTCTGCGTTGGATCCTCGTGCACATGATCGGCGAGTACGCCCGCCACAACGGCCATGCCGACCTCCTGCGCGAGTCCATCGACGGCCAAACCGGCGAATAACCGGTTCTGAGTGACCCAGGCCCGAGATGCGTACCTGATCTCTGAAGAGGACCTTCGATCAGGCCCCAAGCCTCCGCAGCCGGTCCTTAACGCCCCAGCGGGTGACCCTCCACATCGCTTCCACCACGATCTTGCGGCTCATCTTCGACTTACCGGTGGCACGCTCGATGAACGTGATGGGTATCTCTCTCACGCGGCCCCCGCCGTGGCACACCCGCCTCGTCATCTCGATCTGGAACGAGTAGCCCTGGGAGGCAACGTCCGAGAGATCTTGCCCCTTCAGGTAATCGACCGAGTAAGCACGAAAGCCGCTTGTCGAGTCGGAGATCGGCAGGCGCAGCAGCTTCCTCGCGTACCAGTTCCCCGCCCGCGAGAGGTTACGTCGTAGCCGCCTCCAGTTGACGACCCTGCCCCCCTCGACGTACCGGGACCCGATGACAAGGTCGACCCCCTCGAGCGCCTCCAGCAACCTCGGCACGTCGGCTGGGTCGTGAGAGAGGTCGGCGTCCATCTCGACGACGGCCTTGTACCCCTCCTGCACGGCCCAGCTGAAGCCGAGGAGGTAGGCGGTGCCGAGACCGAGCTTCGACGGCCTCTGGATCAGATGGACCCCGTGCGGGCCGCTCGCCAGCTCTTGCACGAGATCGCCCGTGCCATCCGGCGAAGAGTCGTCCACGACCAGCAGGTCCACCCGGTCCCCCGCCGCCGCGAACAGCCTGCGCACCGTCTCGGCTATAGCCTCACGCTCGTTGTAAGTGGGGACGATGACGAGGCCCTGGGCCGCGTCGGACGGACGCTCTATCGCTGCCGCCATGCTCTCACCCGCCTCCTTGCCTCGTCCCACAAGAGCCAACCGCAGATGACGACCAGCGAGGACCACGGAACCCAGTCTCCGGTCCGAGCGTAGAAGCTCGGCTCCGAAGCGAAAGCGACCGTAGCGGTCAGGACCTGCGGGGTCCAGAGCGGCGCTTGAGCCACC
>JAUJNU010000030.1 GCA_030448085.1 Actinomycetota bacterium | reverse complement strand
GTCTACGTCCTCATTTCTAGCAAGCTTCAAAGTCAGCCACTGGTTGGTCCAGCAAGCATCCTCTTCGTAACTCTGTTGTCGGCTTTCCGGCGGACGTACTTGAGGACCGGTCCCCGAAGCTCTTAGGTCTCTTCGCGGATCCTCGGGTCGAGCAAGAAATGAAGCACGTCGGCGATCAGGTTGAGGATCAAAGCAACCGCCGTGGTGAAGACGACCATCGCGATGAGGAGCGCCTGGTCGCGGTCCTGGATCGCTTCGAAGAGGACGCTCCCGACGCCGGGGATATCGAAGATGGCCTCGACGATGATGAGCCCCGTCAAGAGCTGCCCGAAGTTCGCCGCGATGAACGTGAACACGGACGGTAGCGCCAGTCTCAGGGCGTGGAGCCGAAGGACCCTCTTCGCAGGGATGGAGCGGGCGCGGGCGGCCACGATGAAAGGCTGCACCAGAGCGTCCTGCAGCTGCGAACGGGTGAGGAGAACCACGAGGGCCGTGCTCGTCAGCGCCAGGCTCGCCACCGGAAGGATATAGCCCGACCAGCCGTCGATCCCTATCTGCCGAGAGAACCCGAGCTTCTCCGCGATGATCTGCAAGGCGTAGGCGATGACGATAACCGGGAACCCGATCACGACGACGCTCCCCGCGTAGAGCCCGGTCCGCGACCATCTCTTCTTGCCCTGCACCGACGTGGCCCCAGCCGTTACCCCAGCCACCAGTTGCACCGCGATCACAGGGATCAGCAAACGCAGGCTGATCGGGACCGCCTGCCGAAGGATCTCGGCCACCGGCGCGCCTACCGTCCCGCGGGACCCTGCTAAGCCCGGAAGGCTATAACCCCAGTTCCCCGTCAGCAGATGCCTGATGTAGGTGACGTACTGCACGATCCAGGGTTCATCGAGGTTGTAGAGCTCCTGCAGCTGCGCGTACACCTCAGGGTTGGGTCTGCGGAACCCGAACAGCGCCCGGATGGGGTCCCCGGGAAGGAGTGCCACGGCCCCGTGCATCAGGACGGTCACGACCAGCAGGGTGAGGACCGCTTGGATGATCCTTCTCGCGAGGACGCGGAGCGGCACCGCTAACCCCCCCTGGGGTCTCGACGCCTGCGAAGCGCCTCACCCATGAACACGAACGAGGCGACGGTCGCCGAAAGGAAGGCGCCGGGGATGAGGAGATGGGGGTGCTCGAGGAGCCTGTCCCTCACTCCCGCGAGCTGAAGCCCCCACGACACCGCCGGCAGCTGCAGACCGACGCCGAGGAAGGTAAGGACCGCCTCGGCGGTGATCGGTATGGCGACGTAGCTCGTCGCGTACACGAGCACCGGCCACAGCGAGTTCGGAAGGATGTGCTTTCGAAGGAGCCTCGTGTCCCCCGCCCCCATCACCCTCGCCGCCTCTACGTACTCGGTCTTCTTGATCTGGATGACCTGCCCGCGCACGAGCCGGGCCATGGGCGGCCACGCGAACACCGACAGCACCCCGATCAGATGGATCATCGTGCGATCCTCGAAGAAGCCGAGGATCACAGCCCCCACGAGGATCAGCGGGATCGCCAGGACCATGTCACCGAAGCGCCCTAGGACGGCGTCGAAGATTCCGCCGTAGTAGCCGGCCAGGGCCCCCGCCAGGATCCCCACGAGAGCGACGAGGAGCGTGACCGACCCTCCCACGGTGAGGGAGGTGCGGGCCCCGTAGAGGACCTTCGTGTAGTAGTCGCAGCCCTGGAGGTCATAGCCGAAGGGGTGGCCGAAGCTCGGCCTGTCGAGCGAGAAGCTGAGGTCGCAGTCCAGCTGGCCCCCCGCCCCCCACAGGCCCGGGGCGATGGCCAGGGCCGCGATCACAGCGATCACGAGGGCCGGGATGAGAAACAGTGGATCCCGCCTTAGATCCCCCCCTCGCTGGCTCACGCTGCGAGGCTACTACCGGTGTCGTTGCGGATGCCAGAGGGTGCGGGAGGTTCGGGGAAGATAGGGCCATGAGCAGGACATGGGGCGACAGGGCGACGATCGAGAAGGTCCTCACCGCCTACAAGAGCTTCGCCGTCGTCGGGTGCTCGGGAGACCCGAGGCGGCCGAGCAACTCCGTGTCCCTCTTCCTCCTGAGCCACGGCTACGACGTGACCCCCGTGAATCCGTCGGAGGAAGAGGTCCTCGGCCTCACCGCTTACCCGAGCCTGACCGCGATCCCCGCGGACCAGACGATCGAGGTCGTCGACATCTTCAGGCGGGCCGACCAAGCCGGAGCCCACGTCGACGAAGCGATAGAGCGGGGGGCCAAGGCGGTCTGGATGCAGCTGGGGGTCGTCGACGAGGACGCCGCCGCCCGGGCGGCCGAGGCCGGCCTCGACGTGGTGATGGACCGCTGCCCCGCCATCGAGCTACCGAGGATCCTGGCCGGCCGCTAACCGTCAGCGACCGGTGCTGCCGAAGCCACCTTCGCCGCGTTCGGTGGCCGGGAGATCGTCCACCTCGGTCAGCTCGGCCGACTCGACCCGCTGGATCACGAGCTGAGCGATCTTCTCGCCTCTGCCCACGCTGATCGAAGCGGCCGGGTCGAGGTTAACGAGGATGACCTTCACCTCGCCCCTGTAGCCGGAGTCGATCAGCCCGGGAGCGTTGGCGACCGAGAGCCCCTCCTTTAGAGCGCGCCCGGAGCGCGGCAGCACGAAGCCGGCGTGCCCCTCGGGTATCGCCACGGCCAGACCGGTCGCAACCGCGGCTCGGCCGCCGGGGGCGAGGTCGTGGTCCTCGGCGGCGATCAGATCCAGGCCCGCGTCGCCCGCTCGAGCGTAGGAAGGGAGCGGCAGCTCACGATCGAGACGCTTGATCTCGAGCCTCACCCCGACGCTCCCGCAGGCGGCTTCGGAGGGAGCTTCTTGAGGAGCAAGCCAAGCTCGCGCTCGAAGTCGTTCAGCTCCTGGAAGTCCTTGTAGACGGAGGCGAAGCGAAGGTAGGCGACGTCGTCCAGCATCTGCAGCCGCTCGAGCACGTCCCGCCCGATCTCTGCGGTCGGCACGGGCCTGCGCGCGCCGGCCCGGAAGCCCTCTTCGACGTCCTCGGCAAGCGACTCGATCGCGGCCAGTGTGACGGGGCGGTTCTTGCAGGAGCTGATCAGCCCAGAGACGATCTTCTGACGATCGAACGGCTCTTCCTCACCGCTGCGCTTGACGACGAGGAGCGGTGCTTCCTCGGCCCGCTCGAAGGTCGTGTAACGCCGCCCGCACCCGAGGCACTCACGTCGGCGCCTGATGGCACGGCCTTCTTCCGCCACCCGCGAGTCGACGACCTTGTCCTCTTCGGTCGCGCAATAGGGGCAGCGCATCTAACCCGGCCCCGAAAGCTTGCTAAACGGCCTCTGCCTCTCCCTCACGGAGCTTTCTCAGCTCCTCCCTCAGCTCGCGCACGTTGGACCGGTAGTCCTCCTCGTTGAGAGCCGGGGCGGAGGCGTCCCACTGCTTCACGTCTGCGCCGCACAGTGGGCAGGAGGCGGGACGGAGCCTCAACTCCGCCCCGCACTCACTGCACTTCTGAGCCTTCATCCCGCTAGGAGCACCCGCTGGTCGACCCGCACGAGGTGCAGGCGAAGCAGGAGCCGGCCGGCTGCATCTGGATCCCGCAAATTCCACAGAAGGGAAGCGACCCGGTGTGAACCGAGGCAACCGGGCCGAGGACCACGACGCCCTCCTCCTTCTCATGCCCGTTGCCGTTCCCGTTGCCGTTGGTGTGTCCGTGGCCGTTCCCGTTCGTGGTTTCGGCCGCCGTGGCCAGCTTCGCCTCGATATCGTTCTGACGCTCGTGCGAGGTCCTGATCCCCAACAGATGCCTCTCGGAAGGCGGCAGGTACTGGATCGCCAGCCTGCGGAAGACGTAGTCGAGGATCGAGGTGGCGATGCGAAGATCCGGGTCGTCCGTCATGCCCGAGGGCTCGAAGCGGGTGTTCGTGAACTGCTTCACGTAGGCCGAGAGAGGCACCCCGTACTGCAGTCCCATCGAGATCGAGATGGCGAAGGCATCCATGATCCCAGCGAGGGTCGACCCCTGCTTGGCCACTCGCAGGAAGATCTCCCCCACTGCGCCGTCCGGGAACTCGCCCGCCGTGATGTAGCCCTCGGTGTCGGCCACCCGGAACTTGAAGGTCATCGAGCGGCGAGCCTGAGGCAATCGGTTACGAACCGGCTTCGGCATGTCCGTGACGAGAGCCTCGGGCTTGACCTCTTTCTTCGCAGTCGAGAGAGGCTGCGCCACCTTGCAGTTATCCCGGTAGAGGGCGAGGGCTTTCACGCCCAGGCGCCACCCCTCGATGTAGACCTGTTCGACGTCCTCGACGGTCACGTTCTCGGGCAGGTTCACGGTCTTCGAGATGGCACCGCTGATGAAGGGCTGCACCGCGGCCATCATCTTGATGTGGCCCATGTAGTGGATCGAGCGTTCGCCCATGGCCGTGTCGAACACGTTCATGTGGTCGGCCAGAAGGTGCGGAGCGCCGACCACATGGGAGTTGTCGTCGATGTAGGCAACGATGTCCGCTACCTGCGACTCGTCGTAGCCGAGCTTGCGCAGCGCCCGGGGCACGGTCTGGTTGACGATCGACATCGTCCCACCGCCCACGAGCTTCTTCAGCTTCTTGAGCGCGAGGTCCGGCTCCACACCGGTGGTGTCACAATCCATCATGAGCCCGATAGTCCCGGTTGGAGCGAGAACTGTGGCTTGGGCGTTGCGGTAGCCGTAGCGCTCCCCCAGCTCGAGAGCCTCGTCCCATGCGTCCCGTGCAGCAGACACCAGATCCTGAGGAGCGAGATCCTCCGGGATCACGTAGGCGGAGCTCCGGTGCTTGTTCATGACCCGGAGCATCGGCTCCGTGTTCTCGGCGTACCCCTCGAACGGGCCGACGCGCCTCGCGATCTTCGCAGAAGTGGCGTAACAATGGCCGGTCATGAGAGCGGTGATCGCCCCTGCCCAGGCACGTCCCTCCGCCGAGTCGTAGGCGAGGCCCTGGCTCATGAGAAGGCGCCGAGGTTCGCGTAGCCCTGTCCGAGCTGGCGGAAACGGTGTGAGTTCTCCCTGATCTTGTCCGTGGGGTAGGACGAGAAGCCGACGGAGATCTCCTGCGCCAGGAACACGATCTCGACCGCGTTTGAAGGTCTGGACGTCGAAGTGATCGGCTTCGTCGACGAACTTCATGAGGTTCAGCGAAGCGAGATTGCAAGCTGAGTTGTCGACATGGAGGTACTCGGAACACGGGTTAGAAGCGTTGATGCGACCCGAGTTCGGGGAGGTGTGCCAGTCGTTGATCGTCGTGTCGTACTGGACGCCGGGGTCTGCGCACTCCCACGCCGCTTGAGAGATCTCGCGCAGGAGAGCCCGAGCCTTCACGGTCTCGACGCGCTCGCCGGTCGTCACCGCCTTCAGGTCCCAGTCCTTGTCCTCGACCGCGGCCTGCATGAACTCGTCGGACACACGCACCGAGTTGTTGGCGTTCTGGTACTGGATCGACGGTCGATCCCGCCCGTCGAGGCCCATCTCGAAGCCCGCCTCCTCGAGGACGCGCATCTTGACCTCCTCGTGCTGCTTGCACCAGATGAACTCCTCGATGTCGGGGTGGGACACGTCGAGGATGACCATCTTGGCGGCCCGCCGGGTCTTGCCCCCGCTCTTGATGGTGCCGGCCGAGGCATCGGCGCCCCGCATGAAGCTGACCGGGCCCGAGGCGGTGCCGCCGGTCTTGAGGCGCTCCTTGGAGGAGCGGATGGAGGAGAGATTGATGCCGGCTCCCGACCCGCCCTGGAAGATCGTCCCCTCTTCGACGTACCAGTTGAGGATCGACTTCATCTCGTCCTCGACCGCGAGGATGAAGCAAGCGCTGCACTGCTCCTCGCCCTTCTCGCGCCACCCGACGTTGAACCACACGGGCGAGTTGAAGGCGGCCTTCTGGGTGACAAGCAGGTGGGTCAGCTCGGCGCGGAAGGTCTCCGCCTCTTCGGGGTCGGTGAAGTAACCGCGGGCGAGGCCCTCCTCGTGGTAGCGGTTCACGACCCGGTCGATCATCTGCTTGACCGAACGCTCGCGTTGGGGGCTGTTCGGGACGCCCCGGAAGTACTTCTGAGCGACGATGTTCGTCGCGTTCTGGGACCAAGCCTTGGGGAACTCGATGTCCTTCTGCTCGAACGCGACCTCACCGGTGCGGTAGTTCTTGATTACCGCCTCACGCAGCTCCCACTCGAGCTCGTCGTAGGGGTGCCGCCCCCCGGTGGTGAATATGCGGCGAAGTACCAGCTCGCCATCTGAGGTGACGGTGCTGGAAGCTGCCTCGGTCGCTTGGGACACTTCGGGTTTCCCCCTTCCGCAGACGCCGGTTCCGCCCGGTCGCCGCACATCAATTATCTCACGACCACACCAGATATGGGGGCCGCCCGCCGAGTCACCACAACATGTGGTGGAGTTACACCGGTGAAATTACGCCTGTGGGAAGCGAAGGTCAAGACAAAGGGAGCAGAAAGACGCGCGAACTTTTCCTACTGCGGCAGTCGTAGGCGATCCCCCACCTGAGGCTGACCCTCGAGAGCGTTCAGATCCACTATCGCCTGCACGTAATCCCTGGGGTCGACCGAGGGCGGGGCGTATTCGTCCGCGAGCTCCCACAATGTGTCGCCGCTGTGCACGACCACCGATCGGGGGGTTCCCGCCCGGGAGGCGGGAGCCTGGGCCCCCGGGCCGTCGCCCAGGATGAAGAAGGCGACGATCAGGATGCCGGTCAGCACCAGCGCCAGCCTGCGCCGGGCCACGGCTACCCGATGACGCCTGGCAGCGCGCACCCTGGCCGCACGGGCACGGGCTCGGGCCGCCTGGCCGGGGAGAGACACGGCCGACGGTTCCGGTCGAGCGAACCGGTACACGAGATCCTCGCTTCGAAGTGCCATCCGTCTCCTCCTCCTGTCGACCTCTTCCTGCTTCCAGGCCGGTCCGCCTGGGTGTCTCATCCACTACCGGCCACGTTAGGGAGGGGGTGTGACAACTTTCCCTTCCCGCTCCCGGGCCACCACCCCAGCCGCCATCTCCGAACGTATCGGCAGCCTCACGAACGTGCGTTCGCATACAATAGCGAACAAGCGTTCGCATTACAAGCCTAGAGGCGAACGTGCGTTCTTGCTTCTCGTCGGCGAACCGCGTATCCTCAGCGGCGAACACCCGTTCGAGGAGGAGGACCGAGATGGTTGATGGGCTAACGGAGCGCCAGAGGCAGACGCTGAACCTCATCGCCGAGGCGGTCAGCGAGCGTGGGTATCCCCCGTCAGTCAGAGAGATCGGCGAGTCGCTCGGGCTCGCCTCGAGCTCCACCGTGCACTCGCACCTCCAGGCCCTGCAGCGCAAGGGCTACATCCGCATCGACCCCACGAAGCCGAGGGCGATCGAGGTCCTCTACGATGCCGAGACAGGCCTCGCCGCCGAAAGGCGCCCCGCCAGGTCGGTCCCCCTGCTAGGGCGGATCGCGGCCGGCACCCCGGTCCTCGCCGAGGAACACGTCGAGGACATCTACCCGATGCCGGCCGAGATGGTCGGGGACGGCAACGTCTTCATGCTAGAGGTGGCGGGCGACTCGATGATCGACGCCGGCATCTTCGACGGGGACTTCGTGATCGTGAGGCAGCAGCCAACGGCCCACTCGGGCGAGATCGTGGCAGCGATGATGCCGAGCGAGTACGGGGACGAGGCAGAGGCGACGGTCAAGACGATCCGGCACAAGGGGTCGGCGATCATCTTCGAGCCGGCCAACCCCACCATGGAGCCTTTCGAGGCGCCCCTCGGGACCGAGGTCCTCGGCAAGGTAGTGGCGGTCTTCCGCAAGCTCTAGGAGGCGGCTGCTCCCCTGTCGACGAGGTAGGGCGAGAAGTCGGCCAAGGTCGCGCCCCAGACGGGCGAGAAGCCTGGTCCCAGACTCGGAGTAGGTCTCTTCGAGCACGTCCTCCTCGTGGGCCCTCGCCACGAGATCGCCTCGGGCGAACGGGATCACCACCTCCACCTCGACCTTGAGGCGTGAGAGCTCCTCCAACCGGTCCAGCAGCGCTGCCACCCTCGCCGGTGCCTGCAGAGCAGAAGAACGCCTGCGGGTAGCGGGCGTGGAGCTTCGCTAGCTCCTCCTCGCCCACGAGGTCTGTCTTGTTGAGGATCAGCACCGTCGGCTTGTCGACGACCCCGATCTCGGCGAGCACGGTCTCGACCGCGGTGATCTGACGGGCGGCCTCGCGGCTCGCGTCCACGACGTGCAGCAGGATCGTCGCCTCCCCCACCTCTTCGAGCGTCGACCGGAACGCCTCCACCAGTTGGTGAGGCAGTTTGCGGACGAAGCCGACCGTGTCGGTGAGTAGCACCTCTCGTCCGTGGGGCAGGCCCAGTTTCCGGGTGGTCGGGTCGAGCGTCGAGAAGAGCTGGTTCTGGACGAGGACTTCGGCCGAGGTAAGCCTCTTGAGCAGCGTGGACTTGCCCCCGTTCGTGTACCCCACGAGCGCCACGACCGGGGTCCCGGTCCGCTGTCTCTGCTTACGCTTGACCTGTCTCGTGCGCTCGAGATCCTCGAGGTCCTTCTTCACCCGCTGGATCCTGCGCAGGAGCGCCCTGCGCTCGGCCTCGAGCCTCGTCTCGCCCGGCCCCCTCGTCCCGATGCCGCCACCCAGGCGGGACAGCACGTCACCCCAACTGCGGAGGCGGGGGAGCCCATAGTTCAGCTGGGCGAGCTCGACCTGCAGCTGCCCTCGGCGCTGCGGGCGTGCTGCGCAAAGATGTCGAGGATCAGCGGTGCGATCGATGATCTTCAGCCCGCGCTCGGCGAGAGGGTTCACCCCCGCCATGTCCTCGAGGTTCCGCCCCTGCGCCGGCGTCAGCTCGTCGTCGAAGATCAACATGTCGGCGTCGAGCGAGTTCGCGATGCCGGACGATCTCTTTGACCTTCCCCTTGCCGAGGTATGTGGCCGGATCGGGTGTGTCGCCGTTGCACGACCCGGTCGAGCGACTCGGCCCCCGCGGTGTCCGCGAGCGCCTCGAGCTCGGTGAGGGACCACTCCGCATCCTCGCTGGACGCTTTCCCTGGAAGACGCCCGCCACGAGGATCGCCTTCTCGGCCTCCGGGCGGGTGGAGTGCCCGCCGGCGCCGTCCCCGTGCCCGTTGCCAGAGCTCAGGAGGAGACCTTTCGCAGCCGCTCGACGCCCTCTTCGAGCCGGGCGTCCTCGAGCGTCAACGAGAACCTCACGAAGCCCTCGCCCGACGGCCCGTAGCCGGTGCCGGGAGCGACGACGATCGCGCACTCTTCGAGGAGGAACGTCGTATAAGACTCGGACGTGTGACCCTGGGGGACGGGGACCCACACGTAGATGGACCCCTTCGGCGGGGTTACCTCGACACCCATGGACTTGAGGCCGTCGCACAGGAGGTCGCGCCGGTGCCGGTAGCGGTCGACACACTCCTCGAGGTGGTCCTGGGGGCCCTCGATGCGCGGCTATGCCCGCCCGCTGCACCGCATCGAAGATGCCCGAGTCGATGTTCGTCTTCAGGCGCTTGATCGCCTCGATGGCCTCGGGCGCTCCGGCGACCCAGCCGATCCGCCAGCCGGTCATGTTGTATGTCTTCGACAGCGAGTGGAACTCGACAGCGCCTCCATGGCGCCCTCGACCTCGAGCACGCTCGGCGCGACGTAGCCGTCGAACGTGATCTCGGTGTAGGCGGCATCGTGGCAGAGAAGGAGGTCATTGCGCCGACAGGGAAGGCGACGGCTTCCTCGAAGAAGCTCTTGTCGACCGTCGCAGAGGTGGGGTTCGAGGATAGTTGAGCCACAGGACCTTGGCCGCCACCACGTCGTCGGCGAGAGCCCCGAGGTCCGGCTTGAAGTCGTTCGAGGGAAGGAGCGGCATGAGGACCGCCTCCCCATGGGACAGGATCGTCCCGGTCTCGTAAACCGGGTAGCCGGGGTCGGGGATGAGCGCCACATCACCCGGGTCGATGAACGCAACGGGCAGGTGGAAGATCCCCTCCTTCGAGCCCACGAGCGGCTGGAGCTCTTCGTGCGGCTGGAGCTCGACTCCGAACCTCCTGCCGTACCAGCGGGCGATCGACTCCTGAACTCGGGCATCCCCGTGTACGAGGATAGCGGTGAGTGCCTGGGTCGGCTGCGGCCCTGGCCAGAGCCTCCACGACGTGAGGAGGGCTCGGCGGGTCCGGGTCGCCCACCCCGAACGAGATGATGCTCCGCCCCGCCGCCCTCGCCGCCGCGACATGCGGTCGATCTCCGCGAACAGTAAGGAGGAGTTTCTCGATCCTCTTGGCCGCTCTCATCTGTACGCCTCCAAGTCGAAGTCACCGTCGAAGCTCATCACGGCGGGGCCCGTCAGGAACACGGGGGCCTCGGGTCTGTGAGGGGTGCCGGCCCACTCGATCGTCAGCTCGCCGCCCGGCAGGACGACCGTGCACCTGTCCTTCGTCCCGGCCACGAGCTTGCCCACAACGGCTACCGCGCAAGCACCCGTTCCGCAAGCGAGGGTCTCGCCGGCGCCCCTCTCCCACACGCGCATCCGGATCCGGTCCTCGGCCTCCACCTTGATGAACTCCGCATTCACCCCATTCGGGAAGGCTCCGTGGTGCTCGAGCTTGGGGCCCAAGGTCGTGACGGGGGCCCGTGTCGGGGTCGTCCACGAACATGACTGCGTGAGGGTTCCCCATCGACATGCAGGACACCTCGACCATCTCGCCCTCGAGCTCGACCTTGGCGTGGAGGGCGTCCGCGCCCTCCCACCGGACCGGTATCTCGGCGGGGGCGAAGATCGGCGGGCCCATGTCGACCCGGACTAAGCCCCCCTCTTCGATCGTCACCACCTTCAGCCCGGCCCTCGTCATCACGGACATCGTCGTGCCCGAGGTAAGCCCCTCGGCCCTGGCGAACACCGCGAGGCAGCGAATCCCGTTCCCGCACATCTCCCCCACCGAGCCGTCCGAGTTGACGTAGTCCATGAAGAGCTCCGCCCCGTCCCGCCCCGGGGCGACACGGATGACGCCGTCACCGCCGATCCCGAAGCGGCGATCGCAGACCCGGCGGACCATCTCGGGAGTGAGCTCTAGCTCGTCCGAGGGATCGGCCAGCATGACGAAATCGTTGCCGATGCCGTTGTACTTCGCGAATCTCATCCCTCTACGGTAACGCTTGAGGGGTGCTTAAAGGAGAACCGGGGTCGTCTTCGGCCATGAAGAACCCGAGCAGCTGTGACACCAGATCCGGGCTCCCCGCGTCGAACCAGCGGACCCTCGGGTCACCTCTGAACCAGGACTCCTGGCGACGCGCGAACTTCTTCGTCGCCCGCACGATCCGCTGTACGAGCGCCTCCTCGTCCTTGCCCGGCTCCCGCTCGAGCACCTGGCGGTAGCCGAGGGCTTGCACCGCGGTCGGTCCGAGCCCCTGGCGCGCCAGCCCCTCCACCTCCGCGACCAGCCCGTCCGCGAGCATCGCCCGGGCTCGGTCCTCGACGCGCCGGAACAGAGCGGCCCTGTCCCTGGCTAGGCCGGCCACCCGCAGGTCATAGAGGCTCTCGGGGGCGGCCCACTCCTGCCCCTCGGAGAAGGGCCTGCCGGTCAGCTCGATCACCTCGAGAGCCCTCACGGTGCGGCGGGCGTTGCCCGGGTCGATGCGGGCGGCCGCCGCCGGATCGAGCTCGTTCAGCCGCCCGTGGAGCGTCTCGGCCCCCAGCTCCTCCGCCTCGGACTCGAGGCGGGCGCGCACCGGCTCGGCCGTGGGCGGGAACTCGAAGGGGTCGACCACGGCACGGAAATAGAGGCCCGAGCCTCCGACGAGCAGGGGCACCAGCCCTCGGCGGGCCACGTCCTCGATCGCGTCCCGGGCGAGCGCCTGGTACTCCGCCACGGTTAAAGGATGGCTCGGGTGGTGCAGGTCGATCATGTGATGCCGCACGCGGGCACGCATCACCGGGCCGGGCTTCGCGGTCCCGATGTCCATCCCCCTGTAGACCTGCATCGAGTCGAGCGAGACGATCTCGCAACCGAGCCGTTCCGCTACCTCGAGGGACGCCTCGGTCTTCCCCACCGCGGTTGGGCCAACGAGAGCGAGCACCCGAGCCTTCACGGATGCCCCGCTACCAGGTAGCCGACCCCGAAGGGATGCTCGTAGCTCGCCGTCCGAGCTCCGGCCCCCTCCTTCAGTGCCTCGAAGGCGGCCCACGGCCCCGCCCCACAGGAGCCACCGGCCGCCCAGGCCCCCTCGTGAACCGGGGTCCCGTCGGCCAGCGAGGCGAGAACCGCGTCGTCGAGCGCCCGGCCCCCTTCGATCGCGAGAAGAGGCGCTCGGGGCGTGAGCGCGGCGGAGGTGTTGAGACTGGCGACGAAGAAGACATCGAGGTCCCCGGCCAGGGCCAGGAGGGCCTCGGCGAACGCCAGCCCCGCGCGGCGCTGCTCCTCCTCGGAGGAGGACTCGCTCAGGCAGCAGGCAACTACCGGCGTGGAGCTCGGCGGTAGCAGGCTCAGAGGCACCAGAGCGCCGTGGTCGATCCCCTCGGGTAGGAGAGGCTGCCTCCACCCCCGCGCCAGGGAGCCGACCAGGTCGGAGGCGGTCGGGCGCTCGCACACAACGCCCGGAACGCCCAGGTGGGCGAGCGAACCGCGAGCAGCCTCGTAGACGCCGGTCGCCCGCCCGTGGGGTGACAAGAGCACGAGGGCGTCGCAGGGTGGGACATCTACCGCTGCGGTCGCAGCGATGGTGCCAGAGCAAGCGCCCGACACTTCCGGGCCGGACACCTCCTCGAGCAGCAGAGGTGCGTGGGGCGCTATGGCGCCGCCCACGATCATCGGCAGGTCAGCCGCAGGAGCTACATCCCGGAGATGCACCCACGAGCGGCAGCTTCAGACGCGGCCCCCGCGCAGCCGCCCGCTGCGGGCCCGGGACCACCTCGCCCTGCAGGTGATGAGCGAAGGCGCTCGTGATCTTCACGCTGAGGAGGGAGCCGACCTCGGCCCCCTCGGCCTCGAAGTGAACGAGCTTGTTGCCCCTGGTCCGTCCCGTCAGCCGAGAGGCGTCCTTCTTGGAGGTCCCCTCCACGAGCACCTGCTCCACCCGGCCCACGGTGCGTTCATTGCACTCGATCGAGATCTGCTTCTGCAATGCGTCGAGCCGCTCGTAGCGCGACTGGATGACCTCTTTGGGAAGCTGCTCCGGGAGCTCGGCGGCAGCGGTCATCGGCCGGGCCGAGTACTGGAAGGTGTAGGCAGCGTCGTATCGAGCCCGCGCCACGAGGTCCAAGGTGTCCTCGAAATCCGCCTCCGTCTCGCCGGGGAAGCCCACGATGATGTCCGTGGTGACCGCCACCTCGGGGATCGCGGCCCGTACCATGTCCAGCTTCTCGAGATACCTCGTTCGCGAGTAGGCGCGCTTCATGAGCTTCAGGACGCGGTCGGAGCCCGATTGAACCGGCAGGTGGATGTGCTCGCAGACCGAGGGGCACTCCGCCATCGCTGCCACGGTGTCGGCCTTGAAGTCCTTCGGGTGGGGGCTGGTGAACCTGATCCGCTCGAGACCCCGCACCCGGTCGAGGGACCGGAGCAGCGAGGCGAACAGCGGTCGCCCGTCGAGGTCGCGCCCGTAGGAGTTGACGTTCTGGCCGAGGAGGGTGACCTCGACCACCCCGTCCTCGACCAGCCGCTCCACCTCGTGGACGATGTCACCCGGTCTGCGCGACGCCTCCCGCCCCCGCACCGCAGGGACTATGCAGAACGTGCAGTTGTTGTTGCAGCCGATCGAGATCGAGACCCAGGCGTGCCACGGCGACGACCTGCGCGCCGGGAGGGCCGAGGGGTAGACCTCGGTCTGCTCGAGGATCTCGAAGCTCGGTCCCTCGAGCGACTCCTCCAGGAGCCGCGGAAGGCTCGCTAGGTTGTGTGTCCCCAGCACGACGTCGACGTACGGCGCCCGCTCCTGGATCGACTCCCTGTCCTTCTGGGCGAGGCAACCGGCCACGACTATGCGCAGGTCCGGCCGCGCATCCTTGATCGCCTTCGTGTGCCCGAGGTTCCCGTAGAGGCGGGTGTCCGCGTTCTCGCGGATGCAGCACGTGTTGAACAGCACCACGGAGGCGTCCTGAGGGCCCTCGGCCGGAACGTAGCCCTCGCTCTCGAGCATCCCCGCCATGCGCTCGGAGTCGTGCTCGTTCATCTGGCACCCGAAGGTGCGTATGAAGTAGCTGCCCTTGGGCGCGGCCATCACCACGTCGAAGAGGCTACTTCGCGAAGGCCGAGGATCGAGTCTCGCGGATCGTCATCACCCTGATCTGCCCCGGGTACTGGAGCTCATCCTCGATCTTCTTGGCGATGTCTCGGGCGATCACCTCCGCCCGCAGGTCGTCGACGCTGCCGGGCTTGACCATCACCCTCACCTCGCGCCCGGCCTGCATGGCGTAGACCTTCTCGACGCCATCGAACTCCATGGCGATCGCCTCGAGCCTCTCGAGCCGCTTGACGTAGGTCTCGAGGGACTCTCGCCGGGCTCCCGGGCGTGCGCCGGAGATGGCATCGGCGACCTGCGTTACGACCGCCTCGATCGTCCGTTGCTCGACCTCACCGTGGTGCGCCTCGATCGCGTGCACGACCTCGGGCTTCTCCTTCAGCCTGCGGGCGATCTCCGCCCCGATCAAGGCGTGAGAGCCCTCGACCTCGTGCGTCACGGCCTTGCCGATGTCGTGGAGCAGGGTGCAACGCTTGGCCAGCGTCACGTCGGTGCCGAGCTCGGCGGCGATCATGCCCGCGATATGAGCTGCCTCGACTGAGTGCTTCAGCACGTTCTGGCCGTAGGAGGTCCGGAACTTGAGACGGCCGATGACCCTCACGAGCTCGGGGTGCATGTCGGTGATCCCGGTCTCGAGGGCCGCCCACTCGCCTCCCTCACGGATCTCCTGCTCGACCTCTTCCTTGGACTTCTCGTGGATCTCCTCGATCCGGGCGGGCTGGATGCGCCCGTCGCCGATGAGCCGGTTCAGGGTGAGCCTGGCCATCTCCCTGCGGATCGGGTCGAAGCAGGAGAGGACGACAGCCTCCGGGGTGTCGTCGACTATGAGGTTCGTGCCGGTGGCGGCCTCGAAGGCCCTGATGTTGCGGCCCTCACGGCCGATGATGCGGCCCTTCATGTCCTCGTTGGGGAGCGTCACGGTCGTCACGGTGGACTCGGTGGTGAGGTCGGAGGCCACCCGCTGCATCGAGATCGCGATGATCTTGCGAGCCCTGCGGTCGGCTTCTTCGCGGGCCTGGGACTCGAGGTCTCTCACGATCAAGAGGGCCTCGCGCTTGGCCTCGTCCTCGATCTGCTCCATGAGGGTCTGCTTGGCGTCGGAGGCCGTCATACCTGCGACCCGCTCGATCTCGGTGCGGGCTCTCTCGGACAAGACCTCCAGCTCGCGCCTCATAGTGTCGATCTCGGCCGCCTTGGAAACCACGGCCAGCTCCTTGCGGTCGAGCGAGTTGGCGCGCGAGTCGAGGAGCTCCTCGCGCTGCTCGATCCGGGCTTCTTTCTTGCCGACCTCCGAGCCCCGGGTCTTGATGTCGGCCTCGGCCTCACGCCTCAGCCTGTGGATCTCATCCTTGGCCTCTACCAGCGCCTCGCGGCGGGCCGCATCTGCCTCACGCTGGGCATCTGCTAGAACGCTCTGAGCCCTCTTCTCGGCCGAATCGGCTTCCCGCTCCGCCTGGTTCTTGCGGACGAAGTAACCGACTCCCCCACCCAGAAGAAGGCCGAGCACGAGACCGATAACGATCTCCATAGCTCGCTCCTTTCTCTCCGTCCCCAGGCCGGGCACGGCTTTCGCCGGGCCCAACCAGGCACAACAGGAAAGACGAGAGCTAGACGGCTACAGGAGCCGTCCGGGCATCCTCGACCTCGAAGTAGGCAGATGAGTCATATGCGATTGGCCGGCTAAGAAGAAGACAAGGATCGTTTTCAGGATTCTCTCGTTATTCGTGTGCCAATTTTTAGGGTTCATCTTCAGTTGGTCAGGACCCAATGGTACGACTAATCCCAGCCTTCCGGTGGGAGGACCGCTCGAGCGGCCTCTTCGGCCACCTCCGGGGAGTACCCCCGCCTCACCAGCATCTGCCTTATGCGCTGCGCCTGCTCGGCGATCGGACGGTTGACGACCCGGCGGACCCACCCGGCGGCAAGCGCCACGGCCGCCGATTCCTCGTCGAGCCCCACGTCGGCGAGGGCTTGATCGGCCACCTCCCGGGGGACCCCCTTGCCTGCCAATTCGGCCCGCAAGAGACCCGCACCCTTGCGACGCCCCCGCTCCTCCACCCACTGGCGGGCGAAGACGAGGTCGTCGATCAGGCCGAGGGCCTCGAGCCGGCCCAGCGCCCGGGCCACGATGTCCGGCTCGAAACCACCGGCACGGAGCTTCTGCTCGAGCTCGCGGCGCGAGTGAGGCCGCCGGGCGAGAGCCCGGCCGGCCTTCTCCATCGCCTTCTTGTAGGGATCGTCCTGAGCCGGTGCCGGGGCCGTGTCGTCCCGCAGGTCGAGCAGGGCGCCCTTGGAAGAAACAGCCCGCATATCTCCGTCGGAGAAGCTTAGCGGCACCGGCCGGCGCTCCGGCTAGGGGGTGAGCTCACCCGCGTCTTCTTCCACGAGGATCACATCTTCCTCGGCCCCTGGGATGAGACCCAGCTTCTGCTTGATCTTGAGCTCGATCTCTGCCGCGATGTCCGCGCTCTCGCCGAGGAACGCCTTGGCGTTCTCACGGCCCTGGCCGAGCTGGTCGTCGCCGTAGATGAACCAGGCTCCCGACTTGCGGACGATGCCGTGCTCGATGGCCACGTCGAGGAGGCTTCCCTCTTTCGAGATCCCGGTGCCGTACTGGATATCGAACTCGGCCTTCTTGAAGGGAGCGCTCACCTTGTTCTTGACGACCTTCACCCGGACCCTCGAGCCCACGATCTCGGCCCCGTCCTTCAGCGAGTCGATGCGGCGGACGTCGAGACGGACCGAGGAGTAGAACTTGAGGGCACGGCCCCCGGGGGTCGTCTCGTTGCTGCCGAACATCACACCGATCTTCTCCCTTATCTGGTTGATGAAGATAAGGATGGTCTTGGACCTGTTTACGTTGCCTGCGAGCTTGCGAAGGGCCTGGGACATGAGCCGGGCCTGCTGGCCCATGTGGGAGTCGCCCATCTCTCCCTCGATCTCGGCCCGGGGGACGAGAGCGGCAACCGAGTCCACGACGATGACGTCCATGGCTCCGGAGCGAACGAGGGTGTCGGCGATCTCGAGCGCCTGCTCACCGGTGTCGGGCTGGGAGACGAGCAGGTTGTCGATGTCGACCCCCACCGCCCTGGCATACGTCGGGTCGAGCGCGTGCTCGGCGTCGATGAAGGCAACGAGCCCGCCGGACTTCTGAGCCTCGGCGATCACGTGGAGGCTCACCGTGGTCTTGCCCGAGCCCTCGGGGCCGTAGACCTCGACTATCCGGCCCCGGGGAAGCCCCCCGACACCTAGAGACAGGTCGAGAGCGAGCGAACCCGTGGGGATCACGTCGATGTTGAGGCGGGAGGCGTCGTCGCCCAGCCGCATGATCGAGCCCTTGCCGTGCTGCTTGTCGATCTGGGAGATGGCCATCTCGAGAGCCGCATCGCGCCCCGAGGCATCCTTGGCCGTCACCCTGTCCCTGCTGGAACCGCTCCTTACACTCGCCACCGTCAGCCTCCTTGAACAACGGGCCCATCGACCCGACCGATATCCGGCTCTTGAGAACCGTGGACTGGACCCTAGAGAGGGGGTGCGACAACTTCCGGAGCAGCATATACGAACGCATGTTCGCATCGCGGATTTGCAGGGCGCCCCGCGGAGCGAACTACATGACCGTACTTATCCGCATGTGATTCTACAGGTCCCCCGCTCCTTGATGCGGCGCGCACCACGAGGGGGCCGCTCAGATGTGGCAGGTCGGGCGCGGGTCGGTCTCGAGGAGACCGAAGACCAAGACGTCCTGCCAGTCGGCCACGTATCCCCCATCCCGGATGAGGCCCTCGTGCCGAAAGCCCAGCTTCTCGGCCACCCGGATGCTGGCCCGGTTCCCGGGGGCCGCGTGCAGCTCGAGCCGGTGCAAGCCGATGTCCTCGAAAGCGAAGGCGATGAGGGCCGACCCGGCCTCGCTCATGAGCCCGCGCCCGGCGTGGTCGGAGCGGAGCCAGTAGCCGAGCTCGGCTCGCAAGAAGAACTCGTCCGCTCGGCCCAGCCCGATCGTCCCCAGAGGCACGCCCTCGGCGATGAGCGTGAAGACCCAGTCCCCACCGCTGCCCTCGCTCCAGCTCTTCTCCGCACGCTCCAAAAAAGTCCGGGTGTCGGCCCGCTCGGGCTTCACCGCCCAGGGCATCCAGGGCGAGAGCTCCGGCAAGGACGTCTGCATCGCATCCCAGATGCCCTCGAGGTGGTGCGGCCCGGTCGGCTCGAGCGTCAAGCGCGGGGTGGTGAGCGTCCTGCGGAGCCCCGCGTTGGGGGGAAGCGAGTGGGTCACGCCAGCACGAACGCCCCGATGGCAAGGGTCGCCCCTCCGACCGCGAACGCGAGGGCGATGGCCGGCTTGATCGAGCGCTGGATGAACAGGATCACGCCGAGGAGGAAGAAGGCCGCCCCGAGGACCGCGAACTCCCCGTTCGCGGCCGCGCCGTGAGATCCGTGAGCCCAGGGCATGGCTGCCTCCTCAGGCCACCAGAGGCTGCGCCAGCAGCCACAGGGTGGAGATCGTGTACAGGGACATGAGCGCCGTCAGCGCGTACTCGCACCTGACCGCCTCGCGGTGGCCGGGGGCTAGACGCACGGCGATCCTATGGGCCGCGAGGACCAGCGACGACGTGCCCTCCCACGATGAGCGCGATCTCGAGGAACCAGACGAGTCTCGGCGAGGGGATGTAGCGCGAGAAGAGGTCGGCCGTGCCGAAAAGGTTCCACCCCTCGAGGAAGGGGTCCGAGAGCGAGCGCACGAGACGCGGCAGGCCCGTGAAGAGCAGAGGCACGTTGTGGGCGATCACGTAGGCGACGCCGATGGGGATCAGTGACCATCCGAGGCTGCGGGCAACCTCGCTCGTCGGCCGGTCCCTGCCCACCCATCTATGGGCGACCTTGACGGCTAGGACGAAGGTCAGCCAGAACGGCAACGTGAAGGCGACGAGGGCGACCGAGTCGACGATCACCGAGGGCACCTCGGAGAGGCGGGCCACGTCGAGAAAGGCCCCCCA
>JAUJNU010000029.1 GCA_030448085.1 Actinomycetota bacterium | reverse complement strand
AGCGCGCAAGAAGCAAGAGGTCCCTCGAGGCGACTGAGGGCCGGGACCGCGTCCGCACTGAGGGTGCTCAGATAGGCGAGGTCGATCCTGCCCGAGGCGAGGTAACGATCCACGTTCGCCTCCGCGACGAGAGCATCTGGCGAGATCGCGTTGAAAACGAGCGCGGCGACGACGGTCAGCCCCAGCACGGCGCGCGGCAACCACGATCGGTGCAAGGTCGCGCCCGCTCCAAGGACCAGAGCGAAGAAGGCCACGAACCAGATGATCACGCCGTGGATCAACACCCTCAACCGAGTGAACCCGTACTCCTGCTCGTAGAGGCCGAGCCGCCTCATCGCCGAGGCGAGGATGACGAGCGTGAGAACGCAAAGGAGAGCGAGGCCTGTTCGGAGGACCCACCTGTCGCGCCCTTCGGCTTTGCTCCAGCCGCTGAACAGCGCGATGACCCCGATCGTCAGGGCCGCCACCGCGAGCAGCTGGAAGAACCCGGAGCGAGCGTACTCGGCGTACGTCAGCCCCGACGTGGTCAGCACGTGGTCCCGGCCCCCGAAGAGCACGGTCACCTGGACCAACACGAAGGCGGCGAACAGCGCGACCAGGGCGCCGAGGGGGATCTTCCACTCGAGCCCCTGGAACGATGGCCCTCTGCGAGGGCCGCCGAACACCGACTCTCCCCAGAGGGACCCGTCGGTCGGCTCTGCTTGTGCCGGAGCAACCCGATACCCCGCCAGAACCAGGCCTCCCCCTAGGAGGATCACGATCCCGGCAACGGCCGCCCGGAGCGGCAAGAGGTCGGCCTCTAGCCACCCGAGGTCGAAGACGTTCCCGGCAAGCTCGGCGAACGCGTCATCGGCCGTCAGAAAGAGCGTCCCGAACACCACGAGCACGAGCGTTCCAAGAGTCATGCCACGGACGAGAGGCTCTAGGTCCCTCTCTGTGCCCCGTACCCGTCGAACGAGCGGCTCGAGGATGAAGCGCGGCACCCGTATCGACCGCCTGAGCGAGGTGGAGAAACCGCCTAGCATCGATAGCCAGCCGTCTCCCCCGGAGATGCTCCAGGACGCGAGCGCCAGTGCGAACAAGAGGTCGAGAGCAACGAGCCAGGTAGCCGCCCTCACCGCTGCGAAGCCGGCGAGCATCAGGGCGGAAAGGCCGAAGAGCGTGCGGATCCCGGCCAGCCCCGAAAGATGCTCCCGAGCAACGGCTGCGGCCACGACGCCCGACACCATGAGGATGCCGATGCCGGGCCCAGCGGCCTCCGGGATGACCAGAGAGCCGACGAGTCCCGCCAAGAGCAACAGCAGGATCAGCCGGGGTGAAGCCTTGTTCGGCCCGTTCATCTGGCCACCGCCGGCAGCTCGACGACAACGCGACAGCCGTGAGGCCTCCCCCGCTCCGCTCTGATGTCGCCACCATGCAGGTCCACGATCCAGCGAGCTATCGCGAGACCGAGGCCGGTGCCTCCCTCGCTCGAAGAGCGGGCCGCGTCGGCTCGGTAGAAGCGCTCGAAGACCCTCTCGGCCTCTTCGTCGCTGATCCCCGGGCCGTCGTCCTCCACCTCGATCATGACGCTCCCGCTTCGCCCCGACGCCCTCACCCCGACGCGGCCCCCGGGAGGCGAGTGCCGCACCGCGTTCGAGAGCAGGTTCGTCACGACCTGGTGGACCCTCTCGGGGTCACCTTGGACTTCGAGCCCCGCAGGCTCGACCGTGACCTCGAACCCCACCGAGCGTTCCGCGTTGGCGCCAACCTCGAGACCGGCCTCTCTCACGGCTTGCTCGAGGAGCGGCTCCACCTCGAACGGCCGGCGCTGCAACAACATGACACCCGACTCCAGGCGTGACAGGTCGAGCAATTGGGCGACGAGACGGCCGAGCCTCTCGACCTGGATCAGCATCGTTTTCACGACCTCGGGGTCGGGAGTCTCGACGCCATCGACGAGGTTCTCCAGCACAGCCTGGAGAGCGCTGATGGGGGTGCGGAGCTCGTGCGAGACGTTAGCGACGAGATCACGTCGCACGCGGTCCACCTCGGCCAGCTCGGACGCCATCCTGTTGAAAGCCCGCGCCAGCTCACCGACCTCGTCCCGGGAGGTGGTTGTCACGCGGCCGTCGTAGTCACCGCGCGCCATGGCCGTGGCCGCGGCGGCCATGGCTCGCAAGGGAGATGTCAGACCACGTGCGAGGAAGTTCACCATCACCAGCGCGACCACGGTGGCCGCGATGCCCGACTCGAGGAGGTTCAGACCGACCCAGGGGCCGACCCAGTGGGTGAAGACGGTGGTTGCGATCGCGGCGACGATCACGAGGCCGATCTTGAACTTGATCGAGGTGATCCGGTCCAAAGGCCTCAAACGGTGGCGTCCCCAACCGCGTAACCGACCCCATGAACGGTCCTCACGAGCTCGTGCCCCAACTTCTTCCTCAACGAACCGATGTGCGAGTCGATGGTTCGTCCCCCGGCATCGTCGCTGTACCCCCAGACCTCGGACAGGAGACGGCTCCGCGAGTAGACGGTGTCGGGGTGACTGGCGAGCAGATAAAAGAGATCGAACTCGAGCGGAGTCAGATGAACGATCTCCTGAGCTTTCTTCACGCGCCGCGCTTTCGGGTCAACCTCGACATCGGCGATCCTTACCATGGCGGGTTCCGAGACGGCCGAGCGGTCGACCCTGCGCAGGAGAGCGTGCACCCGAGCAACCAGCTCCCGGGTGCTGAATGGCTTCGTCATGTAGTCGTCGGCTCCGACCCCCAGGCCGACGAGCACGTCGGTCTCGGAGTCGCGGGCTGTGAGCATCAAGACCGGGACCGGCCTGTCACGTTGAACCCGGCGGCACACCTCGAGACCGTCGAACCCGGGCAACATCACGTCGAGCACGAGCAGGTCCGGGTTCAGCCTCCGGCACAGGTCCACCCCCGAAGGCCCGTCCGAAGCCACCTCGACCCGGAAAGCCTCCTTGCGCAAGCGGGCGGCAACGGCCGCGGCGATGATCGGCTCGTCCTCGACCACCACGATCGTTCTGCTGTCCATGCGTAGCAGTCTAAGAAGCCGATGTCCACGTAAGAAGCCCGAGATGTGAAGTTCTTGTCGAGAAGGCGACCGAGGCTCCCCGGCACCGGCACCGGCACCCCCGGAGGGCCCCAGCCACGGCCCGGCTCGCGGAGGAGCACGTGTGGCTATAGTGACCGTGAGGAAGCCCGGCCCTGCTCTTTCCGTCCGAGCGGGGCCCCGGGGGCACGGCCCGCGAACGACCCGGGCCACGCGGTTCGAGGAGAAGCCATTTGATCGAAGCATCAGGAGCTATACCGGTGGTCGGGCGCCTTCCGGCATCGGAGTCCCGCCTTTGAGCCGGCCACGCACGTGGGTCATCGCCGCGCTCCTGTTGCTGGCCCTGGCCCCTCTGGCCTTCGACGGGCAGGGGGCCTCGGCGCAGTCATCCACCTCCTCCCGCCTGGACGCCGCGAAGGCCGAGATCGCCCGCATCCAGGGCGAGGCAGAGACGGTCGAGGAGCAGATCGCCTCGATCGACGAGCAGGTAGCCGCCGTGGAAGAGGCACTGGCCGCCTCCGAGGCCCTGGTCCAGGAGACCCAGATCGAGATCGGGCTCCTCGAAAGGAGCATCAGAAACCAAGAGCGTAGGTTCGACCGTGTCCAGTCCGAGGCGGAGAACGTGGCCGTCGAGCTGTACAAGGCCGGGCCCACGGCGGAGCTCGAGATCCTGCTCGAGGCCGGGAGCATCGACGAGCTCTCGTCCCTCATGGAGTACAACGGCGCGGCCGCATAGGAGAAGATCGGCGTGATGATCTCGGCCCAGCGGATGCGGGCGAAGCTGGACGCCGACAAGCTGGTCCTCGAGGGGAAGCTGAAAGAGGCCCTCGCCGCGAAGCGTGAGCAGATCACCCAGAGCCAGCATCTCCGAGAGCTGCGAGCCGACCAGAACACCAAGCTGAGCCGGCTCCGAGCGAGCATCGAAGAAGAGCAGGACGAGATCGCAGCGATCCAGGCACGCAGCGCCGAGCTGGCGCAGTCCTTGGCGCCCCCGGCCCCGGACCCGGCCGCCGCCGCCGACGCGCCCCCACCCGCCAGCGACGTCGCCCTGGCCTCGGGAAGCAGTGGCTTCGCATGGCCGGTCTCAGGAGCAGTGACCTCCGGCTACGGGTACAGGTGGGGGCGGCTTCACGCGGGCATCGACGTCGACTGCGTGACAGGCACCCCCATCCGAGCATCGAGGTCGGGCACCGTTGAATCCGCCTCCTATGACTCGGGCTACGGGAACCACATCGTCATCCAGCATGGCGCCGGGTACGCCACGCTGTACGCCCACAACACGACGATGTACGTGGGGGCCGGCCAGAGCGTGTCGCAGGGCGAGACGATCGCGACCTGCGGGGCCACGGGTTCCGCCACCGGCGACCACCTCCACTTCGAGATCAGAGTCAACGGCAGCCCGCAGGACCCGCTCGCATACCTTCCTTGATGACCTCATGAGTCACTCCCACGGACACGGGGACCCGCCGTCGGTCCCGGTAGCGGTGCAGAGAAGGCTGTTCGTTGCGGTCGTCCCCTTGATCCTCGCGACGATCGCCGCCCTCGTGATCCTGTGGCCGTCCGGTACGGACGTCGGCCTCGACGCACCGGGAGCCACCGGCGAGAACTACTCGGGCGAGGTGGTCGCTACCGCCGCCAACGCTTGCGCGGTCCCTCCCCAGGCAGAGGCATTCGTCTGCTCGGTCGTCACCATCGAAGTGACCGAAGGGCCCGACGAAGGCACACGTTTCGATTTCAACCACTCGACCGCAGCGAAGTCCAGAACGCTCCTGGTTGGCGACAAGGTCATCGTCTCGAAGGCGGCCGACGAGGCGGTCGGAGTGGCCTACTACTTCCTCGACTACGACCGGCAGATCCCGTTGCTCGTGCTCGGGATCCTCTTCGCGGTAGTCGTCATCGCCCTCAGCAGGTGGCATGGGCTCTTCGCCCTGCTCGGGGTGGGGCTCAGCCTCGGGATCCTCGTCATCTTCGTGATGCCTGCGATCCTGGAGGGAGCGAACCCGATCGCGGTCGCGATCACCGGCTCGGCGGCGATCATGTTCGCGACGCTCTATCTGGCCCACGGGGTTAACGCCAGAACCACGACGGCGATCCTCGGGACCCTGATGAGTCTCGGCCTGACGGGGATCCTGGCGGTTGCTTTCGTCGAGATCGGCCGCTTCACGGGCTTCGGCTCGGAGGAAGCTACGTTCCTCCAGCTGTCGGCGTCACAGGTGAATCTCGAGGGCCTGCTGCTCGGCGGGATCATCATCGGCACGCTCGGAGTCCTGGATGACGTCACGATCACCCAGACGTCGGCTGTGTGGGAGTTGAGGGTGGCCAACCCCGGATATCGCTTCCGAGACCTCTACCGGGCCGGCATAAGGATCGGAAGAGACCACATCGCCTCGACCGTCATCACACTGGTCCTTGCCTACGCGGGTGGTTCTCTCCACTTGCTCATCGTGTTCACTGTGAGCGGTAGAGAGTTGCCCCACATCCTGAACTCAGAGGTGGTGGCGGAAGAGATCGTCAGAACGCTCGTCGGCAGCATCGGGCTCGTGGCCTCGGTTCCCCTCACCACCGCTCTGGCCGTCGCGGTCGCCGTTTCGGGTAGACGGGGCCAGGAATCCTCGGATCGCGAGTTCTGGGGCGAGTAACCGCAACGGGTGGTCGGGAATTCCGGGCATCCGAGTGGGTTACCCTCAACATAGACAAGGGACGAAAGTCGTCCCGTGAGATTTACTCTCCGGTTCCTCCTTCAGGCGGCGTACGGGTAAGTCAAATCTCCCGAACCGCGGCAGTGCCACTGCCAAGAAGGAGTTGAGCGCAACATGATGTCCATAGAAGAATCCGTCGCGTCGGTCGCGGACACCGACCAAGAGTCAGTAGCGGCCCCCAGGAGAGAGCGCCGAGTTCTCCGACCTCGGAGTCACGCCCCCGTGGTGGAGGCCCTGGCCAACAAGGGCGTCACCACCCCCTTCAAGATCCAGGCGCTCGTTATGAACGACGCTCTCCGAGGGCCGGGACGTGCTGGCCCGGTCGCGCACCGGCTCGGGCAAGACGCTGGCGTTCGCGATCCCGATCGTGGAGACGCTGGAGCCATCCCAGAAGAAGCCTTCCGCTTTGATCCTCGTCCCGACGCGCGAGCTCGCCACGCAGGTGGCCGAAGAGACCGAGATCGTTGCTCAGGCCAGAGGGCTGGGCGTTGCGGCCGTTTACGGCGGCGTCAGCATCCGCGACCAAGCCAACGCGACGGCTAAGGCCGACATCCTCGTGGCGACCCCGGTCGTATCGAGGACCTCGCCAACCGCAGGATGGTGAATCTTCGAAACGTCAAGGTGCTCGTGCTCGACGAGGCCGACAGGATGCTCGACATGGGCTTCCAGCCCCAGGTCGACCAGATCGTCGACCGGCTTCCCGAGCAGCGTCAGACGATGTTTTTCTCCGCAACGCTTGATGGACAGGTGGGGCAGCTCGCCCGGGCATACACCCACAACGCTGTCCTGCACGAGGTCGAACACCCGACGCTGACCGTGGAAGAGGCAGAGCACAAGTTCATCCCGGTGGCGCCCAGCGCAAAGCTCGACAAGCTCGTCGAGGTCTTGGGTGACGAGCGAGGCTTGGCCCTCATCTTCGTTCGTACGAAGCGCGGAGCCGATCGCCTCGTCCTGAAGCTGAGGGGGGGCCGCGGCGTCAAGGCTCTCGGGATGCACGGTGATCTCACCCAGGCCGCGAGGCAGCGGGCCCTACGCAAGTTCTCCGATGGCGAGGTCGACGTGCTTGTCGCCACGGACGTGGCCGCCAGAGGACTCGATCTCGATGACATCACCCACGTCATCAACTTCGATCCACCCGAGGACATGAAGGCGTACCTGCACCGGGTTGGTCGCACGGCCCGAGCCGGTCGCACCGGGACGGGGATCACGTTCGTGCTCCCGGACCAGGAATACGAGCTCAGCCGCATCGCGGCGAACCTCGAGTTGAAAGAGGAGTTCCAGGAGGAGGATGAAGATCGCTCCGCCGCGCATGATCTTCACCTCCCACCGCGGGAACAAGTCCTCTATGAGGGCTCGCCCCAAGCGCCGGTTCTAGGACGAGCACGAACCTCGGCTAATCGGTATCCTCCCGCAGGATGGACGACATGGGCCCGGGGGACTCAGCAGAACGCGCAGGCATGCCGCCGCGCCAAAAACCGACCGATGCGATGACGCCCTTCGAGGCGGCCACTTACTTCTTCCACGGGGCGGCCGACAGACTTCACCTCGTCGACGAGATGCGGGCGGTCCTGGCCACCTCCTATCGCGAGCTCGCGGTGCAGATCCCCGTTATGTCCGACGAGGGCAAGGTGAAGGTCTTCAAGGGCTACCGCATCCAACACAACGGAGCGCGGCCCCTACAAGGGTGGGATCAGGTTCCACCCTTCCGCCGACCTCGACGGGTGCGCGCACTAGCGGCCCTGATGACATGGAAGAACGCCCTCATCGACGTTCCCTTCGGGGGGCCAAGGGAGGGGTTCAATGTGACCCGAGGCAACTATCGACGACCGAGATGCAAAGACTCACCCGCCGCTTCACGGCGATGATCTCCTACGTCATCGGCGTCAACCGGGACATCCCGGCCCCCGACATGGGAACGAACGCCCAGACGATGGCGTGGATGATGGACGCCTACGGCCAGAAGCACGGATACACCCCGGGGATCGTCACGGGTAAACCGGTGGAGATGGGCGGCTCCCCGGTCGAGAGGAGGCAACGGGGCGCGGACGATCATCTGCGCCATGACCTCGGCAAAGAAGAAGGGCATGTCGTTCGAAGGAGCCGCGTGGTCATCCAAGGCTTCGGCAACGTCGGTTATTGGACCGCCGCCATCGCGGCCCAGAACGGGGCCAAGGTCATGGCCGTCTCGGACGTCGGCGGCGGCGTGTACAACCGCGGGGGCCTGGATCTCGCCGCCTTGTCCAAGCACCACAGGGAGACCGCGCGCTGGCCGGGTTCGCGGGAGCGGACGCCGTCTCGAACGAGGATCTTCTCGAGCTCGAGTGCGACATCCTCATCCCCGCAGCGATCCACGGTGTCATCAACACCGGCAACGCGGACCGGATAAGCGCGAAGCTCGTCGTGGAGGCCGCCAACGGGCCAACGACTCCCGCTGCGGACGAGATCCTGAACGATCGCGGCGTCGCCGTCAGCCCCGACATCCTTGCGAACTCCGGCGGGGTGACGGTCTCTTATTTCGAGTGGGTGCAGAACATCCAGCAGTTCCGGTGGGAGCTGGATCACGTGAACACCGAGCTCGAGAAGCGGAGGGTCGCAGCCACGGACCTCGAGATCGAGCGATCCGAGAAAGACGGCACCACGCTACGGGACGCCGCCTTCGACATAGCAGTCGAAAGGGTCGCCCACGCGGCCGAGATCAGGGGATACGTCTAGCTCTCCCAGCCTCTTATCCTCATCGCATGAAAGACCGAAGAGAGCGTAGAGGCCGGCTGACCACCGCTCATCACAGCGGGCGCACCGAAGACTCCGACTTCCTTCAGCGCAGGGACTCCACCTTCATCAGGACGGATCCCTGGAGGACACTTCGGATCCTGTCCGAGTTCGTAGACGGCTTCGATGCCTTGGCGGACATCCCGCCGGCCATAAGCGTCTTCGGCTCGGCGCGGGTGACCGAAGACGACCCCACGTACGGACATGCGCGAACGATCGGCTCGGAACTGGCAAAGGGTGGCTTCGCGGTCATCACCGGAGGCGGGCCCGGTCTGATGGAGGCGGCGAACCGAGGGTGCCACGAAGCGGGAGGCGTCTCGGTCGGCTGCAACATCGAGCTTCCCTTCGAGCAACGTATGAACGACTACGTCGACCTCGGGGTCGATTTCCGTTACTTCTTCGTTCGCAAGACGATGTTCGTGAAGTACTCAGAGGCCTTCATCGTGATGCCCGGCGGCTATGGGACCTTGGATGAGCTGTTCGAAGCACTCACGCTGATCCAGACGGGAAAGGCGCAGCACTTCCCGGTCGTCCTCTTCGGGTCAGACTTCTGGGGCGGCATGATCGGCTGGCTGAAGGAGAAGGTGCTGACCGAGCACAAGATCTCCGAGGAGGACCTCGACCTTTTCGGGGTGATGGACGATCCGTACGAAGTCGTGCCTCACATCAAGAGTCTCTTGGCGACCAAAGCCCCTGCGGACCCCCGAGAGGAAGCTCAGGTCAGGCCCGAGAAGGGTGACGCCGAGTAACGCCGAGTAAGGCTTCTAGACCGCGGTGACGGGGAGCGTGCCCGCATCCCGCACGGCCTTTTCGGGGACGTCCGGCAACTCGGCCAACATCTTGTAGAGCAACGTGTCGACATCCACACCGAGGGCCCCGGCGTCCTTCATCGTCAACTGCTCCAGCAGCTGCTTGGAAGCGAGCGTGTTCCCGTGGGGAGCCGCCTCCTGCAGCCGAGCCGCCTCGTTCACTTCGTCCCCCAGCGCCGTCACGTCCAGCCGCCCCCCGGGGACGAGCTGACCCATATAGAGGCTGCCGCCCCAGTGGATGCCCACCTTCATCATGCAACCGGTATCGAGGATGTCCCTGAACACTTCCTCTGACACCTCGTGGACGCGACGCGCGGCTCGCACCGCGGCCGCCGCGGCCCCCGAAGGCGAGCCCGAGTCCTCGACGAGGAAGAACGCAGAAGCCCCGTCTCCCGCGTGCTTGCCGATGATGCCCGCTTCGTCCGCAACGGCGGCATCGATGCCCGTCCACAGGCGGCGCACCAACTTGAAGTAAGTGGAGCTGGGAAGCTGGCGCGACAAAGGCCCGGAGCGATGCAGGTCGCAGAACATGATGGCGGCCTGTCTCGGAGCGGGCTCCACCAACCGGGCCATGCGCTCGTACATCCGCTCGTCCCCACGGGCCAACAGCGCGAGCAGGTTCGGCTGCACGCCCATGAAGTAGAGGATCAGCCATCCGAGGAACGTGCCGTCGGAGCTGTGGATCCTCAGGAAGCAGCAGTCGACGCGGTACTCCGGCAGGTCCGGGTCCTCCTCCGGGTTCACGTACATGAACGAGGTGGACCACACGTAGGGCGCCTCCATGGGCTCGATCTGCTCGAGGAGGGGAAGGAACTGCTCCGGCATGAAACGGAGCGGGTCCATCCCCCGGCGTTCGAGGTCGCTCAACATGAAGGGGGCCAGATCGAGGAACATCTTGATCTGGCTCCCAGGATGTACGGTTCGGAGCCAGCGGTCCCTAATGAAAGCCGCCGCGATGTGCTCTCCGTAGCCGAGCTCGTCATCATCCTCGGCCTTGACGAACTCCTTCAGCTGTGACGAGACCCAACTGAGGCGCCAGTCCGAGTCGAGGATCATCGCCGACCACTGCAGGCGCTCGAGGTGCGTCGCCCATTCGGACAGACGCTCTTCCAGGATCGGCAGGGCCATGAGGAAAGGATTACACGCTAAGGACCTAGAACGCGATAGCCAGCTCTATAGCGATCATGCCGGCCGTGGACAGGGCCACCACCGGAGCGAGGATGCTTCGACTCGTGTGCGCCCGGGCTTCAGGGATCAGCTGCGTGACGACCATCCACAGCATCGCACCGCCGGCGAAGCCAAGGCCGGCGGGCAGCAACGGCTCGAAGAGCCGGACTCCGAGGAACGCCGGGATAGCCATCAGCGGCTGCGGGAGGCTCGAGAAGATGCTCCAACCGGCGGCCTTCAAGGGAGAGACGCCGGAGGGCACGAGAGCAAGGCTGATGGCGAGGCCCTCCGGGATGTTGTGGAGAGCGATCGCGAGCGCGATGACGATGCCGAGCGCGCCATCATCGGCTGCGGAGACACCTAGCGCGACACCCTCGGTGAAAGAATGCATCGTCATCACACCGAGAACGAGGAGCGCCTGGATGGCACCGGCCCCGCGCAGTGCGCCGAGATGCGCCTCAGCCTCCCGCTCGTGGAGGTACCTGTGGGTGATGGAGATGAAGATGGCACCGGCAACGACCCCTAACAAGGTCCCGCCACCGTTGTGGATCATCCCCTCGTAGAGGAGCCCGATGCTTGCTCCGACCATGGATCCCGCAGCGAGGGCATTGGAGACGCCGATCCAACGCTCGCTCATGGTTCCCACGAAAGCGAAGGGAAGGGCGCCGAGACCCGTCGCCAAGGCGGTGCCCGTGGCCACGACTAACAGGGTCAGCAGGTCCATGCTGTCTTTCTAGCCGAACCCACGGGGCGATCGGCCAGGGTCCCGGCCCCAAAGTTGGACCAGCCGGTTGATCGCGGGGCTATAGTCAGCCCCCGTGCAGCCGGGGCCCAGGGCCCCCGGATCGGGGGAGGGATGAGAAAGAAGTACGCGGCGACGCTCGTGCTCGTGGCTTTGCTGGCCTCATGTACCGGATCGGGCGGGGGCCCGGATCCCGATGTGGCGCGGTCCGAGCCACAGCGTCCACCGAAGGAGCCTCGCCGGGTCAAGATCCCCAAGGTTGCGTCCACTCTCGATCCGAGCGAGCTGGCCAAGTGCCTGCGTGACGACAGGCTCGACATCTCTTCTGTTGCCGGCACCTACAACTGCCCCACCGACTTCATCGCGGCGCAGGTGGAGGAGAACCGAAGCATCGACTTCGCGATCCCAAGCGACACCCAGATCGTCGAGAAGAGCGAGTTCGAGGGCCTCCTCGAGGGAGCGAACCGCAAGAGGGATCCCCGGCGGGCGGAGATCGACCTGTGGCTCGAATGGGCCTTTGGGTATCGAAAGTACGGATCCGATGGAAGCGCCTCGAGCGGCCGCGCGGACAACACGGAGCTCGTGGCAGGTTTCTACATCCCGCAGACCGGCCAGGTGGTGATCCAGAAAGAAGGCGAGCTCGACGAGGAGTACTTCATCATGGCTCACGAGTTCGGCCATGCCGCGGTTGACCAGAGCTTCGGGCTCAAGTCGCCCCCGGCGCGCGTTATCGACGACGAGGCTTTGGCCTTCGACGCACTCGTGGAAGGCGACGCAACTTTGGTCGAGCTTCGGGTCGCCTCCCGATTGACGACCAAGCCGAAGCTTCTCGAGAAAGGTCTGAAGAAGCTGCTAGACGGAGGCTCGGAGAAGAAGCGGGATGCCCTCCCGCACGCCCTCGGAGAGCACTTCATATTCCCGTACCAGTACGGCGTCAACTTCGTCTGTAGCGTGTGGCGAAAGAGGGGCTGGGAGGGGGTCGACAAGATGTACGGCGACCCCCCCACGACCACAGGCCAGATCATGTTCCCCGAGCGTTACCTCAAAGGGCCCAAGCCGAAGACACCGCAAGCACTCGGGAAGTTGAAGAAGCCCTGGGAAAGGGTCGCCCGGGAAAGGATCGGCGCCGCTCATCTGAAGGCGATCTTCGAGGCGCCGCTCGACCTCGAGACCATCGCTCTAAGCCGCCCCCTCGCGAGAGCCGCCGGGCTCGACTCGGGCATGTACGAGGTGTGGTCGACGCGCAAGGACGACAACGCCGTCGGGGTGTCATTGGTGGAGAGGAAGGAGCATCCGGGCCTCGTGTGCACATCGATGCTCGAGTGGTACGAGGCGGCTTACTCCGCCGCGACCAAAGAGGTCATCGCAGACAACGTCGTCCTCTACTCGGATGCCGTCCGGGCGACCGTCATCTCCTGTCAAGGACGGAACGTGATGATCGGGATGGCGCCCAAACGAGCGCTGGCAGAGTCACTGGCCAAGCTGTAGCAAAGGCGGCATCCTCCTGGACGACGGTCCGGCCCCCCGGGAGAGCCCCCTTCGATCCCGCCATGGGCTCCACCCGAGCGAGGACGGACCCGTTAGAGGAACAGGAACCAGTACGTGGCGGTGAGAGCGATCACGAGCCCCGCCCCCACCTCGGCCAGCTTCCCCAGCCCGAAGCCGATCAACAACTCACGAGCCGTGCGGCGAGTGACGCTCCAGTCACCGGTCCTACGCTGCTCCGCCGCCAGGACACCCCCGGCCAGCCCGATGAGGAAGCCGATCGGGGGAAGGAGGAAGAAGCCGGCGATCCCGGCCACCACTCCGACGATCAGAGAGGACCGAGTGGCTCCCGCCGCTGTTGCTCTTCGCTGCGGCAGGACGTAGCCGGCAACGATGCCTGCGGCGGCGGCCACCGTGATGACGCCGAAGGCCACGGCCCCGCCCTCCTCGAACCCCGCCCCGATCCCATACGCGAGGGCTCCCGCCCACATCAACGGCAGCCCCGGAATGACCGGGGCGGCCAAGCCGATGAAACCGAGGAGGAGCAAGACCACAGCGACGAGGGTGAAGAGCATCAGGGGGAGTCTGCCCCATCCGTTACGTGGGGAAAGAAGAAAGGCCCCCGCCGATCGGCGGGGGCCTTTCTCAACGTGCTGAGGTCGTGGCTAGCGAGGAACCTTGTACTTGGCGGTGATGGTGGCGAAGTCGATGATCGTGTGCGGCGTGAGCGAGCGCTCCGCGTACTGGGGAACCCAGCAGACCTGGCAGGAGCTGGCGGCGGCGCCGCTGGTCCCAGGAGCGATGACGGTTCCCGGCTTTGCCTTGATGGCCTTGAGGGGAAGGATCGCCGTGAAGGACTTCTTGGCGGGGTCGAACTTGCCCTTGAGGTAGGCGATGGCCTTGCAGTTGACGAGGGTGAAAGTGGTAGGCGAGCCATCCGGCGTCACGACCTGGTCGCCACAGGACTCGAGGCGGAAGTGACCGGCGGTGTCGATACGACCGACACGCTCGGTGCCGCTCTGGCCGATCACGTCGGGCTTGCCGATGTCGGCGCTCTTGATCGTGAAGCGGAACTGATTCTTGCCAACGGCGAAGTGATGGAGATACCGGAAGCCCTCAGGAAGAGCGCCGTTCGAAGGCATCGCAGCGACCGTGGTCGTGAACTCGAGGTTCGAGCCGACGCGACGGACGGTGCCGCCGGTGAGGTCGAAACCACCGTTCTCGGCCCCCGGGATAGCTACCTCCTGGCTGGCTACGCCTGCGTCCCCGGCAGGATCGGTGAAAAGCTTCGCTGCCTTGCCTGCTCCCTGAGCTGCGCCCAGGACCCCCACGGACAGTGCTCCTGCGAGCACCAGCGCCCATACCTTCCGCATCTTCGGTCTCCTTGTTTGTCAGCACCGGTAACCGCACCGGCGTCTGCTGGAGGTATTCGCCTCAGCGAAGCGCATCCCTTCTGGCTAGAGGGAAGATGAAATGCCTTCGGGCTACCGCGAAACAGGACAAACAAGCCAGGAACTCGAAGAAGAATTCTGGAGGAGACCAAACGATCGACAGCGCGTAACGTCCGGTGGAGTCGGGGGACCGGCTTCCCCGCTCCACCAGCGAGCTAGAAGCTTCTAGAGCCGGCCCAGCCTCCGCACCTCTCGGCCTCGGTTCGAGTTCCCCTCGAGGAAGCCGATCCTCGCCACCTCTTTCTCGTAGGGACCCTCGTACTCGAGGATGTACAGCCCATTCCTGATGTCGACTATGTAGATCAGGCCCTTCTTGATGATCGGGAAGCTCCACATCGCAACCTTGTCTTGTCCTGCGGTGAGAGCCGGGTCTTCCTGTTCGACGACCAAGAGAGGGTCCGGGACGAACTCGGCGGCCTTCTTCGGATCGGCGGGGGCACTGACATCAACCACCTGGAGCCCGGCGGCGTGCCAGCTGAGGAAAGCGAGATGCTCGGTCAGTGTTGGGTTGTGGGACGAGTAGCTGGACGAAGGCCGCGCCGTGTCCGTCGTGCAGTGATCGGCGTCGTTCTGCGGAAGCTTGTAATGAGTCTTGACCTTCGGCGCCTTCGGGTCCTTCACGTTCAGCATCCGGACCCAGCCCCAAGGACAGCCTCCGGAGTCCAGCGCACGCAGGGCCTCGCCATACACCTCATCGCTAACGAATGCGTAGTTGGAGTCCCACACCGGCACCGCGCTGTGCGCCCCGGGCCCCACGGCCTCCGGCCAGCGCGGCGCCTTCTCAGGCGGAGTGATGAGACGAACGTGCGGCTTCGCCTTGTTGCGGGCGAAGTCGGAGGTATCGGCGACGAAGAAACCCGCCTCCAGGTAAGCGAAGTACGCCCGCTTACCGTTCGGAGTGACCGTGAGGGAATGAAGGCGGTTGTCGTTTCCGGACTCACCTACCGGGAAGAACTCCCTGCCGATCTCTTTGAACTTGCCCTGACGCGCCTTGGAGATGTCTGTCACGAGAAGCTGCGAGTCACTCCCGCTGGGCGTGGAGAGGAACAGAAGGGCCCGACCCGGGCGCTTCGGATCGTCCCACAGGAACATCTCGTGAGGGTTCTCGCTGGGCTTGTACTCGGAGAGGAACTTGGGCTTGGCTGCGTGCTTGCCGCCTATGTCATAGAAGCGGAGGTTGTCGTCGACTGAGTTCGGCGAGCATCCATGGATGAGCTCGCTGCAGTTCGAGCCCAGGTTCATGACGATGAGGAGGTCCTTCTCGCGCCATACCCGCAGCTCACGAGAGGTTTCACCCTCGTTGTTCTCGTGAGGCTGTCCGATCGAGTGCACGACTTTCGGGTCCTTGGGGTCAGAGATGCTGATGACTTTGACGCCGTTGTCGTTCGGCTTCTCTCCCCCGTCCGTGCGGCTGCCGACGTAGGCGTACTTGCCCCTGATCGCCAGCCCGGCGTTCATCCCGCGGTTCTCGATCGGCGAATGCCCGACGAGCTTCAAAGAGCCCTTGCCCCCGCTCCCTATGACGACCTCGGGTGCCTCGGTGCGAGCCGAAGCCCCCAACGGGGCCACTGCAACGACCAATGCGATTCCGGCCACTATCAAACGCTTCATAGATGGAACTCCCCTCTTGCCCGAGATGTCTGGTTTGAGGGTTCGGCACGACATCGATCGGTCCTGCGACGGGGACCCGGTTTCTAGCTCTTGCTTTTGGAAAGGCCCCGCACCAGAGCGATGGGAAGGACCGAGCGGGGCTCGTAGGCGAGACGCCAGATACCTCCGTGGACCGCCCCCTCGACGAAGAGGTCGAACGGATGGGACCACCGGTCGTCGTGGCCCCGGCTCGGGCGGGGGTTGCGGATGTCGTGGACCAGGAGGGCCGCCATCAGCGCCCTGCTCGTCTCCGGCTCGAATATCTCGACCCCGAACCTGCCGGCGCCGCCGTAAGCGGCGGCGAGCATCCGGTTCTTGATGACCGAAGCGGTGCGGGTGGCCGGAGCGATGTTCGCCGATGTGAGAACACCGGCATCGTCGCTCACTACCGCCCGCCACCGCTGCAGGGACTTGGCGAGAGCGTAGTTCGCGCCCTGGATTGGGACCAAGCAGTCCGCTATCCCCCAGGTCCTCTCCTCCCCGGCCACCGCATGGCGATAGTTGGGGGCGTAGAGATTGGAGCGCGTGACTCCTCCGAGCAGCTTCCGCAGGGGCCGGCTCTCCTCCCCGTACCTGGCCTTCGCTCTGCGAACCACGTCTTCAGGGACAGCAAAGACGTCGGTTGGAGTGGCGAGGTAGGCGAGGCCCTTCGCCATCCCCGCCTCCTGAAGGCTGGCGATCAGAGCGTCCACCGCGCCGGCCAGGCGCACGAAACCGGACCCGTCCGCGTAGACGTAGTTCCCCACGATGAAGGGGGTGGTGAATCCCTTCAGCCAGGAAGCCACCTGGGGGCCTTCGGTGAGAAGGTCCGCCCCGGCCCCCGCGAGATCGTCCCTCCCCCTCGTCGGCCACAACATCCGGCCTGAGCCCTTCTTAGCCAGCCCCGCCAACCGGGCCCAGATCGGCTCTCTCGGGAGATCGACAGCGACCACCTCGGCCCCCCAGGAGAGAAGCATCTCGCTAGGTCCCATCTGTGATCCGGCCCCAAGCAGCAGGAACCGGGTATCGGAGAGATCGAGCTGCGATGGCTCGTCGATGATGCGTCCGAGCCTGTCGGCCGCACTCCGCTCCATCACGCCTGCCCCGACCCAACGGTCCAATTGCGCCCGCAGCTGGTCCCCTCGGAGCGCCCGGCCGCCATACGGGACTTCCAGCTGGCCGACCCGGGGCCCATCGCCCTCGATCATCGCCGTCCGGTAAGGCGCCTCCGGCTGTTGATCGAATGCTTGTCCCAGGGGCACCTCCCGCCCGTCCTGCGAGAACGTCAGATGGCGCCCGAGAGACTCGAGCCCGTCGGAGGCCACGCTGAGTGCGCCCTTCCTGGAGCCGGCGCCGGCCTCGACAACCTGCCTGACCGCTGGGATGTACTTCTTCCGCCAATCGGAGATCGTCTCGATCCGGCGGCTGAGCTGTGGGTCCACCGCAGAGACGGCGTCCGAGAAGATCCTCTTGCCGGCCGCCTGGGAGCTCCTGCTCCCGCCTGCCTCCGCAAACAGGACCCCGTCGCGATCGGCCTCTGACGTCACCATCCCGGCACGATAGGCAATCGACGTCTTGACCGTCAGGTCAGGGCCCGGCCCGTATCGCTTCTTGTCGAGTTATCGGACATATATGGGCGCTGCATCCACTCAGAACCGCCGCAGGGGGGGTCAGGGCCGAGGCTTGTATTTTCCCTTGCGTGGGCGACGACCGGGATCTCGATCTGGAGGGCTGCTTCAACACCCGCGACCTCGGCGGCCTGCGCACCCGGGACGGAGGTGTCACCCGACGGGGCTCGCTGATCCGTTCGGACGACCTCGACCACCTGACGCCGAAAGGATGGGCTCAGCTCGAGGCAGCGGGCGTTCGAACGGTCGTAGACCTTCGGAACGATGACGAGCTGCCGTCCGAGGCGACCGCCCCCGACGCTGTCCGAAGGGTGCACGTGCCTCTGGACGACATCGCGGACACCGCTTTCTGGACGCACGTAAGGGAAAACGAGCTCGATGGGACTCCTCTCTACTACGGCCCCTTCCTCGCCCAGAAGGCTGAACGCATCGCCGCCGTGGTGGCGGCGATCGCCGACGCACCTCCCGGGGGGGTGCTCTTCCACTGCGGGTTGGGGCGAGACCGGACAGGGCTCGTGGCAGCCGTGCTCTTGGCGCTCGCGGGTGTCGAAGACGGGGACATAGCGACGGACTACGAGATCAGCAACTTCAAGTTGGCGCCGAAGTACGCGCGGCACGGGGTCCCGGATCAGGCGCCCGAGATAGAGGACATCCTGCGCCGAAAGAACACCACGTCCGTATATGTGCTAACCGAAGTGCTCTCGTCGCTCGACGTGGAGAGCTACCTGCTAGACGCAGGCGTCAGCGAGAGGGACCTCGAGTCCGTGAAGGAGCGGCTTCGAGGCTGGAACGAGGGGCCTACGTAAGCGCG
>JAUJNU010000028.1 GCA_030448085.1 Actinomycetota bacterium | reverse complement strand
GGCCGTGGTCGGCGAAGCGCTGCGGTTGGAGGAGCGGCTCGAGGCTCTCGGAGCCTGGGTCCGCAAGCGCCTCGTCGGAGACGCAGCGGAGGGCCCCGCCGAAGATCGCGGCATCCGGAGCCCCAGGTTCGTCGAGGGCTTCGTCGTTGCCTCCACCGTCTTCTGCGTCGGCCCCCTCACCCTGTTGGGGGCGGTCGAGGACGGCCTCGGCCTCAGCATCAGGCTCCTCGCCATCAAGAGCACCCTCGACGGGATCGTCTCGATCGGCTTCGGATCCATATACGGGGTCGGGGCGCTGGCCTCCCTTGCCACGATCGCGTTCTACCAGGGCGGGATAACGGCGATCGCGACGCTCGTCGCCCCGCTCCTGGCCCCCGAGGTGCTCGCCCAACTATCCGTCGCGGGAAGCATCCTCGTCCTGGGCATAGGGATCCGCCTGCTCGAGATAAAAGAGATCCAAGTCGTGAACCTCTTGCCGGCGGCGTTCATCGCTCCCGGGATCGCGGGAGCCGTGGCCGCCTTCAGCAGCTGACCTCTACAGGACGTGCGAGAGGAACGCCTGGCAGCGGGGGTCGCGGGGGTTCGCGAAGACCTCCTTCGGCGACCCATCCTCGACCAGCTTTCCGTCGTCCATGAAGATGAGCCTCGTCCCCACCTCCCGGGCAAAGCCCATCTCGTGCGTCACGACGACCATCGTCATGCCCTCGTCGGCAAGCCTCCGCATCGTGTCCAGCACTTCCTTGACGAGCTCCGGGTCGAGGGCCGAGGTGACCTCATCGAAGAGCATCAGCTTCGGCCGCATCGCGAGCGCCCGCGCGATCGCCACCCGTTGCTGCTGTCCCCCGGACAGACGGCCCGGGTACTGCTTCGCCTTCTCGGCGAGCCCGACGTGCTCGAGCTCCTCCAGAGCCCGCTCCCTCGCCTCGCTCTCGCTCATCTTGAGGACCTTGCGAAGGGCGAGCGTGAGGTTCTGCAGCACTGTCTTGTGCGGGAACAGGTTGAAGGACTGGAACACCATGCCGATGTCCGTGCGGGCCCGGTTGAGGTTCGTGCGAACGTCGGTGAGGTCTGTGTCGCCGAAGAACACGCGCCCGCTCGTCGGCTCCTCCAACAGGTTGATCGTGCGGAGCAGCGTGGACTTCCCCGAGCCGGACGGGCCGATCACTACGAGCACGCCCCCGCGCTCGATATCGAGGTCTATCCCCTTGAGAACGTGGAGCTCGCCGAAGCACTTGTGGATCCCCTCCAAACGGATCAGCGTCCGCCGCTCGTCGCTCACTACGCTCCGATCCCCACGAGGCCGCTGCGAAGACGCGTCTCCAGCGCGGTCACCAACCTGATCAACGGGATCGTCACCAACAGGTAGCCGAGTGCGGCCACGAGGAGCGGGGTGGAGTTGAACAGCTCCGAGTAGGAATCGCTGCCCCAGGACAGCAGCTCGCGCTGGGCGAACGTGAGCCCCAGGAACGCTACGAGAGAGGTGTCCTTGATGAGGATCACGAACTCGTTCGTCATCGGCGGGATGACCCTTCTCACCGCCTGCGGGACGATCACGTAACCCATCGCCTGCATGTAGGACATCCCGAGCGACCGTGAGGCCTCCATCTGGCCACGCTCCAGCGACTGGATCCCGGACCGGAAGATCTCGGCGCTGTAGGCCCCGGCGTTCAGCGCCAGCACGATCGCGGCAGCGGTATAGGTCGTGACATCGAGGGCGAGCCCGGTGACTATGCCGAGGTAGCCGATCGACAGTTGCACCAGGAGCGGAGTCCCACGGACCACGTTGATGAACAAACGGGCCGGGGCTCTCACCACGACCCGGTTTGACAGGACCAGCAGGGACAGGATCAGCCCGATCACCATGCCCGCCCCCTGGGCGACCAATGCCAGCGTGATCGTGTTCTTCGCCGCGTTCAGGAACTCCCCCATGAACGGGCCGAGGATGTCAAAGCTGAGGAACTGCTTCACGAAGACCGGGAACTTCTCACCGCTCCTGAACCACAGGAAGAGGCCGGAGAAGAGGATCGCCTGCACCCCTAGAACCGCGCCGGAGACGGCCGCCTCGCGGGCGCCCTTCGTCGGCATCCTCTTGTAGGTGAGGGTCCCGGCCACGAGAGCGATAGCCCCGACGGCGATCGCTGTGTAGACGATGGAGCCGGCGGACCGGCTCACCGCCGTCTCCGCCAGCTCCTCGGAGGGGGTGAAACCCTCGACCACGAGGTAGAGGATCAGCCCCGGCACTGCGATCAGGAGCGCGACCGCCCCCAGGGCGAAGATGATCCCGGATAACGGGGTCAGCTCCCCCACCCGGTCCCGCCAGCCCTGGAGCCGCTGTGTAGCCATCATCGGATCCCGGGAAGGTGCCGTTCGAGGCGGGTGCCCTGGGCCTCCGCTTTCGATCTACTCGCCGGCCACACTCCCGCCCGGGGGCAGGTCCGCGTAGCGGGAGTAGATCTCCTCGTAGGTGCCGTCGTCGATGATCTCCTGAAGCGTCGCGTTCACGGCTTCGAGCAGTGCGTCGTTCGAAGGGTCGACGGCGATGCCGTAGACCTCACCGGTGTCGAACTTCTCGACGACCTCGAGCCCCTCGCGAGCCGCAACCTCGGCAAGGGCGGTCGGCTCGTCGTGGACCACTCCGACGACCTGACCGGCCTCGAGAGCAGTGAACGCGTCGGGGCCCTCGGGGAAGGAGCGGATCTCCACCCCTTCGGGCACGTTCTCCTCCGCGTAGGTCTTCCCGGTGGTCCCGCTCTGAACGCCGATCGTCGACCCCGAGGGGATCTCCGAGATGCTCGTGAAGCCGGCGTCCTCAGCGGTGTTGATCGTGAGTGACTGCTGGTTGTTGTAATAAGGGTCTGAGAAGCTGACCTGCTTCTCCCTCTCGGGTGTGATGGTCGAAGCCGCCACTACGACATCGAAGCGGCCACCGGCCAGCTGCGTGAAGATCGTGTCGAAGGAGGTGTCGACGATCTCGGTCTGGAGCTCGAGCCGAGCGGCGATCTCGTTGACGAGGTCGATGTCGAGACCGACGAGCTCGCCGTCCTTGCGGAACTCGAACGGCGGGTAAGGGATGTCGGACCCGACGGTGAGGATCCCTTCTTCCCTGGTCTCCAGGGCTTCCGAGGTCTCGCTGGCCGAGGTGGCCGGCTGGGCCCCCGGGTCGGTCGTCTCGGTGTCGGGGTCACCGCACGCTGCGATGAAGAGGCTGGCCAGCGCAAGCAGCGCAAGCAGCTTGACAGACACCCGCTTGTTTGTTCTCACGACGGAACCTCCTTGCCGTCCGGGCCCGGGGGCCGGGATGTCACTCCTCGCCTAGGTAGGCCTTCCTAACTCTGTCGTTCCCGAGAAGCTTCTTCGCGTCATCCTCCAGAACGATCTCACCGGTCTCGATGACGTATCCGCGGTTGGCGGTCTGTAGAGCCATCTGGGCGTTCTGCTCGATGAGCAGGATCGGGATCCCCTCACCGTTCACCCGCTCGATGACCTCGAAGACCCGCTCTACGACCTGAGGAGCGAGGCCCATGGATGGCTCGTCCAGCATGAGGAGCTTCGGCTTCGCCATGAGGGCTCTGCCGATCGCGAGCATCTGCTGCTCTCCACCGGAAAGGGTGCCCCCGGCCTGTTTGCGCCGCTCCTTCAAGCGGGGGAAGAGGCCGAAGATGTGATCTAGCTCGTCGCCCAACTGCTTCTTCGGAACCTTCCTGCGCTGGAAGGATCCCATCTCGAGGTTCTCGGCAACGGACATCGTTGGGAACACGTGGCGTCCCTCGGGCACCTGGATGATCCCGCGGGTGACCACCTCGTGGCTAGGCAAGGCCCGCACGTCCTCGCCATCGAAGGTCATGGTCCCCGACGCAGGAGGGTGAACCATCGAGATGGCCCGCAAGGTGGTGGTCTTGCCGGCGCCGTTACCGCCGATCAACGCGACGATCTCCCGCTCTCCCACGTGAAGGGAGATGCCTTTGACGGCCTCGATAACGCCGTAACGAACCTGGAGATCTGTCAGCTCGAGGAGACGGCCGTTGTTAGCTGGCACTCGCGCCACCTCCGTTCGTGCCCGCTCCGCTAGCGGGCTTCGCTTCAGATCCCGGGTTACCTCCGGCCCCCGCGCCGAGATAGGCCTCGATAACTTTCGGGTCTTTCTGGACGGCCTCCGGCTTGCCTTCTGCGATCTTCACGCCGTGGTCGATCACTGCCACTCGGTCCGAGAGGCCGCGACGACCTTCATGTCGTGCTCGATCAACAGCACCGTTACCCCCAGAGTCCCTGATCTTCCTTACCAGGTCCCCCAGGCTGTTCTTCTCGGCGGGTTCATACCCCGCTGCCGGCTCATCGAGGAGCACGAGGCGCGGCTTCGTCCCCAGCGCTCTGCGCGATCTCGAGCCGGCGTTGGTCACCGTAGGAAAGGTTCTTGGCCAGGTCGTTCGCGAACCTCTTGATCCCCGTAGTCGAGCAACTCCACACCGAACGTCTCTCCGTGAGCCTCTTCCTGCTTGTGGCGCCGTCCGCCGAAGAGGGCGCCGAAAACGCTCGTCTTGTTGCGGGCGTCGATCCCGACCAGGACGTTCTCGAGAGCGGTGCATCATCGGGGAAGAGGCGGATCTGCTGGAAGGTCCGGGCAGATCCTTCCTGGACGATCTGGTCCGACCGTTTTGATGGGCGAATCGGCGGTCACCTCGCCCTCCGTGAGGAGTGAACGCCGATGTGATGCAGTTGAAGAGCGTCGTCTTTCCGGCGCCGTTAGGCCGATCGATCCTTGGAAGATCTCGCCCTCGTTGATGTCGAACTCGATCTCGCTGAGGCGCGTAGACCCCGAACTGCATGGTCACTTTCCTACTCGAGAAGAGTGGGCTCATTGGGTCTCTCGTCCTCCCGAAGGCAGGTGCGTGGGTGTCGTCGCCGGCCGCGACCACGTCGGCGGTATCGGTCCGCCTCGGCGCTTATCACGGCATCCGAGGGGTTCGCATCGTGCAGCTCAGGTACGCCTCCGCTGTGCTGCCAGCAGGCCACCCGGCGAAGATCATCACGATGATCAGCAGCAGGCCGAAGATCGCGATCCGCCCGGTCTCGACGTCGAAGCCCAAGATCGTCGCGCTGTTCGAAGCCTCACGGACGATCTCGAGGGGAGGATGACGAGCACGGCGCCGAACACCGCGCGCCGAGATGCTCCCGGAGACCGCCGACGACGACTGCGCTCAGCACCAGGATGGAATAGAGCAGCGGAAACTGGTCGGGGCTGATGAAACTGAACCTGACGGCGTAGATCCATCCGGCCACGCCGCTGGTGGAGGCCCCGATCATGAAGGCGAGGACCTTCATCTTCGTCACCGGCACGCCCATGGCGGCGGCCGCGACCTCGTCTTCACGGATGGCTGTCCAGTAGCGCCCTATGCGGGAGTTATCCAGATGTCGGATCCCCGATGACGGCGAGCAAGATGGTGGGGATCAACAAGAACCACCAATAGGGGCCGGGTCGAGGCCGAACTCGTAATGGATCCCCGAACATGTTGACCTCGGGGTGCGGGATGCCGAAGATGCCGCGCGCCCTGTTCGTGACGGTGATGTTATTCATCGTCTGTCGCACGATCTCGTGGAACCCCAGCGTGACGATGGCTTCGATAGTCCCCTCGCAATCGAAGCGTTGGGATCCCGAGGGGCAGCGCCGCCAGCAGCGCCACGAGAGGCAGACCGGAAGCACCGCCCATGTCGGCCAAACCACGAAGTGGAACTGCCCCGCGGCCCCCGTTCGTCATCAGAGCGGGCGTATAGGCGCTAACATGAGGAACGCCACGTACCCCAGGTCGAGCAGTCCGGCGAGGCCGACCACCACGTTCAATCCGAGGGCGAGCAGGATCCACGCCCCGTGGGAAGAGGACGCTCGTGCCCTTCTTGCCCTGCAGGTAGGGGATGAATCCTTCTCCATCAGGATCGGGATCACGCGCCGCGAGCGCAGCCACTACGAGATACTGAAGAAACCAAAACTTCAACCGCAGGCGCCTTGCGGTCCCAGGCCGGAGATAGCGCCATCCGGCAGGATGCGCGCAAGCCGAGGATGGTTGCGCCAGGCTCCGCTTGAAGCTTATGGCCATGGCCATCGTCAGTTACTCCTTCCGAGGATTCGAGTGGGTCTGAGACTAGGACCAGCGGCAGGATCGTGAAGGCGACCACGTTCTTCCATTGGGACCCGATGCAGACGGCGCTCATGTTCTCGATCAAACCCAACAGGATGCTGCGCCCAGCATGGCCCTCGGATGTTCCCGATACCGCCGAGGACGGCAGCGGTGAACGTCTTGATGCCGGGGATGAACCCCATGTTCCAGACCACGTTTCCGAACTGGAGGCCGTAAGCGTGCCGGCGACGCCCCGAAGAAACCGCCGATGAGGAACGTCGTTACGATGACCTTGTCGACGTTCACACCCATCAATTGAGCCGCCGTGACGTCCTCGGACAGCGCCCGGATACTCAGCCCGGTTCGGGTCTTGTTGATGAGCCGGTCGAGCAGGATCGAGCAGACGATCGCCGTCACCACGAGGAGCACGTCCTTGTTGTTGACCCGAAGTGCCGAGAAGGTCGAAGACCCGCTGGGTCTCGAGGACGGCCGGGAACTGTCACCTCTCGTTCCCGAGCAGGAAGCTCTGCTGGAACAGGTGGTCGCGAAGAAGAAAAGCCCGATGGCGCTGATCAGGTAGGAGAGCCGGCGGCGTTCCGCTTCCTGAGAGGCAAATGAGCCGATCGCTCCAGAAGTGCCGCCGCGATGGCGGATGCGATGCCTCCGACCATCAACATCGCCAGCGATGACGATCAGCTCGACGCCGGTCTTGCTCGTCGAGGCCCAGGAACTGCCCGAAAACGTAGTAAGCGGCCGCTCCCCGAGCATGAAGATCGCGTCGTGAGCGAAGTTGATCAACTCCCGGACGCCGTAAACCATCGTGTAGCCGAGCGCGATCAGCGCGTAAAGCGCTCGAGGATCAACCCCTGGATGAAGAGTTGGTCCGAGTAGATCGGGATTGCAGTCCAAAGATCCCCCGGTAGTTCGTGCCGGCTTTAGATGCTGGTGTCGAGAGTGGTTTCTATCGAGGAAATAGGGGGCTCTCGCCCCCTCATCACCTCTTGGCTAGAAAGCTACCTTACTTACCTACTCTACTTCGGGGAGCGCCGGCCTCCTCAGATGCTGGGCCAAGCGACACGAAGCCTCTTCCTCGGTGCTCCCACTGGTAGATCATACGTCCTCGAGCGGGTCGACCTCGATCTCACCGGTCTCACCGAAGGTGTAGGTCTTCGTGATGCCAGGAGCAGCCTCCGCGTTGGCGAAGAAGTCGATGATCCCGGTGCGGACCTCTTCGATCTCGGTGTCGGCGTTGAAAGAGCCGAGGGCCTGAGCGACGAGGTTCACGGCGTCGTAGCGTCTGCTGCGAAGGTGCCTGGGGCGTCCTCGCCGTACTCAGCCTTCATGCCCTCGACGAACTCGGATGCTCCCTCGACCTTCGGGGGTCGCAACGCACGCATGACGAGCGAGCCTCGGCGCCCGCGCCGGCAAGCTCGCCGAACGTGGGAGTCCTTGGTCCCGTCGTCCGAGAAGAACGTCGCCTCGACACACGGCTTCGTGGAGCTGCTTCGCGAGAGGACCAGCGTTCTGGACGTAGCCACCGAAGTAGACGACGTCGGGTTCGCCTCAGCCACCTGCTGCACGACACCGCTGTAGTTGGTCTCCTCGGGTCGATGATGAACGGTCCCTGGGCGGTGTCGCCGAGGGTGCTCTGAACCTGCTCGGCGAGTCCTTGCCGTACTGCGAGTTGTCGTGAACGATCGCGACCGTCTCGGGCTGCAGCGTCTCCTGGATGCGGGGAGCCCGCGGTCCGGTCTGGTCGGCGTCGTTCGGAACAACACGGAAGAACGTCGTCAACCCTGCTCTGCGATCGACGGGTCGGTGGCAGAAGGCGTGTCCAAGGGATACCGGCTTCATCGAAGATCGGTCCGCTGGCGATGCTCTCACCGGAGAAGTAGGGCCTATGACGGCTACCAGGTCCTCCTCACCCACCAGGCCCTGGACGGGCCCGGGGAGCCTTCTCGGGGTCACCTTCGCTGTCCTCGCTTACGACCTCGAGCGTGCAAGGGGACGCCTCCTGCGGTGTTGAGCTCCTCGACGGCGTACTCGACACCCTCGAAGATGGCCGTGCTGATCGCCTGCTGCTGCATCACCGGAAAGTGCTCCGATGGTGCCGATCTGCCAGGTGCAGTTCTTTGAGCAGCCGCAGCCGCCTTGTGGTGTGGTCGGCTCGTCTTCTGGGCCGCTCCCAGAAGTGCCAGCGCCGACAGTGCGGCGACGAGAGAAAGCCACTTGGATCTCTTCATGCAATTCCCCGCCGGCGGGTTCTCGCTACGGACGGACGGAACGACATCAAGCCGCCCCGGCCAACGCCCTCCTCTTGGAAAGCGGGACAGTGTACCTACCGAGGCCCCCGCCGTCACGTTTAGGGTCCTGTACAGGGCTTTTCTACTACCGATGTAGCAGAATCCCGGGGAGAAGGAGCCCAGGAGTTCAGAGCCCCGCCCGCATAGAGTTCGCTCGTCCATCGCCTTCTTCTGAGAACGGAAGGCCTCGCTCTCGGACATGCCCCGGTCGTCGATCAAACGGCCCTTGGCCCGGTCTACGACCTTCGGGCCGCAAGCTGCTCCGACAGGTCCTCGGTCTCGACCCTTGGGTCGACATCTGCTCGTGCCGCGCGAGCGCCACCTCGACGTCGCGGCATCCAGGTCGGACTTCTGGAAGGGCTTCACGAGGCAGCCGAGGCCCCCGCCTCGGCGGCCCTGCGCACCAGGTCCTTCTGGGAAGGCGGTGAGGATCAGCACGGCACTCGAGGCCGTCCGCGTTGATCTGCTCCGCGGCCGTCAGGCCATCCATACCGGGCATCTTCACGTCCATGATCACGAGGTCCGGCTTCTTCTCCGCCAGGCGGACGGCGGCCTCGCCATCGGCCGCCTCCCCACCACGTCGAGCCCCTCCTCCTCGAGCATCTCCTTCAGGTCGAGCCGGATGATGGCCTCGTCCTCGGCGATCACTATGCGAGCGGGCATGGCGCTAGCCCAGCATCCGGTCGAGGAGCCTGTCCTGCTCCCGCTGCAGCTCCGCGATGAGGCCCTGCGCCTCGTCACGCGCCCGGATCATTCGCTCGTAGTCCCCGCGCGCCACCTGATACTCCCGGTCGGCAAGGGGCGTCTCGGCGACGAGGGAGCGGGTGCGGGTCTCCTCGACCACGTCCATCTGGAAGAGGAGCTGCTCCTCTGCGATCCGCAGGTCGGCCCGGGCGCGGGCGAGCTGCTCCGCTACCTGCTCGAGGCTCTTCTGGATCCGCATGGGAGCAAGGATACTGGCGTGAAATCTGAGCCCTGCAGTGCCGGGAGCGGGATTCGAACCCGCACGCCCTTTCGGACAATCGGGTTTGAGCCGATCCTGTCTACCGTTCCAGCATCCCGGCGGGCATCTAGCTTAGAACATGAGCGTCTCACCCTTAGGTCTTCGGGCCGATGAACCGATCCAGCTCTTCGACATCCCGGCGCCTCGAAACCACCACGGTCTTCCAATACGGCCGCGTCCAGTGGATACCCAGCCGATCACACGCGTCACAGAAGATCTCCCTGATGTCGTCGGAGTTGTTAGTGAACTGATAACGGGGGTAGCTCTTGCCTTTGACGCGATTCAGGTCTCGGCACCCATCTGAGTTGATCAGCCCTCGCAGCAATCTGCGGGGATAACGCTCCACCAGATCCTGTTGCCACCTCTCTAAGGCGATCGGGCGCAAGTGCTTGGGCCCCGGCGCGTGTTGCGGGAAGAGGCACGGCCAATGTTTCCAGCACGTGTAGACGTTGACGCACCCCCCCTGTGGTTGAAGTTGACCCACGCCGTTCCGGGGGGCCGCATCGACGCCATCGCGTGAGCACATTCAGTGCCGCCTCGTAGAGCGGTTGGGGATGCGTCACGCAGGGTCCTCCCATCCAAAGGGTGGGAGCGCAGCTCAAGCGTAACGAGGGGGTGTGTCAAGGGATGGGCCCGTTGGGAATCACGGGCAGGGGGCAGCAGCGGCTAGCGGGGGCGACGGCCCTTCTGTACGCGTATCTGCTTCATTCTTGCCTTCCGATCTCTCGTACGGCTCCGATGCAGATGCTGCAGGTATCTCACCATCTCATCGGCATAAATGGCCGGATCTATTAGCCCCCGGCCCCCATGTCATCCAACGCCGCGCGGACGCGGGCGAGGAACTCCCCCGCGGCTTCGGCCCCCTCCTCCACGACGGCCCGCACCACCGCCGAGCCGATCACCACGCCATCGGCCGTTCCGGCTGCCGCCACGGCCTGCTCGGGGGTGGAGACACCGATGCCGACGAGGACCGGGAGGGCGCTCGCCGCTCGGCACGCCGCGACCACCTCCGCGGCGCTGGCCGCGAGCGCTTCCCTCGTCCCCGTCACCCCCAGCACCGAGACCGCGTAGATGAACCCGGTGGCCGTCGCGGCTATGGCTTTCACCCTCTCGGGCGACGAGGTCGGTGCGACGAGCGGGATCCAGGCAAGGCCCTCGCGCCCGGCTGCCGATGCGATCGAGACCGCCTCTTCGTGGGGAACGTCGGGGACGATCAGCCCGCCGAAGCCGGCGGCCGCGGCCTGCGCGCAGAAGCTGTCCTCGCCGACCCGGTGGATGGGGTTGTAGTAGGTCATGAGGGCCCGCGGGGGCCCGGCCGGGACCGCCGCCGCGAGCTCCATCGCGGCGGCGGGGCCGACGCCGGCCCGCAGCGCCCGCTCTGCGGCTGCGGCGATCACCGGCCCGTCCATGAGGGGATCCGAGTAGGGCACTCCCACCTCGACCGCATCGGCGTGCTCCTGTATGGCCTCGAGGGCGGGTCCGACCGAGACCCGGTCGGGAACGCCGCCCATCAGATAGGGCACGAGCAGCTTGCGCCCGTAGGCACGCGAGGTCTCGAGATGGTCAAGAAGAGCGGTCACGTAGCCAGAGCGTCGGCGATGGTGGCGACGTCCTTGTCCCCCCGGCCCGAAAGGCCGACGAGAACCGTTCCGCCGTGGCCGCCCTTCAACACGTGAGCGAGCGCATGCGATGTCTCGAGGGCCGGAAGGATCCCCTCGGTCTCGGCGAGCGCCTTGAAGGCGGCCAGAGCCTCGTCGTCGGTGATGGCCACGCAGCGCGCCCGGCCGGTCGTGTGCAGCCACGCGTGCTCGGGCCCGACGCCGGGATAGTCGAGGCCCGCGGAGATGGAATGGGCCTCGGTGATCAGGCCCTCGTCATCCTGGAGGATCAGGTCTCCGCGCCCCGTGCAGGACGCCCGGGGTGCCCTCGGTTATCGAGGCACCGTGGCGGGCGCCCAGCCCCTCGCCCGCGGCCTCTACTCCCGGAGCTGAACCGAGTCGTCCCTGTAGAAGCGCGCCATAATCCGATCGCGCAGCTTCCGCCACCGACGCAGGCGACGACCTCGTCCGGCAGCCGGTCGGCCACCCGAGCATCTGGGCTCTCGCCTCGTCCCCGATCACCGACTGCAGGGTTGCCACCAGCTCCGGATAAGGGTGGGGGCCGACGACGGACCCGATCACGTAGTGCGTGTCGGCGACGTTCGTGACCCAATCCCGCAGCGCCTCGTTGATCGCGTCCTTGAGCGTCGCGGAGCCTCCCTCGACGGGTACGACGTCGGCGCCGAGCATCCGCATGCGGACGACGTTCAGCTCCTGCCGGCGAACGTCGACCGCTCCCATGTACACGACGCAAGGGAGGCCGAAATAGGCGGCCGCTGTGGCCGTTGCGACCCCGTGCTGGCCCGCCCCGGTCTCGGCGATGATCCGGCTCTTGCCCATCCTCTTCGCGAGCAAGACCTGGCCGATCGTGTTGTTGATCTTGTGGGCCCCGGTGTGGGCGAGGTCCTCCCTCTTCAGGAAGACCCGAGCCCCCACGCGCTCGGAGAATCGGGTCGCTTCGTACAGAGGGGTGGGTCGCCCGACCACCGAGGCAAGGAGTGAGGTCATCTCCGTCTCGAAAGCCGCATCGGCGCGGGCCGTCTCCCATGCCCGCTCGAGCTCGTCGAGAGCCGCCATGAGGGCCTCGGGGACGTAACGTCCCCCGAATTCGCCGAACCTCCCGGCGGCGTCGGCCACCCGGCTCATGCGCCCCTCAGCTCGGCGAGCTTCGCTACCGGGTCGAGGGAGGTGACGAGACTGCTGCCGACCAGCACGCCCTTCGCCCCCGCGGCAGCCAGAGCCTCCACCTCGGCCCGGGACTCCACCCCCGAGAGGGAGATGAGCGTCACGTCATCAGGAAGCAAGGGGGCCAGCTTCGCCGTCCGCTCCCGGTCGACCTCGAAAGTCTCCAGATCCCGCTGGTTGACTCCGACGATGTCGGCCCCCGCCCCGAGGGCCCGATCCAGGTCCCGCTCGTCGAACACCTCCACCAGGGCCTCCATCCCCCCGCCCTTCACGGCCTCCAGGAGCGCCTTGAGCGTCGGGTCGTCGACGATGCGGACGATCACGAGGACCGCGTCGGCGCCGAAGGCCCGCGACTCCGCCACCTGGAGGGGGTCGAGCAGGAAATCCTTACGTAGCACCGGTAAACCTGCGCCGCGAGCGGCGTCGACGTCGGCAGGGGAGCCGAGGAACCACTGAGGCTCGGTAAGGACCGAGATCGCCGCCGCGCCTCCGAGGGCGTAGGCGTGAGCCTGGGCCGCGGCGTCGAGGTTCCCGTCGAGCACGCCGTGGCTGGGGGTCGCCCTCTTGATCTCGGCGATCAAGGCCGGGCGCTCGGCGCCGAGGATGGCATCGCGGAAGCTCCTGAGGGCAGGGGGCGGGTCGGCCGCCGGGGGAACGCCCTCCTCCTGCAAGAGCGCCACGCGGGCCCGCGTGGCGCCGAGGATCTCATCGAGGAATGACATGGACGACAGACCCTAGCGCGCCTGGTCGGTGAGATAACCGAGGAGCTCCGGGCCGATCTCTTCGGGGTTGCCGGACACGAAGACGTGATCGAAGCCTGCGTCCGAGAGGGGATCGGGACCGGCTGGGGCGAGGGTCCCTCCGGCCCCGGGCAGGACTCGGTCGGCCGCCGGCCCCGAGGCCTGGGCCGGCCCTTCGGACGATGCGATCGTCACCACTACCGGGTCCTGCTCCTCGTCGAGGAGGAACCTCGCGAGCCTGCGCGAGCCCAGGGGAGCCCGCTCCGATTCCAGGTGCTCGGCCCCCAACGCCACGAAGCCGACCCTGTGCTCTGGCTCACTCACGCTGAGGGCCCGAGCCAGCTCCAGCCACAGCCCCACGGCCCGGCCGTCGCCTCCGCCTTGTGGGGGTGAGTCGTAGGCAACCGCGACGACCACCTCGGGGTCGGCCCCGGTCGGAGGGGGCGCCACGACGTTCGTGGAACGGACCAGGTCGGCCACGGGGACGGCGTCGAGACGCACCAGGTACCCCGCCACCTGAAGGTGGCCGAGGAGATAGGTGGCTGCGATGTTCTCCTCCTGGGAGCCCCCGGGCCGAACCGGGACCTGCTCCTCGAATTGCGTCGCATGACGGCCGATCGCCACCAGGTCCAGCTTCGGAGAGCCGCTCGGCCGAACGGGAGGACCGGTCGGCGCCGAGCCGGAGCAGGCGGTGAGGACGGCGAGCGCGGCCACGACAACGATCCTCATGCGCCTAGTATCTGAGGTCATGAGCGACGACACTGCTATCTCCTGGATGGCGCTCGAGGAAGGTACCGAGGTGAGAGCCTCGGACGGATCCGCCGTCGGACGGATCACCCGAGTCGTCGCGGATCATCAGAAGGACATCTTCTCGGGGCTCGCGTTCCGGGCCGGCGTGCTGGGCAGCGAGCAGTTCGCACCGGCGGACACGGTAGCCGCGATCACTACCGAGGCCGTCGAGTTGACGCTCACCGCCGACGAAGTCGGATCCCTGGAGAGCTACTCCGGCTGAGCCGCCATCTCCACTGCAACGAGTAGCGCCTCGGCTTTCCGTCTCGTCTCTTCCGCCTCCGCCGCAGGCTCCGAGTCCGCAACGACCCCGGCCCCCGCCTGCACGTACGCCTTGTCGCCGCAGACGACGATCGTCCTGATCGTTATGCATGTGTCGATGTTCCCCGAGAAGTCGAAGTAGCCAACGACCCCCGCGTACGGCCCCCGCTTGGTCCTCTCGAGCGAATCGATGATCTCCATCGCCCGGACCTTGGGGGCGCCGGAGACCGTCCCCGCCGGGAAACACGCCCTCAGGGCGTCGAAAGAGGTCATCCCCTCGGCCAAGGTCCCGGTGACGCTGGAGACGATGTGCATCACGTGCGAGTAGCGCTCCACGACCATCAACTCGTCCACCGTCACGCTCCCGTACCTGGCCACCCGGCCCACGTCGTTCCGCGCCAGATCCACGAGCATCACGTGCTCGGCCCTCTCCTTCTCGTCCGCCAGCAGCTCGCGCTCCAAGGCGGCGTCCTGCTCCTCGGTGGCGCCCCTGCGCCTCGTCCCCGCGATCGGGCGGGTTACCACGTGATCCCCGGTCACCCTCACGAGCGGCTCCGGAGAGGAGCCGGCGATCTCGAAATCCGCCCCGGTCACCGTCTCGCCCAGCCGCAGGAAGTACATGTAGGGGCTGGGGTTGAGGGTCCGAAGAACCCTGTAGGTATCGAGCGCCGAGGCCTTCATCGGCGCTTCGAACCTGCGGGAAGGCACGACCTGGAAGATGTCGCCCGCAACTATGTGCTCGCGGCAACGCGCGACCCAGCCCTCATACTGCTCGTCTCCGACGGGTGAGGAGAAGCCGGCACGAGGGGGTGGTGGCCCCACCTCGAGGGCTCTCTCCCCAGCCGGCGTCTCGAGCCTGCGAACGACCTCGTCGCACCTTCGAACCGCGTCGTCGTAGGCCTCGTCCGGGTCGCCACCGGAAGCTACGTTCGCTATGACGAACGCCTTCTGCTTCAGGTGATCGAACACCACGAGCGTGCGGGTAAGCATCAAGCAGAGGTCGGGCAGGCCGAGGTCGTCCGGGGGGATGTCCGGGAGATGCTCTAGCTCCCTGACGCAGTCGTAGCCGATGAACCCCACCGCGCCGCCGTGGAAGGGGGGAAGGCCCTCGATCCGGGGCGCATCCAGCGCGCCCAGAACCCTTCGAACGTAGTCCAGCGGCCGCTCGCCCTCCTCCGGCACGAGGGTGGCGACCCCGACACCTCGACGCGGTCCCCGGTCGCGGTGATCACCGCGAAGGCGTCACCGCCGAGGAAGGAATAACGCGCCCAGCGCTCGCCGCCCTCGACGCTCTCGAGAAGGAAGCCGTAGGGCTGCGGGTCGAGCCTGTGGAAGGCGGCGACGGGCGTCAGCAGGTCCGCCAGGACCTCCCTGTACACCGGGACCACGCCGTGAGCTGCCGCGAGGTCTTTGAACTCCTCCCGGTCGGGGCGGTGCACGGTCACTTCAGGTCGTCTGCCGTTAGCTCCCGGTAGAAGCAGCTGACCTCACCCGTGTGGCAAGCGGGACCGGCGGGGATGACGCTCATCAGCAGAACGTCTGCGTCGCAGTCGTACCTCACCGAGGTCACCTTCTGGAGGTTCCCCGAGGTCGCGCCCTTGTTCCAGTACTCCTGCCGGGACCTGCTCCAGAACCAGGTCGTCCCGGTCGCGAGCGTCCTGCGGAGCGCTTCGGCGTCGACCCAGGCGAGCATCAGGACCTGTTTCGTGCTCTCGTCCTGCACGATCGCCGGCGCCAGGCCGCGCTCGTCGTACTTGATCTCCTCCAGCCCGGCCATCTACGGAGTGAGGTCGTAAGGGAGCGGGTCGGTCAGGTGCTCGATGCCGTCGTCCGTCACGATGACTGTGTCCTCGAGTCGGACCCCACCGAGCCCTGGGAAGTACAGGCCCGGCTCGACGGCCACCACATCGCCCTCCTCGAGCGGCTCCGAGCGCTCGCCCAGCCTCGGCCTCTCGTGAACCTGGAGGCCGATCCCGTGCCCCAGCGAGTGGAAGAAACCCTCGTTGAGCGGCCCGGCCCCCGAGTGATGACGGAACGTCGGGTAGCCGTTGGAGTGGAAGAACTCGACGACCTTCGAATGCGGGTCCTCGGCCCCCGGGCGCAAGGCCTCGAAGGCGATCTCCAGCGCCTGCTTGCAGTGATCGTGCATCTTCACGAGCTCCGAGGACGGAAGGCCCGGGACGAACGTGCGGGTCATGTCCGAGTACACCCCCGTCTTCCGCTCCATCGGGAAGCAGTCGATGATGCAGGACTGATCCGGCAGGATCGGGCCCATGCCGAGGTCGTGCCCCCTCAGTGCGGCATCACCGGAATGGACGATGATCTCGTCGCTCGTCGCCCCCTGCGTCAGGAGCTCGGAAGACATCACCTCCCGGATCCACTCTGCGGTGAGGATCTCGCCCTCGTAGCGCAGCTGTCCCTGGTTGGTCGGCTCGGCCTCTCTCAACATGCGGGCCGCAGTCAGCATCGCCGTGTCGGCGGCGCGCTGCGCCCGCTCGAGCCCCTCCAGCTCCCACGGGGTCTTGCGACGGCGGCGCTGCAACCAAGCGTCCTCGTCGATCTCGAGCTCGATCCCGTGGTCGCGCAGGTAATCGGCCTCCTTCACCCTGAACGTCGGGGGGACGATCGCGGTGTCCGCGCCGGCGCGCTTAAGGGCCCGAAGGATCAGCTCCGGCCACAGGTGCTCCATCGAGAAGGACTTGTCCTTCACGAGCTCGTCACGGCCGAGGACCGTGTTGTGCCAGAACTCGTCCACGACGTCTTCACGCGTCTCGAAGATGAACTGCTCTAAGGAGCTCCCCACGACGATCCGCTTCCCTTGGTGCTCGAGGAAGATGAGCGGGTCCCCGATCCGCTCGCCGATCTCGTGCCGCAGCTCAGGGCTCCGCAGGGCGTCGTCGAACAAGAGGTAGGTGCTCATGGGTGCGGAATCCTAACGGGCAGCCCGCGCTCCGCCATCTCCTTCTTCGCGTCCGAGATCGAGAACTCGCCGAAGTGGAAAACGGACGCGGCAAGCGCGGCCTCGGCCCCCCCGAGCGAAGGATCCACGGCGTCCGCCAGGTGGGAGGGCCGCCCTGCCCCGCCCGAGGCGATGACCGGGACCGGCACCGCGTCGACGACGGCGGCCGTGAGAGCAAGGTCGTAACCGAGGTTGGTCCCATCCCGGTCCATCGAGGTCAGAAGGATCTCCCCGGCCCCCGCGGCGGCTCCCTCCGCGGCCCAGGCCACGGCATCCCTCCCCGTGCCCAGGCGGCCGCCGTTAACGAAGACCTCCCATCCGTCACCGGAGGGCCGGGCTCGCGCGTCGATCGCAAGGACGATCGCCTGATCCCCGAACTCGGACGCGGCCTCCCTGATGAGGCCCGGGTCGCCCACGGCCGCCGTGTTCATGGCGACCTTGTCGGCCCCTGCACGCAGGAGGCGCCTCGCGTCCGCCACCTCACGCACCCCCCCACCGACGGTGAGCGGGATGAAGACGCTCCCGGCGGTGCGGGACACGGTATCGAGGATGATGTCGCGCCCCTCGTGCGAAGCCGTGATGTCGAGGAAGACGATCTCGTCTGCACCCTCGCTCTCGTAGCGGCGGGCGAGCGCCACCGGGTCCCCCGCGTCCTTAAGGTCGACGAACCTCACACCTTTGACCACCCGTCCTCGGTCGACGTCGAGGCAGGGAACCACCCGCTTCGCCAGCACGGAGCCGCCTTAGGGCTCGACGAGAGGCAGCTCTGCGCGCCCGGCGGCGGCCTCATCGGCAGCGATCATGGCCTCCCGGATCGAGAACTTGTTCTCGTAGAGAGCCCGGCCGACGATCGCCCCCGTCACCCCCTCCGAGTGCAGGCGGGCAACCACCTGAAGCTCTTGGAGCGTCCCGATGCCACCCGATGCGACGACGGGTATGTCGGTGACTTCGGTGATCCGGGCGAGGCCCTCGAGGTTGGGGCCGGCGAGCGTCCCGTCCCTGCCGACGTCCGTGTAGACGAACATGCAGACCCCGGCAGCCTCGAACGCCTTCACCGCGTCGAGCACCGGCATCCCCGTCCCGACGGTCCAACCGTGCGAGGCGAGCTCTCCCCCTCGCGCGTCGAGAGAGACGACGATCCGCTCGCCGTAACGTGCGCAAGCTCGCGCCATCGATTCGGGGTCCTCCATCGCGACGGTGCCGAGCACGGCGCGGTTCGCGCCGGCCGCGAGGACCTCCTCGACGTCGTCGATCGTTCGCATCCCGCCGCCGGCCTGAACCGGGCAGGAGGCACGCTTCACGACCTCGAGGACCAGGTCCCTGTTCGCCGGAACCCCGGTCCGGGCCCCGTCGAGGTCGACGATGTGGAGCCAGCGGGCTCCCGCGCTGCTGAACCCGAGGGCTACCTTGACCGGGTCGTCGGAGTAGACCGTCTCGCTTCCGAAGCGCCCTTGGAGCAACCGGACGCAACGGCCCTGGGAGATGTCCACGGCCGGGTAGACCGTGAATCGACTCATACGGATGTCACCCACCTTCGAAGAAGCTCGATCCCTGCACGGCCGCTCTTCTCGGGATGGAACTGCACGCCCGTCACGGAGCCCGTCTCGACCCAGGCAGCGAAGCGGGGGCCGTGACGGCACCAGCCCTTGACGATGCTGTCGTCCTCCGGGAACGCTGCGAAGGAATGGTCGAAGTAGTAGTGCTCGGGACCGACGGTGTTCCAACCGATATGCGGAACCGGCACCTTACCCTGCAGCCTCCTCACCTCGCCCCGCAGCAGACCAAGCCCGGGAACGTGCTCGCCCTCTTCGCTGGCCTCGAACAGCACCTGGAGGCCGAGGCAGATCCCTAGGTAAGGACGCTCCTCGCCGACCCAGGCCACGATCGCGCCGGCGAGCCCGCTGGAGTTGAGGTCATCCATGCACCTGTCGAAGATCCCCTGACCCGGCACGCACAGCGCGTCGGCGGACGCGAGGTCGGCCGGGTCGGACGTGATCGCAGCGGAGGTCCCAGCCTCCTCGAGGGCACGGGCGACGCTGCGGAGGTTGCCCCTGCCGTGGTCGAGGACGGCGACCTTCATAAGGCCCCCTTCGTGGACGGCACACGCCCCCCGGCCGCCGGGTCGGTGGCCACGGCGTCCGCCAGAGCGCGCGCGAACGCTTTGAAGATCGCCTCCACCATGTGGTGGAGGTTCTTCCCCGCGAGGAGCCGCACGTGCATCGTGATGCCTCCGGACCTGCACAGCGCCTGGAGGAACTCCTCCACGAGGGCCACGTCGAAAGCGCCGATCTCCCCTGCCGGGAGATCGGCCTCGTACACGAGCAGGGTCCGCCCGGAAAGGTCCAGCGCCACCTGGGCAAGCGACTCCTCCATCGGCACGAGCGCGTCGCCGTAGCGTTTGATCCCGGCTTTGTCGCCGAGGGCTTCGGCCAGCGCTTGACCCAGCACTATCCCCGTGTCCTCTACGGTGTGGTGGCCGTCGATCTCGAGGTCCCCTTCGGCGCTGAGGTCGAGGCCCAGGCGCCCGTGACGGCCGACCTGGTCCAGCATGTGATCGAAGAAGGGGATGCCGGTCCCGATCGTCACCTCGCCACCGTCCAGGCAGAGAGCGATCCTCACCCTCGTCTCATTCGTCACCCGCTCAACGGAAGCGCTACGCATGCCACACAACCTCCCTCATCGCGGCGAGGAACGCGTCCACCTCCTCGGGGAGCCCTGCCGTCACCCTCAACGCCCGCTCCAGGCCGGGCACATCCCGGAAGCGGCGTACGTATATCCCCTCGGCGGCAAGGGCATCCCACGCGGCGACGGGGTCGGCGACCTCGAACAGGACGAAGTTGGAGTGGGAGGGGTAAGTCACGAGGCCCAGCGCTCCGAGCTCGAAGGCGATCCGGTCTCTCTCCGCAACGATCTTCGCGACGGTCTCTCTGGTCTCGCCTTCGTGCCTCAAGGCCGAGAGCCCAGCCTGTTGGGCGAGGGACGTGAGCCCGTACGGGAGCCGCACGCGAGCGAGCCCCTCGACGACCGCGGGGTGGGCGAGCAGATAACCGAGCCTCACCCCGGCCAGCCGCCACGCTTTGGAGAACGTCCTCACGATCACGAGGTTGGGGTGGTCCGCCAGCAGCGGGGATACGCTCGTCCCCTCGGGGGCGAAGTCGATGTAGGCCTCGTCCACCACCACGAGGCGGTCGCGCGGCTCGAGCAGCTCCCGCACCGTGTCGAGCGGCTCCACCCCGCCCGTCGGGTTGTTGGGCGAGCAGAGCATGACGATGTCGGGGCGCTCCCCGCTGCTCGGGAGCTTCGGTGCGGTGAAGCCCTCCCCCCGCGGCAGCGAGACCGTCCGGGTCCCTGCGACGCGGGCAACCAGCGTGTGCAGCGAATACGTCGGCTCGAACGTGAGCGAGGTGCGGGCCGGGCCCCCGAATGCGAGGAAGAGGTGCAGCAGGACCTCGTTCGACCCGTTCGCGACCCAGAGCCCGTCCGTTCCCCACCCGGTGGCGTCGCTGAGTGCCTGCAGGAGATCGTTCGCGCCCGCGTCTGGGTACCTGTTCAAGGACTCGGCCTGAAGGGCGGCCGCCAGCTCGTCGACGAAAGCGGGCGGGGGCGGGTAAGGCGACTCGTTGCTGTCGAGCCTCAGGCCCGGCGCCCTCGCGGGCGTCCTGTACGGGGCCACCTCGGCGAGGTCGTCCCGCACCGGGAGAAGCCCGCTCGTCTCGCTCACGACTCACCCTGCTCGAGGCGGGCCCATACGGAAGCTGCATGACCGGGCAGCCCCTCGGCGGCGGCGAGAGCGTCGATGTGAGGCGCCAGGGCGGCCAGCCCCTCACGCTCGAGGCTGCAGACGTAGATCTGCTTGACGAAGTCGGCCGTGCCGAGCCCCGAGGCGAAACGAGCGGTCCCCCCCGTGGGCAGGACGTG
>JAUJNU010000027.1 GCA_030448085.1 Actinomycetota bacterium | reverse complement strand
AGCCTCCATACCGAACCGGGCCAGGTCGTGCCTCGGCATGGTCGTAGCCATCATCTCGATGGCGCAGCAGGCAAGTCCGAACGTCATCGGCCACAGGGAGGACTTACGGGCCCAGTTGACAAGCTTGTCCAGCCGAGCCGTTACGAAGTTCGCGCCGACCGCGTCGCTTACTCCGCCCATTCGAGCGCGCCCCTCTTCCATACGTAGGCGTAAGCCGCAAGGAGGATCGCAAGGAAGACACCCATCTCGATGAGGCCGAAGATCTTCAGCTCGTCGAACGCGACCGCCCACGGATACATGAAAGCGGTCTCGATGTCGAAGACGATGAACAGCATCGCTATCAGATAGAACTTGACCGGGAAGCGCTCTTTCTCGTCCGGCCCCTCCGGAGTGATGCCGCACTCGTACGCGGCGAGCTTGGCCGCGGTCCAGTTGCGAGGCGTCAACCTCGACGCGGCGACGATGGATCCAACCGCGAACAACGTCGACAGGACGAGAAGGAAGAGGATCGGGAGATAAGCCGGCAGGTTCACGGCTTCACCTCGGCAAGCTTCTTAAGGAACCTCATGATCTTCTGCTCCCCGCTCGGTGATCTCGAGTCTTCGAGGTTGCCCAGCATCGTCAACGTGAAGCTCATGAGCGACTTCGATTGCATCCCCAGAGAGACGAGCTTCTCCATCAGAAGACGGTGCCCGATCAGCTTCACGAACCTGCGCCCCAGCCTGTACTAGGGACCATACGTGGACTCGAGCTCCTCCGTGTACCCCTCGAGGACGTGCGAGCTGCCGTTGCGAAGGGCCTCGTCCAGATGGCGGGCCGCCGTCCGCCCCGTCTCGTACCCGTAGGCGATCCCCTCTCCGTTGCAGGGATTGATCATCCCGGCGGCGTCTCCCGTGAGAAGGAAGCCCGGCCCGTGCGGCGGCCACACGCTCCCGCCCATGAAGAGCCTGCCGGCCCGCGGCTTGGAGCAGACGGTCCCGACGTTGATATCCCACTCCTTGGGGAGCCCGGAGATGAAGTCGTGCTGGAGGCTGTGCAGGTTCACCTCGCGCCAGGCGCCGAACGTCGACAGGAGCCCTACTCCGGCGTTGACGGTCCCGTCCCCGACCGGGAAGACCCACCCGTACGCAGGAAGAGCGTCTGTCTTGGAGCGGACCGTGAGGAAGGCCTCGAACCAGCCCGAGCTCTGCATCGGCGACTTGAAGTACTGCCGGATCGCGAGGCCCATCGGGTATCCGGGGTCACGGTGGCGGCCGATGGACCGGCCGAACTTCGTGGCGGATCCCTCGGCGCAGATGACCCACTTGGCCCTTACTTCCTCGACACCTTCGTCCCGCTTCGCTCGGAAGCCCGCGAGGACGCCCTTTTCGAACAGGGGCTCGGTCACCTGCGTGTGGTACAGCACCTTCGCCCCCGCCTCCTCGGCGTGGTTCAGCACGATGCGGTCGAGATCCTTGCGGGGCTTGACGAGGCCGTAATCGGGCCAGGCTTCGAGCTTGGGGAAAGGCAACTCGAGGGTTCGGCCCCCGCCCTGCACCCGGAGGCCCTTCACCCGTTCCCACGTCTGGAGCTCGGACCCGAGTCCCATCTCGCCGAGCGCCTTGACGGCGCGGGGCGTGAGGCCATCGCCGCAGGTCTTCTCGCGCGGGAACTCCTTCTTCTCGCACACGAGGACGGAATGGCCCCTGGAGGCGAGCAGGTGCGCCGCGGCCGCCCCGGAGGGGCCTCCGCCCACGATCGCTACGTCAACCTCGGTAGTCACGAACCGCTCCTCAGGGGTTGCGGTAGAAGCTTGTGAAAATTTTCACTAACTAGCTGAGTCTAACCCTCGGCCCCCTCGTCGGGGTCCTCCTACTCGGCCGTGACCTCCCCGTTCATGTTCGGGTGGATGTCGCACTGGAAGTAGTAGTTGCCCTTCTCGACGGGGGTGGTCTCGTAGGTGACGCTGGCGGCCGGCGGCACGTCTTCCCCGTCCCACAGCGCGTCCTGTTGGGCCTGCCCGTCGGCCTCGTTCTTGTAGAAGGCGATGTTGTGAGGTGCGGCGTCCTGGTTGTCAAGCGTGATGGTGGCCGGCTCCCCCGCGGGAACCGGGAGGGTCTCGGTATCGAACGCGATGTTGGCCGCAACGACCGTGATGGCGCCGGCCTCTTCCTCCGCGGGGGCCGCGGCCTCGGTTGGCTCTGCGACGGCCTCAGTGTCGTCCTCCTGGCCGGCGAGGAACATGAGGGCCAGCAGCGGGATCAGGATGTAGGCGACCGCCAGCAGCGGGGAGCCTCTCCTGCCGGAGTCCTCCGCGCTCACCGCCGGGACCCCTGTGGCCACGAGCTCGTCGATCAGCTTGCGACGGTCGTACATCGCCTGCTGCCCCTGGAACTGCGCCTCGGTCGCGACGGTGTCCTCGGGGCGCAGCCTGTTCCCGGTGGCGGTCCCGTGCGTGACGCCGGAGGGGCGGGCGGGCGATGGGGCCGCCGTAGCCACGGCAGCAGCAGCCGCTGGGGCCTCGGCGGGGACGGGGGCAGGTGCGGGGGTGGAGGTGCGCTCGGGGGCCGGGGTCTGGTCGGCGACGGGGGCCTCGCCACCCTGAACCGCGGGCTCCATGGATGAATCGGCCTCGGGGGTGGGAGCGTCGGCAGGCGTGTGAGCGGGAGTGGCATCTGGAGTTGCGGCCTCGGCGGCGGGGGCTTCCTCGGCCTCTGCTGCTGGCTCTTCTTCGGCCTGCTCGGCGGGGGCCGCGTCGCCCCCTCCCTCGAGGTGGGGCTGGGCCCCCGCCCACCACTTGGCCTCTTTCGGATGGGGCGAGCCGTGAACCGCTCGCTGACGAGCGGCCTTGGCACGGGCCTCGGCAACCGGGCCTGCGCTTCCCTTGCCCTGCTCCTCCGACAACACCTCTGAGTAGATCTGTTCTGGGTCCACCTAGCCTCCGCTTTTCCGAGCGTGCACCCCACCGGGGCGAACCTGAAAGCCCCTCGACAACACCGCGCCGAGGTGAGCCTTGAGCAAATCTACCCGGACGACAGCAGGGGGGTGGCGCAATCACGGCCCGGTGGGCTCAGTGGTGCCGATCTGTGGCCCTCGAGGCCAGGTCGCCGAGGGCTGCACGGGCGTCCGGGGGGGCCGCGAGGCGGGTCAGGGCAGCCATCGCCCGGCCCGCGAGCGACTCGAGCAGAGTCTCGGTGTCGGCCTTGGCGCCCGACTCCTCGACGAGCTTTCGGAGCCGCCCGATCGAAGCGTCATCGAGCGCCTCTCCGCCGCCCCAGTTGCGGATGAAGAAATCCCGCTCGGCCCCTGGGCGCGGCCTGCGGCCTTAGCGAACAGCACGTGGCGCTTGCCCCTCCTGATGTCGGAGTCGACGGGCTTACCTATGTTGGAACGTTCGCCGAACATCCCGAGGAGGTCGTCGCGCAGCTGGAAGGCTCACCCAGGGGCGCGCTGAAAGCCTTCAGCTCGCTACGGGTCGAGTCCGGGGCGCCGGCAAGGGCGGCACCGATCGCCAGCGGCTCCTCGACGGAGTAGCGGCCCGATTTCAGGATCGCGATCTTGCGAGCATCCTCCTCGCTGATCGCTTCCTCCTCGGCGGCGGCGAGGTCGAGGAACTGACCCGCGATCACCTGCTGGCGCATCCTCGAGTAGGCCGCCAGAGCGTCGATCAGCTGCGCCGGGGGGAAGCCGGCCTCCATGAGGGCCGCGTCGGCAAGGACGAGGGCGAGATCCCCGACGAGGATCGCGGCCGAGACGCCGTGCCGGGCGTGTGAGGTGGGCTCACCCCGGCGCTCGTCCGAGGCGTCCATGATGTCGTCGTGCACGATCGCGAAGGTGTGCAGCAGCTCGAGGGCGGCGGCGGCGGTGATGATCTCGGTGCCGTGCGCCCCTCCGGAAGCCCGAAAGGCCCAGTAGCAGAAGGACGGGCGCAGGCGCTTCCCGCCGGCGTCGATGAGGCGAACGATCTCCTCGATGAGGAACCCGGCCTCGGGCAGCGCATCCCGCTTGGATGCGAGGAAGCGGTGGAGCTCGCGGTCGATGAGCGTGCGGAGCTCGTCTGATGAAGGTGAGGCGCCGGGCATGGGCGCTACCCTATGGCCGCATGCGAGGACTAACCTTCTGCTTGGTCTCGGTGCTGGCCGTGGCCCTCGTCTCGTGCGGCGGTGACGAGCCCGCGGCCACGCCCGCCGCTACTTCCGGATCGCCTGCTCAACCCTTCACCGGTGTGGTGACCGACATCCGCTCGCCCGAGCTCGGAGTCGTAGAGGCGTTCACGGTGAAGTCCGGCGAGGAGTCATACGAGTTCCTCATCGACCCGAAGCACGAGTACGGGTTCCCGCTCGACCACCTGAACGCCCATCGAGCGTCGAGCGACCCGGTGGTCGTGACACACGAGCAGAGAGACGAGGGCCTGTTCGCCCTCGAGATAGCGGACGGCTAGAGGCTCTTCAGCGCGGCCGAGAGCTCTTCGGCCGACACGGCCCCCTCGAACTTAGCCCGCAGCTTGCCGTCCTCGTCGACGACGAAGACCCAGGGCTCGCTCGGCAGTCCCCACTCCTGAACGGCTTTCGTCGTGTTCGGAGGGTCGTACTGCGGCTCGAGCCCCTCGTACGGCTCAGCGTGGATGTAGGTAAAGCGGGGGTTGGCCTCAGCGACCTCCTTCACGATGTCGAGGGTAGGGCCGCAGGTTTGCGAGGCGCAGTACTTGGGCGTCGAGAACGTGAGGACGAAGGGCTCGCCTCTCTCGAGGGCGTCGGCTACCGAGAGCTCGTAGAAGTCGGGATCGGGGTCGGGGTCGGTCGAGATCTTCTTCAGCTCGGCCGGGCTCGAGCCGGTGGGGGTGTCCGAGGCCGGCACCTCGGCCCCGAGGGCCGGCGTCGTTCCCTCGGCCGCTACCTCGAAGCTCGACCGGACGGTCGTCTCCTCGAGGCCGGGGCCCGTGACCGTGATCGCGGCCCCCCAGGGGCCGGGTCGATCGAACTCGACATGCGATACGTAAAGACCGACGACCTTCGGGATCGTGTAGATGAACTCGGGGTCGTCCGAGGCGACCGGCTTGCTCGTGTCGCCGGACAGGTCGTAGAAGTCGATGTGCATGTCGATCTCCGGGCTCGCGATGGGAGCGTCGTCATCGTTGATGAGACCCACGAGGAACCGGTTCTTGCCGACGACGGTCTCCGAGGATGCGAACACCGGGCAGGCGGGGCCCACCCCGCAGGAGCTGTCGAAGCTCGCCTCGGATGCGGGGGCGGTCTGTTCGGGCTCCGGTGTGCCGGAGGTGTCAGAGCCGGGGCGGGCGCAGGCCGATGTGAAGAGCGCGGCCAGGAGCAGCGGGACGATGAGTACGGGCTTCGTGTTTTTCATGCTTCGAGGGTAATGCCGCGTCAGCCATAGAACTGCCCCCGGTTACCATCGGACCGATGACCGCGTTCCGGCGCCTAGCCGTTGCCTCCACCTTCGCAACGCTCTTCCTCATAGCTGTGGGAGGGCTCGTCCGCGCCACGAAATCAGGCCTGGGCTGCGGCGACGACTGGCCCGATTGCTCGGGTCGGCTGGTGCCCTCGCTCGCGAACCGGGCGATGGTCATCGAGTTCTCCCACCGCCTCGCCGCGTCGATCGTTGTCGTGCTGCTGGGGGCCCTCATGGTCTTCGCCCTCAGGCGCAGGTCTGAGGCACCTCGGCTCGTGTGGCCGTCCGTGGGCGCGTTCCTACTGGTCATGTCCCAGGCAGTGATCGGGATGCTCGTGGTGAAGCTGCACCTCGATGCGGAGTCGGTGATCCTTCATCTCGGGACGGCCCTCGCTCTGCTGGCGCTGCTGATCTACATCTCGCTCTCTGCCTCCGCGCACGAGGGGAGGCTTCCCGCCCCTCCGGATGCGGGCATCAGCAAGCGGGCCAAGGGAGCGGCGGCCGCGGTGTTCCTGCTCATGCTGGTCGGGTCCTATGTCTCGGGCAGGGGGGCCGGGCTGGTGTTCCCCGACTGGCCGCTCATGGACGGTCGGGTCATCCCCGACCTCGCGGTCGAGGTGAAGGCGATCCATTTCCTCCACCGGGCACTGGCGCTGATCGTGGGCGGAGTCGTCCTGTGGGCGACCCTTCAGATCGTCAAGCACAAGGAGGAGAACCCCTTCGCTGCCCGCATGGCGCACATCGCCGGGGGCCTGTTCTTCGTCGAGGTCCTCATCGGGGCAGCCAACGTTTGGACCGAGCTGAACGCGGCGTTCGTGACGCTGCACCTCGCGATCGGGGCGTGCATCTGGGCGAGCCTCGTGACGCTCACCGTGGCCACGAACCCCAAGCTGGCCGAGGCCTCCCGGGAAGCCGGACGGGGACGGGCCCCCGCTCCCTTGGGGCAGGGGGCCTGAGGTGAGGCGACTGGCGGTCTCCGACTCCGGAGCGTTGCAGCTCGAAGAGCGGGAGGGCGCGGCGCCGGTTTCTTCCGCAGACCCTGTGGTGATCGAGAGACTGGGGTGGCGGCAGAAGGCGGCCGCCTACGTCGCCCTCACGAAGCCCCGCATCATCGAGTTGCTTCTCGTCACGACGGTCCCCCCGATGATCGTTGCGGCCGGCGGGATGCCTCCGATCAGGCTCGTCCTCGCCACGCTGTTCGGGGGGATGCTGTCGGCTGGGGGGGCCGGGGCCATCAACTGCTACATCGACAGGGACATCGACCAGGTGATGACCCGCACGAAACGCAGGCCGCTGCCGGCGCACAAGGTGGCGCCGGTGAACGCCCTTTGGTTCGGGGCCGCGTTGGGAGCGTTCGCCTTCTTCTTCCTGTGGGCGACGGTCAACATGATCTCGGCCTGGCTCTCTTTGGGAGCGCTTCTCTTCTACGTCTTCGTGTACACGATCGGGATGAAGCGGTCTACGCCGCAGAACATAGTGATCGGGGGGGCCGCGGGGGCCGCTCCTGCCCTCATCGGGTGGGCGGCCGTGACGGGAACCATCGAGCTTCCGGCCTTGGCTCTCTTCGGGATCGTCTTCTATTGGACGCCGCCTCACTTCTGGGCCCTGTCCCTCCGCTACGAGAAGGAGTACGCGGCGGCGGGGGTGCCGATGATGCCGGTCGTGTACGGGCGAGAGGAGACCGCGAAGCAGATCCTGCTGTACAGCTTCCTGCTGCTCGCGATGTGCCTGATCTTCTTCTCGGTGGGCCAGATGGGCATCATCTACCTCGCCTCGGCCCTCGTCCTCAACGGAGTGTTCATCTGGTACGCGGTGCGGCTCAACCGCAAGCCGGCCCCCCGAGTGGCCTGGGGCCTCTTCCGCTACTCGATCTACTACCTAGCCCTGCTCTTCCTAGCCACCGCCCTAGACACCCTCCTCTGAAAGCTCGGGTGGAGGGTTCTGAGTGGATGTAGAACCCATATGCGTCCGATAACTCGACAAGAACTGGCGGTTGACGCGCCGAAGCGCTCAGGCCGCGGCGGCTAGACAGGCCCTGGATCTGAGCAAGGAGCTTTCGAGGGCTCTTGAGGTCCTTGTGGGTCACGTGGATGATGGTCCATCCGAGTGCCACGAGGCGACGGTGGCGCTCCCGGTCGTGATCGAAGGCCGCCTTAGAGGAGTGGGCGGAGTACCCGTCGACCTCGATTCCGAACAGGACCTCCGGCCATGCCAGGTCCGCCTCGGCTTCGAAACCAGTTTCGTCCCGAACCCGAAAGTGCTGCTTGAACCCGGTCAGACTGTCGCCACGAAGCCTCGCTACGAGATTTCGCTGGAGCTCGCTGTCGGTTATCCGGTTGCTTCGTTCGAAGAGGAGCTTTCTCAGCAAGGTCGTTCCGGTACGGCCCTGCCGGGCCTCCTCGAGCAGAATCTCTTCGAGATGATGGACGGATACCTGCCCTCGGCGCAGGGCCCCATCCATGGCTGCCTCCGCCCTCCTACGCCTTCCCACAGCGCACAGGTCAAAGATGGTCCTCGGTAGGTCAAATACCGGGATCCCCTCGATGTGGATGAGCCGCCCTTTGGAAAGACGTCCCTGCGATGGAGGATGAGCCCGCCAGGCGCAGGAGCCCTTCTAACGGCAGAGATTTCGACGATCTCCCAATCGCAGTGGTCGAGTCCCCAGAGCGTCGCTGCAGCTCTATGGGAGACGGCTGCCGCCTCTCCGCCCCAGAGACAGGCGGCCATCAGATAGCTCTTCCACGTCGGGGGCTCCGCCGACCGCGTAGACCCGAGGATAAACCTCCCGCCAAACGCCGAGCTCAGCTCTCCCGCCAAATCATCTTGGGATGGATCCCCTCGCTCGCGCCTGAGCCCGCTCAATACCCCGTGTTGCGCGACGGCGTGTCGACGCATCTCGTCTCTGGACGCACCTACGCGAGATAGCTAGTAGACGTGAAGCCACGTGTGGCGCCGCACACAACTGGGTTCTTGTCGAGAAATCGGACGAATAGGGGTTCTACATCCTCCAGAAACCCGCCAAGGGGTTTATTGGGTGGTGGTTAGGGTGCCGTTCATGTTGGGGTGTAGGTCGCACTGGAAGTAGTAGTCGCCCGGCGGGAGTCTCGAACTCGAAGGTCGCGCTGGCCCCCGGGGCTACGTTGTCACTCTGGAAGATCGGATCGACCTGACCGGCCCCGCCTTCTCGGTCGGGTAGATGGCGAAGTTGTGCGGGGCACCGTCCTGGTTGTCGAGCGTGTGGCTGAGCGACTCCCCCTGCGGGAAGCTCTATCTCGGTCACGTCGAAGGCGATGTTCTGCGCCACGATCGTATTGGCCGCGGCGGGAGGGGGGCTCGGGGGCATGAGCCGCTTCGCCGCCATGTGCGGACTCCCCGATCCCGAACTGAGCGATCGCGAAGCCGATGATCACCGGGTAGAGGACCACGGCCCCCAGCTCGAGCATCGTCGCCCTCTGCATACGCGGCCGCAGCGCGAGGAAAGCACAGCCCGCAAGGATGTTGGCAGCGGTCGCGATCGCGATGATCGTCGCGGCCTCGTGCGGCACGGAAAGAAGGATCTGCGAGAAGACGATCGCCAGCAGCGCGATCACGAGGAGCGCCCCCAGCGGGATGATCACCGGCAGAGGCACCCTACGCGGACCTCGCCTACGAGCGGCTCTTCACCCGGTTCGTTCTGGCTCATGTCCTCCTCAGATCCCAAGCTTGTAGATCCTGCTCGAAGTCGTCCCAGGTCAGCGACTTGTCGACGCCGCCGGACTCTTCAGCGGCATACCAGCGGAAGAATACGGCCGCTATCACGCCCCACAGTAGCAAACCGCCTCCCAGCTTCATGAGTAGCCCGGCCACCCTCTGGTCGGCCACGGCATCGAAGCTCTCCCACAGCCGAGGCGCGCTCTCGTAGAAGCTGTAGATGGGTGGGTACCCACCGTGAGGACCGAGGCGGGCCCCGTCGGGAGGAGCGCCGGGGCTAACATAAAAATCATCTTCCCGGGCTGCTAACGCCGCTTCGTTGCGGGCAGAGGGTCCACGACCGGCCACCACTTGAGGACCGCCGGGGTGAACAGGATCGAGTGAAGCGTGAAGTGGAGCAGCTCGGACTGAACCGACTGGTTCACGAGAGCCGGCCAGTGTGTGATGGCGATGATGGCGTTGAAGACGACGAAGGCGATCAGGGGCCGGGTGAGCACCCGAACCAGCTTCATGACCCGAGGCGGGCGAAGGGCTAAGCGCAGCAGCCACTTCGGGATCCCCATCAGGAGCAGCGGGGCGGCCACGAACGAGAAGATCATGTGCTGCAACATGTGGACGCTGAAGAGGTAGCCCTCGGCAACGTCGTGCATGGGCCAATCCGCCCCCACCCACAGCGAGAACACCCCCAGCATGTAGACGGTCTTCTGGCGGCGAGAGACCGGCTCCTCCCCCAGCGGGACGTGCTTCGGTCCCAGCACGTGGATCGCGGCGACATAGCCGATCACGAGGATCGCCACGAGCAACCAGACGTCGAGGTGCGGATGCCAGTGCCAGAGGTCGTCCGGCGAGGCGGCCGAAGCGAGAAGACTCATAAAGGTCTAGGTGGGCCCAGAGACCGGGCCCCCGTGGCTGAAGAACCACCACAGAACGACGCCGAAGACGAGGACCGCAGTCACGAGCCCAGTGATGAAAAGCCGCTTGAAGATCGAGTTGTCGAAGCGCAGGTGCATGAACCACGACGCCACCATCTGGAACTTGACGAGCGCCAATACCAGCAGCACCGGGACGAGGATCGGCTCGATCGCCTTTATGTAAGAGACGGCGACCTCGATCGCCGTCAGAACCGCAAGGATGATCGCGATCCCCACGTACTTCCGGGGGGTCGGGTGCCCGTGCTCCTCGATGTGATCTGCGCTGCTGCCCATGCCTATCTCCCTATCAGGTCGGGATCAGATAGATGACGGTGAAGATGATGATCCAAACGATGTCGACGAAGTGCCAGTAAAGGCCCACCATCTCGACGGTCCGGGCGCCGTCGTTCTCGAGCTTTCCGAAATACGACATGCCGACCAACGACAGCAGGATCAGGATGCCTACGGTCACGTGGACACCGTGGAACCCGGTGAGCACGAAGAAGCTACTAGCGAACGGACTCGTGTCGAGCTTCAGGCCATCCTCGACGAACGAGGTGAACTCGAAGATCTGACCTCCGATGAAGACCGTGCCCAGCATGGCGGTAGCGAGGAGCCAGATGCGCATCTGCCGCTGGTCCCCCTTCTGGATCGAAGCCAACGCCAGAACCATCGTGAGACTCGACATGAGGAGGACGAACGAGCTCACGGACGTGAATGGGATGTCGTAAACGTCGGCCGGGCCCAGGCCCTCGGTGTGCTGGTTGCGGTACAGCAGGTAAGTCGAGATGAACGAGCCGAAGAAGAGGCACTCGGACCCGAGGAACGCCCACATGGCGAGCTTTACGTTGTCGAGTCCCGTGCTCGTGTGGTGATCGGCCGCAGGAGTCACCTGCGTCGGCTGAGCGCTCACTCGGGCTCCACCGAGGGCTCGAGGCTCCAGGCGAAGAAGCCGAACAACGCCACGACGGCCCCCAGTATCAGCACCGGTGTCCGCTGGTAGACGACCCCGTAACCGAGGATCGGAAGGCCCAGGGCGGCGACGAACGGGAAGATCGACGGCGACGGCAGGTGGATGCCGTGACCGGAGTGGTCGTCGTGCCCGTCGGCGCCACCTGCGATCACCGGAACCGGCTGGCCCTCCGGGTCCTCGGAGTACTTCTTGTGCCACAGATCGTCCCGGCTCTTGACGATAGGGACCTCGTCGAAGTTGTGGTCCGGAGGAGGAGACGAAGTCGTCCACTCGAGCGTCCGCCCGTCCCACGGGTCATCGCCCGGCTCCTCGCCGTGCTTGCGGGTGCGAAGGGCGTTCGCGATGAAGACGAGGAGGCTTACCGCGATCAGGTACGCGCCCACGGTCTCGATCATGTTCATCAGGTTCCAGCCCATCCCGTCGGGATAGGTGTAGATCCGGCGAGGCATCCCCTTCAGGCCGACGATGTGCATCGGGAAGAAGGCAAGGTTGAAGCCGATGAACATGAGCCAGAACTGGAGCTTGCCGAGTCCCTCCCCGAGCAAACGCCCGAAGACCTTGGGCCACCAGTAATAGAACCCGCCGAAGAGGCCGAACATGGCGCCACCGAACAGCACGTAGTGGAAGTGAGCAACGACGAAATACGTGTCCGTCTGCTGCGCGTCGTGCGGAACGAGCGAGTGCATGACCCCGGAGAGGCCCCCGATGATGAACATCGACACGAAGCCGATGGCGAAAAGCACGGGGGTCTTGAACCGGATGTTGCCGCCCCAGAGGGTCCCGATCCAGTTGAAGATCTTCACCCCCGTCGGTACCGCGATGAACATCGTCGATAGCGCGAACGCGGCGTTGGCAACGGGCCCCAGCCCCACCGCGAACATGTGGTGCGCCCACACCCCCCAGCCCATGAAGCCGATCGCGATGCCCGAGAACACGACGGCCGCGTAGCCGAAGATCGGCTTGCGGGCGAAGGTCGGGAGGATCTCGGACACGACCCCCATCGCAGGCAGGATCATGATGTAGACCTCGGGGTGACCGAAGAGCCAGAAGAGGTGCTGCCACAAGAGTGGGTCACCGCCGGTGGCGGGGTCGAAGAAGTTCGCTCCCCACACCCTGTCGAACATCAGCTGGAAGAGGGCGACCGCGATGATCGGCATCGCGAAGAGGAGCAGGAACTGGGTCACGAGCGTCATCCACACGAAGACCGGCATGCGCATCAGCGTCATCCCCGGGGCCCTCATATTGATGATCGTGATGATGAGGTTCACTGCACCGGCCAAAGATGCGACACCCAGGATCTGCAGTCCGAGCGAGTAGTACGTCATGCCCGGGCCGGGAAGCGTCTCGCTGAGAGGCGCGTAGCCGAACCAGCCTCCGTCCGGCGCTCCTCCAAGGAAGAAGCTCGAGTAGATGAAGACGCCACCCAGGGCGAAGACCCAGTAGCTGAACGCGTTGAGACGAGGGAAAGCGACGTCTCGCGCTCCGATCATCAGCGGGATGAAGTAGTTCATGATCGCCGCGCCGAACGGCATGACCACTAGGAAGATCATCGTGATGCCGTGCATCGTGAAGAACTGGTTGTACAGCTCGGGCGACATGAAGTTCGCGTTCGGCTCCGCCAACTGCGTGCGGATCGCGAGTGCCTCGAGCCCCCCCAGGATGAAGAAGACGAAGGCGGTGAACCCATAGAGGATCCCGACCCTCTTGTGGTCCACGGTCGTGAACCAGCTCCAGACACCCCTCGTTGCCCGCGGCCGCGTGTACAGCCCCCGGCGCTGCTGCACCGCTACTGTTGCCATGAAATCTCTCCCTTGACCAGCATCAGATCCATCACTTCAGAGTCAACAGGTAGGCCACTATGTCCCTGACCTCTTGCTCGGTGAGCCCGAGGTCCCGTATGCCCGAGGGCATCGGTGCCCCGGTTTCATGCGAGGCGCGTCCGCCACCCACTGCTCCAAGTAGCTCGCCTCGAGCGGAAAGGTCCCGGCAGCGAAGGTGCCCGCGAGGCGAGGTGGGTGAGGTTCGGCCCGATGGTCGACGCCGCCTCCGTGCCCTGGATCGTGTGACAACCGATGCAGGCGTTCTCGAGGAAAGCTTTCTCGCCGGCCACGGCGTCACCGGTAGCGGGAGCGGCAGGTTGCTGTTGGTCGCTCAGCCACTGCTGGAAGTCGGCGGGACTCTCGGCGATGACCCTGTGACGCATGTTCGCGGTGAGAGGCCGCAGAACTCCTTGCACTGCCCCCAGTACTCGTCGGCCACGTCGGCTCGAAGAAGAAGGTGGTTCGCTCGGCCCGGCACGATGTCCTGGGTCCCCGCCAACCTCGGCACCCAGAAGGAGTGGTTGACGTCCCCGGCGACACCCTCGAGCGTCAGGTAGACGTCGGTGCCGGTCGGGATGTGCATCTCGTTCGCCGTCACGACCTCGGGGTCGGTGCCGGTGTAGCGGTACTCCCACCAGAACTGGTGCCCGACGACGGTGATCTCCATGGCCCCCTCAGGCTTCTCGAAGAGGTCGAAGATCGTCCGCACCGTCGGGACCGCGAGCCCGGCCAGGATCAGAGACGGGATGAGGGTGAGGATCACCTCGAGCTTCGTGTTGCCATGGAACTGAGCCGCCTCGCGGTCCGGCTTGTAGCGGAAGCGGACGAGCGTGTAGACGAGAGCGGACTCGACGAGCACGAAGATGACGACGGCGCTGATGAAGGCCGCATCCGATTAGTGGTCGGCCCTCTCGGCGAAGTAGCGCTCCGGCCGAAGGGCGTCCTGAGGACCGGTTGAACACGCAGCCAGCCCGAGGACGGTTAAGGCCAGGAGCACATGGAGAGCACGCTTACCCACGCGGGATGACGTCATTCTGCGACGGAGAATATATGACCGCGCGGCCCCCTGACGCTTATGCGCACTTGTGCGGGAGAACCGAGCGGTAGCCTTTCCAGAACGTGACTGAGAGCGAGACCGAGGGCCTCCCCGACCCCCGCCCCAAAGGCCCTGCGATCCTGATCGGCCTCATCCTGATCGGGCTCCTCGCCTACGGGTTCCTGCGGCCTGCTCCCGAAGAGGCGCGCGGCCCGGCGGCCCTCCCGTCCTTCGACCTCGCTCTCCTCGATGGGTCCGGCAGGCTCACCGACGAGGACCTGAAGGGGTCCCTCGTGGTCCTCAACTTCTGGGCCTCCTGGTGCGGCCCTTGCCGGAAGGAGGCGCCGGACCTCGAGAGGGCCTGGAAGCGATACAAGGATGAAGGGGTCAAGTTCGTGGGGATCGACGTGCGCGACATCCCGGGGAACGCGAGGAGATTCGTGAAGGAGTTCGGCATCACGTACCCGATCGCGAGCGACCCGGACCTGGCGCTGGTCGACGCCCTTGCCCTCGGAGACCCCCTGCCTCAGACGCTGTTCGTCGGCCGCGACGGGCGGTTCGTGGCTCGGGACGGCACGCCGACCGACGATCCGGTGACGCTCGGGCTCGTCACGGAAGAGGATCTCACGACGACGATCGAGGCGATGCTGGCCCGATGAGCCAGCAAACGGTTGCACGCAGGCCGGTGCCCGCCCCGCTGCTCGGGATGATCCTGTTCGTGGCGTCCGAGGCGATGTTCTTCGGAGCCCTCATCTCCGCCTTCTTCGCCATCGGCGGGGGCGGGTCCCTCCATGACGGCAGAGAGATCGAGGTGGTGGTTCCGCTCGCGATCACCGCCCTCCTCCTGCTCTCCTCGGCGACGGCCCACGCCGCGCAGCAGGCGGCGGGCCGGGGCGAAGGGGCAAGGGCGGGCCGCCTGCTCCTCGTGACGATGGGTCTCGGGATCGCGTTCCTCGGAGGTCAGGCGATCGAGTACCGGGGCCTCGGCTTCGGGCTCGCCGAGGACGCATCGACGACGCTCTTCTACACGCTCACCGGTTTCCATGGGCTCCACGTCCTGGCGGGGGTCCTCATGCTGGGGGCGGCCCGCTACAGGGCTTCGAAGCAGGATGAGCGACGGCCCCTGGGCGGAAGGGTCGAAGCCGTGGTCCTTTACTGGCACTTCGTCGACGTGATCTGGCTCGGGCTGGTCGCCTCGCTGTACCTGCTCCACTAGGGGGACGAACGGGTGCCCTTGTGCGCCCAATCCTTTAGTCTGGGCTCTCACATGGAGACGGTTCCTTCCCCCACATCGGGCAAGCGACGCGCCAAATTCATCGCCGGCGGCGTCCTCATAGCGCTAACCCTCGTCGGGCTGACGGTGTGGGCGATGGCCCGGCCCGGCTCGACCGCGTATTACAAGACCACGACCGAGGTGTACGCCCTGGGGGCGTCCGGCCCCACAGAGGACATCCGTGTCAACGGCACGGTGGTCCCGGGCTCGATCGAGCACGACGGCCTGATCACCACGTTCGCTCTGACCGACGGAACGACCGAGGTCACCGTCGAAACCGACCAACCGTTGCCGGACACGTTCAAGGAAGAGTCGGACGTCGTCGCCCGGGGCCGGTTCGACGGCTAGAGCTTCACCGCCACGGAGGTCACCGCCAAGTGCCCGTCCAAGTTCAAGGCGAAAGCCTGAGGCCGTCTCTTCCATGACGTCGCTCGCGGCACTGGGGCGGCCTTCGCTCTTCCTCGCGCTCGGCTTCGCGCTGGTAGCCGCGACCCTCTCCGCCCTCGGCGGGCTGCGCGCCCGCAAGGACCTGGCAGAAGCCGGCCGCAGGGCGATCACGGCCATGGCGGCCTTCACCGCCCACGCGGCGGTGTCCCTGGTGTCGGCCCGCTACGCCCCTGCCTTCTCGATCGAGTACGTGGCGAACTACTCCTCGAGGTCCCTCTCGAGCCTCTACACCTTGAGCGCCCTGTGGGGAGGCATGGAGGGCTCACTCCTCTTCTGGACCCTCCTCCTTACGGGATTCAGCGTCATCGCCCTGCACCAAGCACACCGACGCGGCTCCCGGCTGGTCGCATGGACGGGAGCCGTCCTGTCCGGCATCTCGATCTTCTTCCTGCTGCTCCTCGTCCTGCCGGCGGACCCGTTCACGACACTCGCATCCGTCCCGGCCGACGGTCGGGGCCTCAACCCGCTGCTCCAGTCCCCGGGCATGGTGATCCACCCTCCACTCCTCTACACGGGCTTCGTCGGCCTCTCGATCCCCTTCGCCTTCGCGATAGCCGCTCTCATCTCGGGCCGCTTGGAGGAGTCGTGGTTCACCCGACCAGGCGTTGGACCTTGTTCGCCTGGAGCTCGCTCTCCATCGGGATCATCCTCGGGGGCGCCTGGGCCTACACCGAGCTGGGCTGGGGCGGCTACTGGGCCTGGGACCCGGTGGAAAACGCATCGTTCATGCCGTGGCTGACCGCGACCGCGTTCTTGCACTCGGTCGTGATCCAGGAGAAGCGGCGGATGTTCAAGGTCTGGAATGTCTCGCTGATCCTTCTTACCTACACCCTGGCGGTCTTCGGGACCTTCCTCACGAGGTCTGGGCTGCTTTCGACATCCACGTTCACCGAAGGGCCCATCGGGAAGTGGTTCCTTCCGTTCCTCGTTGATGCTGCTCGGCGGGCTCGTGCTGATCGCGATCCGCTACGACTCTCTACGGGCGGTGAACGGGTTCGACTCGCTCGTGTCCCGGGGAGTCCGCTTTCCTCGCGAACAACGTCCTCTTCCTCGCGGCGACGATCACCGTCCTGTGGGGAACGATCTATCCCGTGGTGGCCGAGGTCATCACCGGGACCAGGCTCTCGGTCGGCCCCCCCCTTCTTCAACTCCCGTGTTCGTGCCCATCGGTCTCGCCTTGATCCTGCTGACGGGGATCGGCCCCCTCATCTCGTGGAGGCGGATGAGCAAGGGAGCCTTCACCAGGATCGTCAAGGTGCCGCTGGCTGCGGGGGCCGCGACCGCCCTGGGGCTCGGGCTCGCCGGTGTTCGGAGCACGGGAGCGCTCCTTGCCTTTCGGGCTCTGCGGCCTTCACCACGGTCGCCATCTCGCCGGAGTTCGGGCGTGGCCCGCGCCTACAGGAGGCGTGACGGGCTCGGCTGGTTCGGAGCCATCAATCAGACCCTCGTCCGCAACCGCAGGCGGTACGGCGGCTACGTCGTCCACCTCGGCGTCGTCCTGATCGTCATCGGCTCGCGGGGGCGGCGTTCAAGACCGAGCGCCACGCGCCCTCTCGCGCGGCGAGAGCATGGAGGTCGGTCCGTACAGCCTCACCTACGCCGACCTGGCCACCAGCAGCACGCCTGAGAAAGAGATCTACAGGACCTCGATCGGGGTGAGGCGAGGCGACGACTTCGTGGCTACGCTCCACCCGCAGCGGAACTTCCCCTCGCGCAGGAACAGCCTCAATCGGAGGTGGCCATCCGGACCACCCCCGTGGAGGACCTCTACGTAGTCGTGACCTCGCTCGACGCCGACGGAGACGCCGCGGTTCGAGCTGTGAACCCGCTCACGTGGTGGATCTGGGCGGGGCCGCGGTGATGGCGGTCGGGATCGGCTTCGTCCTCGCCGGCCACGCCCCGGTGGGAGGTACGGGCGCCGGCGCGACAGAGGCGCCGGGAGGAGACCGTGGTGGCCGGACATGAGGGTCGCCCGTCTCACCGTCGTCGCCATCCTCGGTTGGGCACCTCTTCCGCTGGGGTCCACCGCGCTGGCAGCCCCGGAGGACATCGCCAACCAGATATCCGCCGAGATCATGAGCCCGTTCTGCGACGGGGTCACCACGACTGCCCCTCGGACCGCGGCGGGCGACATGCGCTCTAGATCGTGGCGTGGGGCCGAGGGAGGGATGACGAAGGAGCAGATCCTCGACCGTCTCGAAGAGGAGTGGGACATCACGTATGCGAGCCCCCGCGGGGGAAGTGGGCATCGGAGGCTGAGCGCCCTGCCCCTCCTGGCGGTGGCAGGAGGGGGTCTCCTCGGTGGTGGCTGCTCCGCTTCGTGGACCAGGAACCCGGCCCCCGTTCCCGAGGTGTCGAGCGAGGACCACGCCAGGTTCGAGCGGGAGATGACCGCGTTCAGGGGGGCCGCAGTGATCGCCATCGCCGTCGTGCTGGGGCGGTGGGCCGCGGCATACGTGGTGAGGCTTCTGGACGGACCTCGCAAAGAGCTGCCCGAACGGGAGCTCGCCGCGGGCGAGGCCGAAGAGCGAAAGCGCGCCGCCCCTCACCGCGATCCTCGACCTCGAGGAGGAGAGGGAGGCCGGGCGCTCGAAGGCCAGGACTTCAAGGAGCTGCACCGCGTAGTACGAAGCGGCGGCGGTCGAAGCGATAAAGGATCTGGACGCGATCGGAGCACCCTGGGGGCCGGAGGAAGAGGCCTTCGAGGCCGAGATCGCCCGGATCCGGCGCAACCTCGCCCCGTAGTGGCCATGCCATCACCTCCGGGGACGGGTCGTCGGCTCGACCCTCGCCGCGCTCGTGGCTCTATCCGTCCTGGCGGCGCCCGCCCACGCTGCGAAAGAAGGGCGCATCGAAGGCGTCGTCAAGAGTGGGGAGGACGGCTCACCCGTGGCGGGGGCCGAGGTGACGCCGACCGCGGCCGGCACCGACGGCGCTCCCATATTCAAGAAGACCCGCACCTCCGACGCCCAGGCCGCCGCAGCTTCCCGCTTCGACACGGGCGACGACCGCATCTTATGCCCTTCGACGCCCCATGAAGGAGGCCTTTCGCGGGCGGCGCGGTGCAGCTCCTGGACGACACGAAGAGGGCCCCTGTGATCGAGACGAAGCTCCGGGTCTGGCCGACCATCAGGTGACCCTCCGTCATCCAGATGGCGCGCGACGACATCTTCGCGGTGCAGGAGGGCCCAGGAATCTCGATCATCGAGTCCGTCACGATCTTCAATCACTCGGAGCAGGCGTACATCGGCCGTGGTGGCGACGAGGAGGACCGACCTCCGACACGCCGGTGCCGAGCCCTCGGCTTCGCGCCCCGGATCAGGTCGAGAGGAACTCGGCCACCGGGCAGCCGGTCGTCCAGATCATCTCCTCGGACATAGACCTCCCCAGATCGTCGCCACGGAGTTCGGTTTCGCCGCCACCGCGGCGTTCCCGCCGGGCGAGACGAAGACCACGTTCTCCTATCGGTTTCTGGGCGAGGGCGGCCCCTTCGACCTTCCAGGACCGCCCTCTATTCGATAGGGAAGCTGAGGTCTACGCGGCCCCCCACTCGACGTCCGGAGCAACCGGCTCGAGGAGGCGGGGACCCAGGCCATCGGGGACCGAAGCTACCTGCGACACAGCTCCGGAAGGACCGATCGACGCAGGTGACCCCATCCAGGTCATCGCCGTAGCCGAGGCAACCCGCTCAAGCTCGTCGTGGGCCTGGGAGCCGCAGTCGTGGCGGTAGGCTCCTATGGTGGGCGTCCCGCCGGCGCCCGAAGAGGGGAGCCGAAAGCCCCGGCCCCGCCGGCCCGGGCCGAGGCCCCCTCAACCGCGGACAGCCGCGATGATGTCCTCCTTGCGATCGCCGAGCTCGACGTGAGGTTCGAGAAGGGGTTGGTGGACCGGGCCACGTGGTCTACCGAGCGCTCGAAGCTGAAGGAGAAGGCGACGGCCGCCTCCGTGGACGGATCCTCATGACCCTGCGGGCGGAGGGGCTGACGGTCAGGTACGGCCGGACCCTCGCCCTCGACTCGGTGGAGATCGAGATCGAGCCCGGCATCAGCGGCCTCTTCGGCCCGAACGGCTCCGGTAAGTCCACCTTCCTGCGGGTAGTGGCCGGTCTCCTTCGTCCGAGCGGGGGCCGCATCACCTTGAACGGGAGGTTGGTGTCGAACCGGGACGAAGGTTTCCGCCGGCTCATCGGCTACTCGGGCCACACGCCCGGCCTGTACGAGCGCCTTACGGTGCGCGAGAACCTCGATCTGTTCTCGAGCATGTACGGCTGTGGGCCGGATCGGGCCCCCAAGCTGATCGAAGACCTGGCCTTGGAAGACAGAGCAGAGCGACGGGTGGGGGAATTGTCAGCCGGCTCCAAAAGAACCGCGTCGGTCGCCCGGGCGCTCCTTCACGAGCCACAGATCCTTCTCCTTGACGAGCCCTACACGAACGCCGTCGAGGAGGCGGCCGAGGCCATCTCGAGGGCGGTCGTCGCCTGGCGCCGGCCGGGGCGCACCGCGATCATCGCAACCCACGGAGCCAAGCGGGTGCGGGCATTCGCCGACGCAGCCATCATCCTGCAGCGGGCGCGCCTCGTGAGACACCGCCCGGAAGGCATGAATCCGCCGGCTGCGAAGGAGCCGGAGGAGGTGTCGTGAGTGGCGAACCGGGGTTCCTCAGAAAGACGGCCCTATTGGCCGGCAAAGACCTCCGGGTCGAGGCACGGGGGCGGGACACCCTGCCGCCGATGCTCGCCTTCTCTATCGCCGTCACGCTGATCCTGGCTTTCACATTGCCGGCCAGCGGACGGCTGGCCAGCCCCCTCAACCTGCCGGTGGGCACGGCCCCCCTCGCCGACGTGCTCGCCGGGTTCTTGTGGGTGACCGTGCTCTTCGCCGGGCTCATCGGCTTCGCCCGCACGTTCGAGGTGGAACGGCAGGAGGGGGCCCTCGACGCGCTCCTCCTGGTGCCGGTCGACCGATCGGGGCTGTTCCTCGCCAAGGCCGCGGCCAACCTCGCCTTTCTCGCCGCCCTTCAAGCCATGCTGATCCCCACTTTTGCGCTGCTGTTCGGGATCGAGCTGCTGCCACGCCTGGGAACGCTCGCGCTGCTCGTAGTGCTGGTGGACGTGGGCTTCGTCGCGGTCGGGACCCTGTTCGCCGCTCTCGCGGCCCAGACCCGCAGCAAAGAGCTGATGCTTCCCCTCCTCGCGCTCCCGGCCATGGTGCCTCTCTTCATCGCGGCGGTGGAGCTCAGCTCGAGCATGTTCTCGGGTGGGGGCCTGGACGACGCTAGCTCCAGCGGATGGTTCGGGATACTCATCGGGTTCGACCTGATCTTCTCGGTGGTGGGAACCCTGGCCTCCGAGTTCACGTTAGACCAGTCATGAGACTCCCTCGGATCGCGCTGTGCGCGACCCTCGCGGTGCTGAGCGCATCTTGCGGCGGCGAAGAGCCGATAGTGACAGCTCAGAACGCCTCGAGTGGGATCACCGCAAGCTCCATCTCCCTCCCGGGAGCCAGGCCGGCCACCCCCACCTACCTCCTGGAGACCCGTCGACCTCTCAGCCGCGAGGAGATGAAGAAGCTGAAGGGGCTGGAGGGTGTAGCCGGGGTCGCGGGGCTCAGCGTGAAACGGATGAAAGTCCGGAGCGCCAAGCGGACGGTTCGCCTCGACGTAGCTCAGGTCGAGCCACTCCAGTTCCGGAACCTTGCTCCCAAGTCGACGCTCGAGGCGGAGTTCGTGTGGAGCTCTTTGATCCTGGGCGCCACCGTCCCGACCCCGGACGCGGCGAAGAAGCTGAAGATCGGTGGTCCGGCCCGGCTGGAGATCGGCGGGGTCCCCGATCTGCGCGTCGGCGCCTACGCCGATAACGGGGTGCCGAACATCGCCGACGTGCTGATCGGCAGAGACACCGACCGCGAGCTCGACATGCCGTCGCCGCGCACCTTCGTAGTGGGAGCCAAGCCTGGAACCATCGTCGAGAAGCTGGGGAGGAGCATCCGTCGCACCCTCGATAGGCCCCGGCTCCAGAGACTGATCCCCAAAGCCCAGCAGGTGGCGCCTTCGACCTCTTCGGGGGCCGCGGCGGTGGAGCTCGGACAGGCGACCGGAGGGGTTATCGGCACGATGCACTTCGAGATCCTCGAGGACGGGTTCATCCGGCCCGACCCGGCCTGGGTCGCGGCAAACATCGCCACCGGCGAGGTGCCGATCATAGGGAGCGTCACCTGCCACAGAGTGATGATCCCGCGGCTCCAGGGCGCGCTGGGGGACCTCGCGCGGCAGGGCCTCGCCCACCTCATCAAGCCGGGCGGCTACGGGGGCTGCTACGTGCCCCGCTTCATCGACCGGGACCCGACGAAGCCCCTCTCGAACCACGCCTTCGGGCTCGCGGTCGACTTCAACACCCCCACCAACCAACTGGGGACGAAGGGGGACATGGATCCCCGAGTCGTGGCGATCTTCGAAGCCTGGGGGTTCTCCTGGGGGGGCTACTGGGACCGCCCGGACCCGATGCACTTCGAGCTGGTGAATTAGCCGGGGAGCCTGCATTCCTCTGGATGGTTCCAAGCAGACCCCCCTGGGAGCCGCCGAGGCCCCGAGCCACACCCTGATCCGCCTCGTAGCTACCGCTTCGCCTTTGGCTTCGGCTTTCACTTTGAAGCCCTACCTCGGCGCCATCGCCTCCACCACGCAGCGAGTACGCCCCTGGCGCAGGCCGCACCGGGGGTGGAAGG
>JAUJNU010000026.1 GCA_030448085.1 Actinomycetota bacterium | reverse complement strand
CATGACGGCCCCAACTCCTCGATGAGGTATTTCCGATGGTCAATTCGATCCTCGGCGACGCCGGCGACGTGCACCCGACCTGCGCGTGGACGAGCGGCCAGTACGGCGTCTCCGACGTCTACCTCGGCGTCCCGGCCCGGTTGGGCAGGGCGGGAGTCACCGAGATCGTGGAGCTCGAGCTGAACGCCGACGAGCAGGCCCAGCTGACGGAGGCCGCCGAAGCCATCCGGGCCAAGTGCGCCGAACTAACAACCCCCTAACCCCGCGTTCTGGGTGGACCCAGGGGCCAAAAACGGCCGATCTCTCGACAAGAACCGGTTCGAGGAACTGAACGCCTCAGGGCTGAGGACGCCTAACCTTGCCCGTCGCGGTTCGCTCAAGCCGGCCCACAAGCTCGAGGACCCGGGGGCACTTGAAGTGAGCCAAGCGGGCCCTCAGCCAGCCGATGAGCTCCGCGGTCTCGGGGGTGGCCTCCGCAGCCGGCACCACTAGCGCCCTTACCTCCTGCCCCCATTCCTCGTTCGGCCAGCCATAGACGACCGCCTCGGCAACCTCCTCGTGCTCGAGGAGCACCCTCTCGACCTCCTGCGGATAGACATTCACCCCGCCGGTGATGATCGTGTCGTGGCGTCGCCCCTCGAGATAGAGGTAGCCGTCCTCGTCGAGCCTCCCGAGGTCTCCGACCGAATAGGCGTCCCCGCTCCAGGCTGCCGCGCTCTTTGCCTCGTCGCCCCAGTAGGTGAAGCGTTCGGCATGTGGGTCCTCGATCCAGATCTGACCCAGCTCCCCGGCTGGGAGGTCCCGGCCCCCGTCGTCCCTGATGAAGATCCTGGCGTCTGGTCTCGGTCTGCCGACGCTTCCTCGCTTGCGCCTCCACTCGGCCGCCGAGATGCGGGTAGCCGGGCCTTCGGTCGAGCCGTAGAACTCCCACACCGCGTCCTCGGGAAAGACGGCGAGCACCTCTTCCTTCAGCCCCTCCGATATAGGTGCGCCTGCATGAGCGAGCATCCGTATCTCGCTGAGGTCGAACCCTCGGAGCTTCTTGCGTCCGAGCGCGAGGATCCGGTCGAGGTGCGTCGGCACCATGAACGTGGAGGTCACCCCGAAGAGGTCGATGGTCGCCAGCACAGCCTCCGGCTCGAAGGAGGGAGCCAGCACGACGGTGCCACCTGCCTCGATGGTCCGCATCGCGAACCGGTGGGGGGCCGAGTGCCCGAGCGGCGAGCACACGAGGTGGACGTCCGAGGCAGTGATGCCCCACAGGTCCCGGAAGTCTCTCGATCTCAGGCGCGCAACCCGCGCGTTGCACACCGGCACGTGAACGCCCTTCGGCCAACCGGTCGTGCCGGAGGTGTAGTGCATGGGCCGGCTGCGGGCGAAGCCCCCGAGGTCCGCGATCGGGGCCCCATGGAGCGTTCGCTCGTAAGCGTCCCCGAACGTCACCAACCCTTCGAGCTCGATCTCGATGTCAAGCTCGCGGTCCGTGAAGAGCCACCTGGCGCCTGAGTCCGACAGGATGTACGAGATCTCCTCCGGGCCCAGGAGGGTGTTGATGGGCACGGGGATGATGCCGGCCCTGAGGTTCCCGATCGTCACCTCGAGCACCTCGGCCCGGTTCCCGGCGAGGACGGCGACCCTGTCCCCGCCGGCGATGCCCTGTCCGCGCAGGAATCCCACGAGCTTTCGCTGCCTCATATCCAGCTCGGCGACCGTTATCGGACGTCGCCCGTCGATGACCGCCGTCCGTTCTGGGTCCTCGAGGGCCAGCTCCCTTAACCCGTCGCCTCCGTCAGTCATCGAACGCTCCGGAGAGGTCGGTCTGCAGCCCCCTCGCCAGCGCCGGGGCGAGGGATACGACGACGGGGACGGGCGCCTCGACCTCATCAGGCTGGGCGGTTTCCTCGAGGCCCTCATCCGCGCCCTCGCTTCCTGCAACTGAAGCGTCGTCGGCGACCTCAGGCTGGCGTGCAAGGAAACGGGACGCCCGTCCCACCTGGCGGTAATGCCACGGCCCTTGTGCCGCTAGCAGCGTGACGAAGAGCCAGAACCCTGCACGGCCGCCGGTGACGAGGAACGCGGCCAGGCCGTAGACAAGCGTGAAGCCGGCGACGCTGGCCCCGGCCCGGGCCATGCTCCTCGTTGCCTCGGGGAGCGGGCGAAGCGCCATCTTGCTGTCCCGCCGGACGGACGCCGCAAGGCGCTCAGGTGAGAAGGTCACGAACCCGCAGTAAAGGGCCTGGACGAAGGCCGCGGCGAATATCAGCCACAGACCCCAGGTCGCCTGCCGCGCCTCAAGGAAACGATGCCGGACGAGGAGGGCGACGAGCGCCTCGGGCAGCCTGAAGACGGCGATCGTAACGATCAGTGAGATCGCCGCTAGTACGAGGAAGGGCCCTCGGCGGGCCGCACCTTCGGATTCCACCCGGCGAGGCTACTGCCGGGCCTGCCGTCCCCGCGGCTTACCATCGGCCCATGCCGACCACACCCGCAGCGGGGCACCCGGCCCCATGAACATCCTTCTCATAACCAACCCGTCCTCGGGCGGCTCGGACGAGCAGCTGGTCGAAGAGATCGTGGTGGCTCTCGAGCGTCTCGGGACCGTCACCCATATCGAGCCCGAGAAGGATTCGTTCAAGCTCGATGTGAGGGCGGGAGCCGCGTCCGCGGACCTGGTGGTAGCGGCCGGCGGGGACGGGACGCTGCACTACGTCGTGAACGCCCTCCACGACCGGCTCGAGGACATCAGCCTCGGGCTGCTCCCCATGGGAACGGGCAACGACTTCGCCCGCACTTTGGGGTCCCCCTCGGACCCGGTCGAGGCAGCCGGGTGGCTGGTGGATGGGGAGGAACGGATCGTTGATGTCTGCCGCGCATCGGGAGCCGGGATGGATCGCTTTTTCATCAATGCCTGCATGGGGGGCTTTCCGGTCGAGGTGGACGAGAAGGTCGACGACTCCCTGAAGAGACGGCTGGGCCCGGTCGCTTTCTGGGTGGCGGGGGCGAAGGCGGCGGTGGACCTCACCCGTTACACGGTCACGATCGACGGGGAGCGGGTCGAGGATTGCGTTGCGGCCGGCGTCGGCAACGGGAGGACCTGTGGCGGGGGCATAGAGGTGTGGCCGGACGCGGATCCCGGAGACGGGGTCCTGGAGGGGAGGGCGCTCCCGGCCCCCGGGGCGCTCGGGGCCGCCCGTCTCGCCTTGAAGGTCAAGGGCGGGAAGCACGACGACATCCCCGGGGTCGTGCCCACGAGGGGCCCCACCATCACCATCGACTCCGAGCCACCGATGGAGTTCAACGTTGACGGCGAGGTGATCGACCTGAAGACGCCGGTGACGTTCGAGGTCGTCTCGAGCGTCCGCTTCCGGGTCGGTCGCCCGTGAACATGAAGCAGGCCCTGGCGGCGGCGCTGCGCCGGGACCCAGAGTTCGTCCCCCGGGTGGCGGGGAAGCTACGGCAACGCATCGACGAAGAGGAGGGCCGGATGGCGACCGTCGTCCACGCGGCCGAGGTCCTCGAGCCGGTTATCGAGGAGGCGCTGCGCAAGCGGCCCTCTCGTCTCGGGCGCCTCGGGCTGAAGAGCGCCCACATCCTTGCGGGCCTGGCCTTCGATGACGGGCACTCGCAGACCAGGCGGGGGGCGATTGCGGAGGGGGGCACGGTCGGGATCGTGTTCGTGGATGCTCGCCGGTTTTACGCAGTTCACGGCCGAGCACGGAGACGAGGCCGCGATCGACCTCCTTTCGGTGGTTCAGCGCCAGGTGGATAGAGGGGTCAAGACGGGGCAAGGGGAGTGTGTGAAGAAGCTGGGGGATGGGTTCCTCCTTGCATTCCCGTCCGCCTCACAGGCGGTTAGGGGGGCGGCATCTCTTCGCGATGCCGTCGTCAAGGAAAGGGCGAGGAAGCCCGATTTCAACGCGCACATCAGGGTGGCCGTCCACGCGGGGGAGCCCTTGGTCGAGCAGGACGATCTCTTGGGCCATGACGTGAACCTCACCGCGAGGCTCCTCGACCACTGCGACCCGGACGAGGTCGTTATCTCCGAGACGGCCAAGCAGATGGCGGAAAAAAGACTCCGGAAGGTCGAGTTCGTGAACCGTCGGCTCGTGAAGATCAGGGGTCTTTCCACCCCCGTCCTCGTCTACAGCGTGCTCCCCAAGGCGCCGGGCACGTAAGACGACCTGTTTCCACGCCTAGCGGTCGAGGAACTCGTAAAGGATCACGGAGCCGACTTCGTGAAGGAGCTCCTTGGCCTTCGTCGTCCGGCTCCGGTGTAGCTCCACGTAAGAGGCCGGGCTGGTGTAGATCTCCTGGAAACCGAGGTCGTGCGCCATACGCCTGATCCTCTCGGAGTGAAGAGGGTCCGAGACGAGGAGCACGGACCGCAAGTCGTTCTCGGCCGCCAGGTCCCACACCCGCTCCAGGCTGTGGAGGGTCGACAACCCCTCCCCCTCCCATCCGAGGGCAGAGAGAGGAACCCCCTCGTTCCCCAGGTACCTCACCCCGGCCTCCCCTTCCGTGAAGCGGTCGCCGGGCTGTTTGCCCCCTGTGACGATGATCCGGTCGGAGAAATCCTGGCGGTAGAGGTAGGCGGCATGGTCTAGGCGCGCCTTGAACACGTCCGAGGGTCTTCCGTCGTATTGAGCCGCTCCCAGCACCACGATCGCGTCGGCTCGGGAGGCGTCGTCCCGGTGTGACTGCTGCCAGATCTGGAAGCCGAGCCAGGCGGGGTAAGCGAGGAGCACGGCAATCGATATCAGAGCCGTCTTTACGGCGAACCTCATACCTCCGGAGATTACTTGGCCCCGATCCTAGTACCGGTTTGCTGCAAGGATTCCGGCGCGCCAAGATGAGGAGGCACGGCATCATCAGTTAGGAACGGCACGAACGGGTCCTCAAGGGCAAGCCCGAAGACCGAAGTCTTATTCAGCGGCAGAGATAGGGTGAAGGTGGTTCGATAGCGGCCGGGGGGCCGCGAGAGGGGGGGTCCCATGAGGAAGTCACTGCTCCTGCTGAGTGTGGTTTCTATGGCTGGTTTGGTGGGGTTCGTAGAGGCAGGCGCGTCACTCCCACCTCCCCCGCGATGCGGAAACCAATACGCGACGATCGTAGGCACTCAGGGAGACGACGACCTAGAGGGAACTGCAGAGGCGGATGTGATCGTGGGCTTGGGTGGTCAAGATGTGATCACGGGCTTCGACGGCGCGGACCGGCTCTGCGGGAACGCCGGGGCCGACACGATCAGAGGTGGCTTGGGCAAAGATCGTGTTTTTGGGGGCCGGGGGCACGATCGGTTGACCGGTGGCGGCGAGGACGACCAGATCAAAGGGAACCTGGGATTCGACTTGGTGCAGGGGCGGCGCGGGGCAGACTTTCTCGATGGTGGTGACGGAGAGGACCGGATCTTCGGGGACCGGGGAGACGACTACCTCAGCGGAGGCGAGAGCACCGAGGGATATCAAGGGCACAACGTGGCAGACGGCCGTCACGACCTTCTCGACGGCGGCGCCCATGAGGACACCTGTCACGGCGCCGGCGGAGACGACTTGGAGAATTGCGAAATGAGGGTGGTGGAGTAGGCCCTCAGCGAACGATGGACTGGGTGTCGTTCTCGGGGGGGGATTGCGATGAAGCGATCGTTGTTGTTTATGTCTTGCGTCACGACGGTGGCCTTGCTGCCTCTCGTCGGGGTTGCGGCGCCTCCAGGGGCGGTATGCAACGGGAAAGAAGCCACGATCACGGGGACGCAGGGCGACGACTCCCTCGAGGGGACCTCGGGTCGGGACGTGATCGCCGGGTTGGGTGGCGATGACGAGATCGTCGGCCGTGACGGCAACGACCTCATCTGTGGCGGCCTTGGTGCCGACATCGTTCGTAGCGGCCGGGGGGGAGACCACCTCGAAGGCGGTGAAGGCCCCGACGTCCTCATTGGAGGATCCGGCGCGGACTCCGTCCGGGGGCGGGCCGGTCTCGACCTGCTCCGAGGAAGTCGTGGAGATGACTATCTAAGCGGCGGCGATGGCGAGGACCGCATCGCCGGGCAGGCCGGAGACGATCGCCTGGCCGGGGGCGAAAGCCGCCACGCCCCCAACGAGGCAAACGCGGGGGATCACAGGAAGGACGTGCTTCGAGGGGGGCGCGACAGGGACACCTGCCGGCATCAAACGAAGGACGAGCTCCGAAACTGCGAACTTTTCGAAGAGGAGATCTACGAGGAGCCCCAGCCACGAGGCGCCGCCTCCACTCGTGTCCTCTAGAAGGACTCGAAGAGGGCTGCTCGCTTCACTTCTTGGATCGCCATCGTCACCTTGATGCCCCTGGGACATGCGTCGCTGCAGTTGAACGCGGTGCGGCACTTGAAGACGCCGTCCTGCTGCGAGAGGATCTCGAGCCGCTCGCGGGAGCCGCGGTCCCGCGAGTCGAAGATGAAGCGGTGGGCGTTGACGATCGCTGCCGGGCCCACGTACTCCTCGTCCGACCAGAAGATCGGGCACGACGTGGTGCAGGCGGCGCACAGGATGCACTTGGTGGTGTCGTCGAAGCGAGCCCGCTCCTTCGGGGACTGCAGCCGCTCGCGCACCGGCTCGCGCTCGGCTTCGTCGGTGATGAGCCACGGCTTCACCGCCTTGTAGCCCGCGAAGAAAGGCTGCATGTCGACGATCAGGTCCTTGATGACCGGCAGGCCCCGCAGCGGCTCGACGGTCACGGGCTGCTGCAGGTTCTTCACGAGGATCTTGCAGGCGAGCTCGTTGCGGCCGTTGATCAGCATCGCGTCGGAGCCGCAGATGCCGTGGGCGCAGGAGAACCTCAAGGCGAGGGACGAGTCGACGTTCCACTTGACCTTGTGGAGGCAGTCGAGGAGGCGATCCATCGGCTCGGCATCGACCGAGTAGTCCTCGAAATGAGGCTCGGTGTCGAGCTCGGGATTGAACCTCAGGATGCGCAGCTTTACTTCCACTAGTATTTCCTCTCGACCGGGATGTAGCGACCCATCGTGACGTCCCTGTAGGTGAGCTTCGTCCCGCCGCCGGGGCCCTGAGTGATGAAGCTGTGTTTCAGCCAGTGCTCGTCCTCACGCAGCTGATGGTCTTCGCGGTAGTGGCCCCCGCGGCTCTCCGTCCGGGCTCGGGCCGACACGACCAGGGCCTGTGCCATATCGAGGAGGAACCCGAGCTCTATGTACTCGATCAGCTCGGTGTTGAAGATCTTGCTGCGGTCCTTGACCCGTGCGTTGGCGTACCGGGTCTGGAGAGCGTCGATGGTTTCGAGGGCCGAGGAGAGGGACTCTTCGGTCCGAACGACCGAGGCCTTGTCCATCATCTCCTGCTGCAGCGTCGCCCTGATCTGGGAAGTGGACTCGGTGCTGCCGCTTTCCATGGAGGCTTCGAGCCATTCCTCGAGGTGCTCGTGAGGGTTAGGGGGTATGGAGGGCAGGGTGTGCGTGTTCGCGTACTCGGCCATGGCGATCCCGCCTCTGCGACCGAAGACAACGATGTCGAGGAGCGAGTTCGTGCCCAGCCGGTTCGCCCCGTGCACCGAGACGCAGGCGCACTCACCGGCTGCGTAGAAGCCGGGGACGATGTCACCCTCGGCGTTGCGGAGGACCTCCGCGTTCACGTTGGTCGGGATGCCGCCCATCGCGTAGTGGGCGGTGGGGACGATCGGAACGCCTTCGCGCAGCGGCTCCACGTTCAGGTAGGTGCGGGCGAACTCGGTGATGTCTGGGAGCTTGGCCTCGATCACCTCCGCGTCGAGGTGGGTGAGGTCCAAGAGGATGTAGTCCTTCTTGGGACCGGCCCCCCGGCCTTCCTGGATCTCGAAGAACTCGGCCCGCGAGACCATGTCTCTCGGCGCCAGGTCTTTGATCGTGGGCGCGTAACGCTCCATGAAGCGCTCCCCGTCGGAGTTCCGCAGGATGCCGCCCTCGCCGCGGGCCGCCTCGGAGAGCAGGATGCCCAGGCCGTAGAGGCCGGTGGGGTGGAACTGGAAGAACTCCATGTCCTCGAGAGGGAGGCCCTTGCGGTAGACGACGCCGGGGCCGTCACCGGTGAGGGTGTGGGCGTTCGAGGTGATCTTGAACATCTTCCCGTAGCCGCCGGTCGCGAACAGAACCGACTTGGCGCGGAAGACGTGCAGCTCGCCGGTCGCCATCTCGTAGGCGATGATCCCGCCGCACACGCCTCCCGAGATGATCAGGTCGAGGACGAAGAACTCGTTGAAGAACTGAACATCGTGCTTGTTGCACTGCTGATAGAGGGTCTGAAGGATCATGTGCCCGGTGCGGTCGGCGGCGTAGCAGGCTCTCTTCACCGCGGCTCGCTGTGGTTCCTCTTGTTTCCGCCTATTCTCCGCTGGTCGATTCGACCGTCGGGCGTGCGGTTGAAGGGCAGGCCCATGCGCTCGAGCTCGAGCACCGACCCGACCGCCTCCTGGCACATGATGTCGACCGCGTCCTGGTCGGCGAGGAAGTCCCCACCCTTGACGGTGTCGAACGCGTGCCACTCCCACGAGTCCTCTTCGACGTTTGCGAGGGCGGCGCACATGCCCCCCTGGGCGGCGCCGGTGTGGGATCTGGTCGGATAGAGCTTGGAGACGACGGCGGTCTTGCAGCGCTTGCCCGCCTCGAGGGCGGCTCGCAATCCGGCCCCCCCGGCCCCGACGATCACGGCGTCGTACTCGTGGACCCTCGCCACCTACTCGACCGCCGGATTGAATGTGACGAGGACCGCGGTCCCCATGAAGAGAAGGATCACGGTGACGGTGTAGAGGGTCGCCTTGGCTGTGGTCCTCCAGGCGGGATCGCGGATGTAGTCATCGGCGATGATCCGGAGGCCGTTGGAGCCGTGGAGGAGGGAGAGGAACAGAAGGACCCAGTCGAATGTCTTCCAGCCGACGTTGTCCCACCTTGCGGCGACGAAGGCGAAGTCGACCCTCTCGACGCCTGCGTCGATGATGTGCATAACGAAGAGGTGGATGAGGACGAGGAACAGAAGGATGATCCCCGAGATCCGCATGAAGAACCAGGACCAGACCTCGAACCGGGAAGGTCGCCTGTCGGCGCTGAAAGCCTTGGGCTTCTTCTTCCTGTAAACCTCTTCGACGGTGGCCATGTGGGAGGGAATCCTATCCGCCTCCGCAGGCCAGTAGCATCTACTCGTGGACCAAAAACGCCTCACCGACTCCGGCATCGAGATACAGCCGCTCTACGGGCCGGGGGAGTCAACGTTGGACCCGGAACACAATCTCGGCACCCCCGGAGAGTTCCCCTTCACCCGCGGGATCTACCCCGGGATGTACCGCAGCAGGCTCTGGACGATGCGCCAGTACGCCGGCTTCGGGAGCGCCGAGGAGACCAACAAGAGGTTCCGGTACCTCCTGGGGGCCGGGCAGACGGGGCTATCGGTGGCCTTCGACCTCCCCACCCAGATGGGTTACGACTCAGACCACGAGCGGGCCCAGGCCGAGGTGGGCCGGGTGGGGGTGGCGATCGACTCCCTCGCCGACATGGAGATGCTTCTCGAGGGCATCCCCCTCGACGAGGTCTCCACCTCGATGACGATCAACGCGACGGCCTCGATCCTGCTGCTTTTCTACGAGCTGGTCGCGGAGAAGCAGGGAGTGGCGCCCGAGAAGGTCACCGGCACCACCCAGAACGACATCCTGAAGGAGTACACGGCCCGGGGCACCTACATCTATCCCCCCAAGCCCTCGATGCGGATCATCACCGACCTCTTCGCCTACTGCCGGGATCGCTTGCCGCGCTGGAACACGATCTCGATCTCCGGCTATCACATGAGAGAGGCCGGGAGCACCGCGGTGCAGGAGGTTGCCTTCACGATCGCCGACGGCATCGCCTACGTGCAGGCAGCCCTCGACGCGGGCCTGGACGTGGATGAGTTCGCGCCTCGGCTCTCGTTCTTCTTCGCCTGTCACATGAACTTCTTCGAGGAGGTGGCCAAGTTCCGAGCCGCCCGCCGTCTCTGGGCGAGGGTGATGAAAGAGCGCTTCGAGGCGAGGAACCCGAAGTCGATGATGCTGCGGTTCCACACTCAGACCGGGGGGGCGACCCTCACCGCGCAGCAGCCCGAGAACAACATCGTTCGCACGGCCCTGGAGGCGCTCGCCGCGGTCATGGGCGGAACGCAGTCGCTACACACCAACTCCTTCGATGAAGCGCTCTCCCTTCCGAGCCAGAAGGCGGCGACGATCGCGCTTCGCACCCAGCAGGTGATCGGCTACGAGGCCGGGGTCGCGGATGCGGCGGACCCCCTAGGTGGGTCGTGGCTCGTCGAGTCCCTCACGGACGAGATAGAGGCGAGAGCCGAGGAGTACCTCGCCAGGATCGAAGCGATGGGCGGTGCGGTGGAGGCCATCGAGCAGGGATGGATGAAGCGGGAGATCGAAGATTCCGCCTACAAGGTCGCCCAGGGCATCGAAGAGGGCTCCCGGGTCGTCGTCGGGGTCAACAGGTTCGCTTCCGACGAGGGTGAAGACGTCGACATCCACGCCCTGGACGCGGAGCTCGAGAGGCGCCAGATCGAGCGACTCCAAAGGATCCGGGAGGAGCGGAACGCCGGAGCCGTCGAGAAGTCGCTGGCGTCCTTGCGGGACGCGGCCGTCAACGGCACCAACCTCCTCTATCCCATGCGGGACGCGTTGCAGGAGTACGCGACCTTGGGCGAGGTGTCGGACGTGCTGCGCAAAGAGTTAGGCGTCTATCAGCCGTCGGCCAGCCTCTGATGCCCGAGGGGCCCGTAGCGATAGTCGGCGGTACCGGTGACGAAGGCTTCGGTCTCGCTCTCCGCTGGGCTCTGGCAGGCATCGAGTTGGTCATCGGCTCACGCGACGAGACCAAGGCGGCCGACGCCGTTACGCGGTTGAAGGAGCAGGTGCCCGACGCCCGGGTCACGGGCCACAAGAACGAAGACGCGGTCGCCGGCGCGGATCTCGTCGTGGTGACCGTGCCCTTCTCCGGTCAGGCCGGGACCTACAAGTCGATAGCGGAGCACATCCGGCCCGAGGCGGTGGTGGTCGATTGCACCGTCCCCGTCGCAGCCAACGTGGGGGCCAAGGTGACCCACACGCTCGGGGTGTGGGAGGGCTCAGCCGCTCAGCAAGCTCAGGCGTTCTTACCCAAGGGGACCACGGTGTGCGCGGCGTTCCACTCTCTCGCCGCGGTTGCTCTCAACGACATCGAGCGCGAGTTGGAAGGTGATGTTCTCGTGTGCGGGTCCAAGAAGGGCAAGGAGCAGGTGCGGACGCTCGTCGAGGCGATCCCTCGGCTGAAGTACGTCGACGCGGGCCCTCTGGAGAATGCAAGGATCGTCGAGCCGATCACGGCACTTCTGATCGGGATCAACCATCGCTACGAGACCGACCGGGCCGGCATCCGCATCACCGGCATCTAGCGAGGGGACCGAGGCATGCGGAAAGAGACGTGGTTCGTCCTGATTCTCAACATCACGATGCCTGCGTGGCTGCCTTAGCCGCTTACGTCAACGACAGCCTGATTGGCCTTGCGGCTACCGCTGTTGGTGCGCTTCCACCCATCCTTTTGAGGAGGGAGGGCGGGGAGCTATGTAGCTCCCCGCCCCTTTTTTGCGCTTGGCTGACGGGTCTACAGGTTGTGGCGCTTCTGGCCTGCGTCCGGCGCGCGGTCGCAGATGTTCTCCTCTCCGCACGAGGCTTCGTCGCCTGACGTCCTGATGAAGAACTTGTAATAGGCGGGCCGCCCGATCGCTCCCTTCCCGAAGACGTACCTGATCGTCTTCCCGTCGGGTCTCTTGACGACCGCCTGTCCGGTCTGCTGGTCCGTGTCGAGATGGTAGATCGCCCCGTCCCCCGCGAGCTGGTACCTCCCGATGACCTCACCGCTGGCGTTGAAGGTGGTCAGAAGGTGGGACATCGTGAATGCGTCCTGCGCGTCGAACCTGTCGAAGGCCTTGACCTTGTGCACGAGCTTGCCTTCCGCGTTGTGGCTCTTGCCGTACTCCCTGATGTCGATGGCGTGAGCCGGCGCATCGTCCGGGTCCTGCCAGGTTCGCGTGTCGGCGAACGCCATGCTGGACACGACGACGAGGCCGGCCACCACCACCGCCCCAGCAAACTTAGAGAATTTCATTCTTTGCTCCCCTCTTCTCCGGACTTGTCGCCCACAGCCTGTTCCTTCTTGGGAGGAACCACAAGGGATTCGGACGTTTATTTCCGATTTCTGGAAAATCGCTCCGGAAGGGGGCCTGGGACTGAAGACTTACCGGAGTTGTCTTACCCACGAGATAGGTCGACCCGTCGTTCAGACGGACGATTTCGTGAGCTAAATGCTCGGAAGTTCCGAATATGCACCTCGGCCACGACTACATCCGCGGGTGGGGACCCAAACACGGTCAGCTCTTGTTTGGGCCCGTTTTGAGCCCGGGGGTCGCTTATCGGATCCTCAACCACGCTGCGAGTGCACCACAATCGCGAGTCGGTCCTTCGAAAAAGGTCCCCGGATTCCGCGGAATTTCACCCTGCTTCGAGGATTGCCTTCCGTTTCCTCCTAGCCTCCTGCTTGTCTCGCAGGGATTCATCGGGCGGGCGTGGAATAGCTAGCTGATCCCTTTTCTCCATGACCGACGCGGAGGTCAATTGACGATGGAGTCCGGGCAGAGCCTTGCCTGCCTCAAGACGCAACGTCGCCTGAGAGCCAACGCTCTCGGAGGGTTCGTCCTGCTCATCATGCTCGGCTCAGCTCTCGCGGCTCCCTCCGCCCAAGCCGGCGAGGGCGGAAACTCAGCCTCCACGGGTGGGAACGGCCCTGCCTCCTCCGCGGTGCCCCTGGCGCGGTTCGACGTCGCAGACCTTCCTGCGGGGGGCGTCGTCTACGGTCAACGAACGAGAGTGGATGCGGCTCTGCTTACCCAAGGGGAGCTCGCCGTCCCAGGGCAGCCGGTGTATCTCGTGGCAAGGTTCGGATCCGCGAAGCGCTGGCGCCGGATCGGGTCGGAGGTCACCAACGACAGCGGCCGTGTCACGTTCCTGACGAAACTCCCGGCTTCGGCGTTGCTTGAGCTCCGTCATCCCGACCCCCTCGTCGCGGCCCCCGAGCGCGTCCGGCGGATCCTGGTCGCCAAGCGCGTTCGGGTGAGGCACCTGCCCCCGGAGTCTCGGGCGGGGATGCCACTGGCCGTCAAAGGTTCGATCGCCCCCTCGGAGATCAAGCCAACCCGGGTGCGACTCCAGCAACGACGCTCCGGGTCGTGGGCAACGATCGCCACCGGGCGTGCGAAGGAAGGTGGCCGTTATTCCGTCCGCTGGGAGCCCGCTGAGAGCGGTCGCTACACGCTTCGTGTGACTGCGTCGGGGGACGCCTGGCATGCGAAGGGGAAGAGCCCCACCTTCCGTCACCGCGTGGACCCAGAGTCGGTGGCCGATGTAGCTCGGGACATCCTGCGTAACAAGAGGATCGATCTGGAGCGGGTGCACCTGTCCGGCGGCGGCTACCTCGCCAGCGCGCACCAGAACGTCGTCGACCTTTCGAAGGGCCGGGAAGCACGACGTTCCTGCCACGATGGCTCCCCCTGTGGGTCCACGTCCGTGGACATCCGGGTGTTGCAGGCGATCAGGGACATGGGCACCCGCGGCACCGTGACCATCAGCGAGATCGCCGGCGGGAGCCACTCGCCTGGCTCAGCCCACTTCTCCGGAAAGGCCCTCGACATCACCTGGGTGAACGGGACCCATGTCGGTTATGGCTCGGATTACGGCATGGCCGTCGAAGCGTGCCGCTTGTGGGGGGCCAAGCGTGTCTTCTCGCCCTCCGACGACCCGTACGGCGGCCACCACAACCACGTTCACTGCGACTGGACCTAGCGAGAGGCAATCCAGGCGGGACTCCGGCTTCGAACCCGTTCAAGTCAGCAGTCAGAGCCTCCCCGGACAGGCGGGGGTACCTCCACTAAGAGGGGAAGCCCCAGATGCGCCTCATCTCCACGATCAAGTCTCGGCGTCTCCAGATCATGCTGGCCGTCCTGGTGCTCGCCGGGGGTCTCGTCCATCTCCAGCAGTTCCTCGACGGCTTCTCCGACATCCCGATAATCGGCCCGATGTTCCTGGCGAACGCAGTGGGCTCTGTGGTGATCGCCGGGCTTCTCATCTGGAGAAGAGAGCTCATCTGGGTGCTGGGGGCCGGACTGATCTCTGCAGGCTCCCTGGCCGCGATCCTCATCAGCCGGGATCCGGGTCTGTTCGGTTACAAGTCGACCAGCTTCGAGTGGCCCGAGGCCCTCGCCGTCATCTTCGAGGGTGCCGCTCTGCTCCTTGCAGCGATCATCCTGGCCAAACGGCCCCGCAACCTCGTTGCGAGGGAGCCCGGCCCCGCTTAGAACCTCCCCCTCGACGCCCGCGCTACTGTTCGGGGATGGCTGAGATCCTGTTCTTCCATCATGCGCAGGGGCTAACGCAAGGGTGTTTGTTCCTGGCCGAAGACCTTCGGTCTGCGGGTCACGTCGTTCACACGCCCGACCTCTACGACGGGAACACCTTCAAGGACCTGAACGAGGGCGTCGCTTACGCCAAGAAGGTGGGATTCGGGACGATCGGCGAGCGGGGGGAGGCTGTTGCCGACGCCCTGCCGAAAGAGCTCGTCTACCTCGGGGCGTCGCTCGGTGTGATGTCTGCGCAGATGCTGGCCCAGACGAGGCCCGGTGCGAAAGGCGCCCTCCTTCTTCACGGGTGCATTCCACCCTCTGAGTTCGGGGGGCCGTGGCCGCAGGGTGTCCCCATCCAGATCCACATCATGGATGCCGACGAGTGGGCCGTTGACGAGGACTTACCCGCCGCCCGTGAGCTGGCCGAGTCGACCCCAGCGGCGGAGTTATTCGTCTATCCGGGCGACGCCCACCTGTTCACCGACAGCAGCCTGCCTGAGTACGACGAGAGCGCGGCGACGCTGGTGAAGCAGCGGATGCTCGGCTTCCTCGAAGGCATCCACTAGCCCTACGACTCGAACGCCTAGGAGTCGAAAGCCCCGTTCCGCCAAGCCTCGGTGAGGCGACCGAGTGACACCTCTCCTTCGGTGTCCGTGGGGCCGTAGACCACGAACTCGGTGAAGCCGATGGCCCTGTAGCGGGCGATGAATCGTGCGAAGGTGTCGACATCGGGCCACGGGTCGCGGTAGCCGAAGAACGTGAGGAGAGACCGCTGCACCTCTCCCGGGTCCCGCTCCGCTTCGGCGCAGTACCGATCGAACCGTGCCGACCTCTCGCTCATGAGCTCGAACGCTTCGTCCCCTGAAAGGATGCCTGCAGAGAGTCTCTTCCCCGTTCCCACCGGGTAGGAGTTCCACCGGTCCCCGTACCGTGCCGCGATCTGCATCGCTCTGGGTCCGAGCGCCCCCACCACCAGCGGGGGCCGGGGTCGTTGGAGCGGAGCGGGGTTCAGGACCGCGTCTTCGATCCGGAGATGGGGGCCGCGGTGATCGCTCGCTCCATCACGGAACAGGTCGCCGATCACCTGGACCAGCTCTTCCAAGCGTTCGACCCGCTCGAGGGGCTCGAGTTGCTCGATCCCGGTCATGGAGTGGTCGAGGGGTGCGCCCCCCGCTCCGACCCCCAGCTCCAACCTCCCGCCGGAGATGTGGTCGACGGTCATGGCGGCCCGCGCGAGCAGCGACGGGTTCCTCAAAGTGACCGAGGAGACGAGGGGGCCCATCTTTATGGTGCTGGTGCTGGATGCGATGGCCCCCAGAAGTGACCACGCCTCGTACCAATGCCCATCCGGCCTGTAGGGGTCGACGAAATGATCGGCAACCCAAGGGGGCTCGTCCCAGCCGCTCCATCTAGTATCCGGGTGTCATCTCGCTGACGAAGAGGAGCGCTCGGCCTTGGGGTTCCTAGACAAGTTGAAGGGCATCAGGAAACCGGAGGGGAACGTTGCCCCGGTCCCGCAGCGAGTGCTGCAGGAGAAGCTCCTTGGGCTGAACGCGGTGCAGGTGCCGTTCTCCGTATCGTCGGGGGCCGGCGGCAAGGGCGGCGACCTCGTTGCCGAGTGGAAGATCGTGGACGCCGAGTGGTATGAGATTTTCGCTAAAGCTGGTCTCGAGAAGAGCCACAAGATCTACCTCACGTTCGACGACAAGGGCAAAGAGGTGCGGGTCCTCGAGGAGTCTTGGGATGTCGAGTGGCGAGCCGGGATCCCCCAGATGAGCGTCTCCGCTGAAGCCTTCAGGGGACGGACGCTGGGCTCCAAGAGCGGAACCGCGTATGCCTTCCAAGGGGTCAACCCGCTCGAGGTCGGGCAGGTCTACAACTACAAGTTCGACGTTGCCGAGATGAAGGACCCGATCTCGAAGGTGGTGACAGGGAGCGGCTGGGCCTACCGCCCGGTCGTCAGCAAGGGCAAGCTGGCGGACTAGGTTTAGCCCGCCGTGAAAGCTAGGGACCCCAGTACCTGGTCGAGAGCCGTGAAGGCCCCCTCCGATGTCTCCACGGGTGATTGGAGCGTCACGTCGTACAGCCGGCCGGAGTGTACGAAGATCACGCGCCGCTCCACCAGATCGGTCTCTTCATTATCTAGGTCGGCCGTGAAGAACCAGTCGAAGGTGGTCGCGGGGTCGTTCCCCACCGGGTACTCCAGGGGGGATGCGTCGGTAACTTCCGTGACGTTCGTGTACTGCCCGACTTGCTCGCGCTGTCCTTCGACGTACTCGGTCAATCCGTCCGCCGAGGCGATGGGAGACGATGCGACTCCGATCTCGACACCGGCCTCGGCCTCGCTCCGCAGGTAGAGCTCCGAGGTCTCGTTGGTTTCCTCCGAAACCCACCCCTCGGGGATCGACACCGTGAACGCACCCGATCTTGCCTCCGCAGTACCGGTTGACCCCGCGGTCGGTTCCGCGCTAGCGGACTGCTGAGGACTTCCGCTTTCGACGAGACCTTCGCCTTCGTCTCCACTGCATGCACCGAGCGTGAGGAAGAGCGCTCCCGCGACGACAGCAGCCAACCGTGATCTCATGTCTGGGCCCCCTTGAAGGTAGAAGACGCGGCTACCCGAGGCTGCCGTCGGCGCCGAGTGTAGCGGGCTGATCCGGGTCGCAAAGCCTGTTTCTAAGTCGAGTGAGCCACGGATGAACCGCTATGTACCGAGACCCCCCACAATGGCTCGTATGTCGCAAACGACTTCGGAAGTCATACGGGCGAGCACCCGATTGAGGGCCGTGTCGATCCTCGAGACGATCTCGTTCATCGTGCTGGTCGCCATGATGCTGACCCATAACGAGACCGGGGTCTCGATCGTTGGTGCGATCCACGGGATCTTGTTCCTCGGATACGCCGTCCTCGTCCTTCGGGACCGTGAGGTTTTCGGATGGACACCGGCCTTCACTGCCGTCGCCGTCCTCACCGGACCGCTGGGTGCGATCCTCGTTCTAGAACGGCTGCGGAGGGCCCCCAGCCGCGTCGGTTGAAAGACCGGCTACCGCTCCGGTCCCGTTAGACGGACGTCGCCCTCGGTCGTCCTGACGAACACCTGCCACAGGTAGTAGGCGTAGAAGTTCCGCTCGTCCCGCCGGATCTGACGGGCGTAGCGAAGGATCGCGTCGACGTAGATCTCGCTGTGGTTGTAGGCGTAGAGGGCATCCTCGATCCGCTCGGGCGCGCCCGACGCCTCCAGGTATCGAGCGGCCCCCAGGATCGAGTCGTGCGGGTCCATGATGTCTCCGCCGTTGCCCCACCTGTCCCAGGTGGAGGGCAGGAACTGCATCGGCCCGAGCGCTCCTGCCGAGCTCGGCCCGTTGATCAGCCCGAACTGCGACTCCACGCAGTTGAGGGCGGCGAGGGTCGCCCTGTGGATGCCGTTGCCCCACCTGTCCCAGGTGGAGGGCAGGAACTGCATCGGACCTAACGCTCCGGCCGAGCTCGGCCCGTTGAGCCGCCCGAACTTCGACTCCACGAAGTTGAGGGCGGCGAGGGTCGACCAGTGGAGGCCCGAGCGCCTCTCGGCCATCTCGTAGAAGCGGCGAAGAGCTTGCGCGGGGGCCGGGGCCACCGTCTTCAATCTCACCGGCGGCTCGACAGGCGTCGTCAACGAGCGAAGACCTGCACCCGCGGCGACGTTGTCCCTGATGAGGGACTTGAGGCCCTCGCGCGCCCGGACCAGGACCGCTTGGGCCAACTGCGGGCTCCGCACCAGGTGACGGAAGATCTGTTGCTGACGAAGACCCAGGCGGAGGAGCCGCCTCGGCGGCTGCCTCTTTCGGTCCGCCCACTCATCGATCGAGCCGTACAACGCCCCTTGGACCTCTTCCAGGTAGTCGAGCAGCGGCTCGGGCTTGGTCGCGAGTGGCCCCGATAGATCGAGCGGGGACAGAGATGTGGTGGGGGGTTGCGAGCGGGATGGACGAGCGGAAACGGAGGGGCTGGCCGCGGCCGAAGGAGCCGAGGAAACCTGCTCCGTCTCACCCGTGCAGCCGACCAGGGCCAGAAGGAGCGTTGCTGCTAGTCCGGCTCTACCTGATGATCGCGATCGTGGCCCCCGAGTCGACAGACTGCCCCGGCTCCACCTTCAGCTCCTCGACCTTGCCGGTGGCGTGAGCGAGGATCGAGTTCTCCATCTTCATCGCTTCGAGGACGCAGATGGTCGCCCCCACCTCTACCTCTTGGCCGACCTCGACGAGCACTTTCACGATGGTCCCCTGCATCGGCGCCACGAGCTTCTCGCCGCTCGCTCCGCCGATCGCACCGGCCCTCTTCGGGGGCTTTGGCTTGCGGGGCCGCATCCTTTCGTCCAGTTGCTGGCGCACCTTGACGTCCACCCGTTTCCCGTCCACCTCTACGGTGAAGGCGCGCTCTGCCACCAGAGGCTTCCCGGGTTGGTTCCGGGGGGCCGGGGGCTCGGTCAGCACCGAGAGGTCCATCTCTTTCTCCACGGTTCCGGTGTGGTAGTTGCCGGTGGCGAAGCGCTCGTCGGCGAGCATCAGCGAGTGGAACGGGATAGTCGTCTTGATCCCCTCGATGGCGTACTCGCCCAGCGCCCGCAGCATGCGGCGGCGGGCTTCGTCACGGGTCCCTCCATAGGTGATGAGCTTCGCGATGAGAGGGTCGTAGGACTGAGGGATCGTCGTGTTCGGCTCGGTCCCGGAGTCCACCCGCACGCCCGGCCCCGCCGGCTCTCGATAGTTGCCGATGTGGCCCGGCGCCGGCATGAAGTTCTTCGCCGGGTTCTCGGCGTTGACCCGGCACTCGATCGCGTGCCCACGCAGTTCGAGGTCGCCTTGGTCGAAGTCGATCTGCTCTCCCGCGGCCACGAGTAGTTGAGCACGAACGAGGTCTACCCCCGTCACGAGCTCCGTGACCGGGTGCTCGACCTGCAGACGCGTGTTCATCTCGAGGAAGTAGAAGGTCTCGCCGTCGGCATCGAGGAGGAACTCACACGTGCCGGCGTTGCGGTAACCGACCTGCTTCGATACGCGGTTGGCGGCTTCCATGATCGCCTCGCGCACCTTCGGGTCGAGAGCGGGGGAGGGGGACTCCTCGACCAGCTTCTGGTGACGGCGCTGCAGAGAGCAGTCCCGCTCGGGGAACGAGAGGACGTTGCCGGATGAGTCCCCGAGAACCTGGATCTCGATGTGGCGGGGGCGCTGCAGGTAGCGCTCGAGGAAGACGTCGGGAGAAGAGAAATATGCCTGTGCCTCCCGAGAGGCGCCTGAGAGGCCTTCTTCGATCTCATCCTCCGTCGCGATCACCCGGAAGCCCTTTCCTCCGCCTCCCGCCGACGCCTTGATCGCGAGAGGGAGCCCGTGCTCGGCCGCGAACGCCCGTACCTCTTCGGCGCTCGTGACGGGGTCTCTCGTCCCGGGCACGGTCGCCACGCCCGCGTCGGCGGCGGCCTTCCGGGCTGCGGTCTTGTCTCCCATCGAGTCGATCACCTCGGGGCTCGGCCCCACCCAGGTGAGACCCGCATCCATGACCGCCTGGGCGAACGCGGCGTTCTCGGCAAGGAAGCCGTACCCGGGGTGAACCGCGTCGGCCCCCGCCCGCTTCGCCGCTTCGAGGATGTTGGGGATGTTGAGGTAGGACGCGGCGGCTTGGGCCGGGCCCACGTTGTAAGCCTCGTCGGCGAGACGGGTGTGGAGAGATCGCGTGTCGGCATCGGAGTACACCGCGACCGACTTGATGTCCATGTCACGGCAGGCGCGCATAACGCGGATGGCGATCTCGCCGCGATTGGCGACGAGCAGCTTCTTGAACATGGCTCCGTATCCTATGGGTGATGGTTGCGACGAAACTGACCGTGAACCCGTTCGGACGGCCGAGGCGGTGGTACCAGACCATCGACTCGACCAACCGGGTGGCCCTGGAGTGGGCTCGTGAGGGTGCCCCGGAAGGGGCTCTCGTCGGGGCCGATCAGCAGACACAGGGTCGGGGTCGCTGGGGGCGGCAATGGATAACCCACCCCGGGAGCGCCCTCATGTTCAGTCTCGTCTTGAAACCCTCCTTCCCGGTGGAGCGAGGGGGCCTTCTGACCACAGCCGCGGGGGTCGCCTGTGCGGACGCCCTGCGCGAGGTCTGCGACATCGATGCCGGGCTCAAGTGGCCCAACGACGTCATCGCCAATGCCAAGAAGCTGGCTGGGATCCTGGTCGAGTCGCGCACCAAGGGTGGAGCCTTCGAGGCGGCCGTGATGGGGATGGGGTTGAACCTCCTGGCGGTGCCGCCCGAGGCGGGCGCATCCGCGACCAGCCTCGAGGAGCTCCTGGGGCCCGAGCGCCCCCAGCCCCCGAAGGAGCAGCTTCTCCAAGAGATCCTCGATCGCTTCCGATCGCTTTACGAGAGCGTCGCAGCGGACCCAGGCCATGGCCGCGACAGCCTCGTAGCGAGGGCATCCGGCCTGTCGACAACGCTCGGCACGGGCGTCGTGCTGCGATGGGCCGACGGAACTACGCAGCCCGCTCACGCGCTCTCTCTCCTCGCCGACGGCTCCCTCGAGGTCGAGGTCGAGGGGCGAAGGCAGGCGGTGGAGGCCGCGGAGGTGCTTCAGGTGCGACCGTCGTGAAGGCGCCCGATGGCTGGAAGCGTTCCAAGGAGCAGGTGGCGGCCGCCTACGGCAACGTCATCGACGATGTCATCGCACCAGGACTCGACGTTCTCTTCTGTGGGATCAACCCCGGTCTTTATTCGGGGGCCACTGGAGATCACTTCGCCAAGCCCGGCAATCGCTTCTGGCCGGCCCTGCATCTGGCCGGCTTCACCGAGCGTCAGCTGCACCCGTCGGAGAAGGCAGAGCTTCTCGAGCGTGGGCTGGGGGTGACGAACCTCGTGCCCCGCGCCACCGCGACCGCGGACGAGCTTCGACCCGAGGAGCTGAGGCAAGGAGCCGTGGACCTGTCACGGAAGGCGGAACGATACGAGCCCAAGTTCATCGCCTTCCTCGGCCTCGGCGCCTACCGCATCGGTCTGGGGAGGAAGAAGGCCATCGTGGGGCCCCAGGATCTGCCGACGCACGCGATGGTCCTGTCGGTCGC
>JAUJNU010000025.1 GCA_030448085.1 Actinomycetota bacterium | reverse complement strand
GATGACGGGAGATGACGCAGTCGGCTTCCCGCGCATCACTCTGGTCGTCATGGACACCCTTGAAGCGGACGGTCTTCATCCCGATGTCGTGGGCGCCGGCGATGTCGGTGCGCTTCAGGTCACCGACGTGTACGGCCTCCGGGGGTCGCGCTCCTAGTTCGGCCAGCGCCTTGGCGAATATCTCGTTACCGGGCTTGGGAACCCCCACCTCATCCGAGAAGCACAGCACCTCGAGCTCATCGATGAGGCCCGCTCCGGTGAGGAGCTCCCGCACCACACGGCCGCTGGAGAAACCGGTGTCGCAGACGAGGCCGACGCCGATGCCCCTCTGGCGAAGAGCCCGCATCGTCTCGAGGGCCCCTTCGACGGGCTCCACTCCCCCGCTTAGGCTCCCCTCCTCGAACTCTTTCGTTAGCGAGGCGATCCGATCGTCATCGAAGACACCGCGAGCCTCGAGGCAGTAGGCGGCCATCCTCCCGGGCCCGAAGGTTTCGACCTGCTTCCACGCCTCGTCGTGCTTGCGCCACGCCTCGTCGAGGAGATCGGCCGCTTCCTGTTCGCTGAGGTCGAGGGCCCGCTGTAGGGCGGCTCTGCGGATCGCCGTGGCGCCCTCCCAATCGCGATCCCGGAGGATCGTTCCCCAGCAGTCATAGGTGACAGCCCGGATCCCATCGAAGGTCGTCATGCGCGCCCATCCTTTCCCTAAGCTCGTGGAGGCCCCTACCCTACCGAGGCTCGCCCCCAAGCGCTTGGGGCGCTTACTCTTAGCGCCGGCGGTCGGAGGGGACTACGCAGGTGCCGGCTGCTCGCAACACAGTCTCGGGAGGGTCCACGAGATCGGCAGAGGAATCGGAGACCTGAGGGAAAGCGCGGGCGTAGCAGACGATCTCGAAGCCGATGCCGAGCGAGGTGGTCCCCACCCGATCGACCGTCCCCCGCACTTCGAGGAAGTCCCCGGCCCTCACGGGCTTCAGGAACTCGACCGAGGAGTAGGCGGCGAGGAGGCCCTCGTCCCGGTGGACACGTACGCAGAGCTCGGTGGCTATGTCGCTGAGCAGCTCCATGAGGCGGCCTCCGGATACTAGGCCCCCTCCGTAATGGGCGTCTCCCGATCCCATGCGCATCCGGTGAGATGCGACGGCGACTTCGCTCACGCTGGGGTCGACTCCCGTGCCGGTGCCAAACGCTCGGCCGCGGCACAGGCGAGATAAGAGGCGACCTCGGAGGGCTTCGTCCCGCGGCCGAAGATGTGGTCGTAGCCAAGCTCGTCGGCTTGCTCGGGGGAGAAGCGCGGCCCCCCTCCGACGAGGATGACCCGGGCCCTCAGGTCGGCCGCCTGTAGAGCCTCGCGGACCTCGGTGAGATGGTGGATGTGGGCGTCTCGTTGCGTGACGACCTGTGAGACGAGTACCGCGTCTGCCCCCTCGTCCCGGACCACCGACACGATCTCGGCCGGCTCCACCTGGGAGCCGAGGTTCAAGACCCTCATCTCCGGGAAGTACTCGAGGCCGTGATCCCCCGCGTAGCCCTTCATCGAGAGGATCGCGTCGAGCCCGACGGTGTGGGCGTCGGTTCCCGTGCACGCCCCCACGACGACAAGTTGGCGCTTCAGGCGCTCCCTGATGAGGAGGTTCACCTCTTGATAGTTGAGCTCGCGGTGCGCCCTCTCCCTCACCTTCACGAGATCGGGGTCGACGCTGTGCGAGGTCACCCCGTAGACGACGAAGAACGTGAAGTCCGGGCCCATCGCCTTCATGTGCGCGACGAGGGTGGCCGTGAACCCCATCTTGCGAGCGAGCTCTAGAGCAGACTGCCGCGCCCTCTCCCCCGCCGGTATCGGAAGCGTGAACGAGAGCTGGATCTTGCCGTCGTTGGTCCAATCGCCGTAGGGCTTGATCTCGGCCATCAGACTTTCACTCCCACTCTTTCCTCCAGGCCGTCGACGATCGGGTTCACGTAACGCTCCGACTTCTGGATCACTCCGTCGAGGCCCTTGCCGCCCGTCCGTGCGCGGACGGTGTCGGCGAACATACCCGCCTCGATAGCGGAGAACATGCCGATGTCGGCCACCTTGTGAAGCATCTGACGGCATTCCTCGAGCACCTGCGCTGCCCGGCGCTCTACCAGACCTCCGCGATCGAACCGCATCTCCCCGGCAAGGGCGGCGGCGCCTCCGAAGATGTAGGACGCGTTGTTGAGCGCGAGGTCCCGGTCGGACAGGAAAGGTGTGTGCACCCCCTCGGTGAGCATCCCCAGCAGCATGATGTCCTGCCCGGTCATGGCGCCTACCAGGTTGAACATGCCGTCGAGGAGGAAGCCCTGGAAGATGTCCCCGGTCATGTGCTTGGTCGGAGGCATGTACTTGAGGGGGGCGTCGGGGAAGCACTCTCTGATCAACTGGGCGTGGGCGAGCTCGAGCAGGATCTGGTCAGGCACCTCGGGATCGATCTCGAACGCGTGGCCGAGTCCCATCTGCTCTGGTGGCAGCCCGGCGACAAGCGCGGTCTTCGTTAACGTGCGTTGCATGTTGATGTCTCGGAAGATGATCCCGTACATGCAGTCGTTCAGCATCATGTCGAGCCGCTCGACCGCCGCTATGGCCGCTATCTCGGGCATGCAGAGGCCGCTCGCGTAGTTGGTCAGACGGATGTAGCGGCCGAGCTCCTCGCCTACCTCGTCGAGAGCGGCCCGCATGAGATGGAAGTTCTCCTGCGTGGCGAAGGTTCCGGCGAACCCATCCTCGGTAGCGCCGTAAGGCACGTAATCGAGGAGCGACTGGCCCGTTGACCGGATGACCGCGATCACGTCCGCGCCGTTGCGGGCTGCGGCCTGCGCGTGGTGGATGTCCTCGTAGATGTTGCCGGTAGCGACGATCAGGTAGAACCACGGCTTGGACGAGTCCCCAACGGTCTCGATCTTTGTCTTGCGGATATCCGCGGCGGCCGCAACGAGGTCGACCGCACGCTCGGAGACGGAACGTGCGCCCGCCAAGGCGGCCTCCAATTCTGCTCCCTCGGGCCATTCGAGCTTCATCTCGCCCGCTGCGATGGCTCGTGAGGCGCTTTCGACGCCCTCGCCGGAGCGATCGAGCGCGTGGAGGAACGGGACGAGCACCCCTCGCTCGAGGCCCACGGCCCGGGCGGCTCCATCGACGACCGAGTTCGGCAGCGGCACGGCCTCCGTTCCCGTTCCGACCACGCCGTCCAGTCCGAGCAGCCTGAGGGACGCCCGCTCGATGGAGACGGTCGTGTGCGTCCTTGCGAGGGCTTCGACGGGGGCAGAGATGTCGGCGGCGAGCGTGCGGCATTCCGCTATCACCCCGTGATCTATCGCAAGCCTGCCGACCGGACGCGTGAATCTCCTAGAGCTCTTCATGCGACCTCCGGCCATATCTTGCGGCCGCCGCACCATGTGCCGAGCACCTTCGTCTCGATCATGCTCTCCGCAGTTACGAGGAGCGGGTCGCGGTCGAGTATCACGAGGTCCGCGGCCATGCCCGCCGCAAGCCTGCCCCTCTTTCCCTCTTCGTGCGCGAGGTAGTGGCCGCCGACCGTGTGAGCCTCGAGTGCCTGCAGCGGCGTCAGTCGCTCGCCTTCCAGGTGATGCAGGCGGAGCGAGCCCATCTGCAGGAACGGGTCGAGCGGCGTGACCGTCGAGTCGGATCCCGCGCCGAGCCTCATCCCCCCACCCTGCATCGTCTTGAAACGGTTCATGACAGAGGCCCGCTCCCACCCGATCCGCCGCGAGTAGAGCCCGTCGGGGCCACCCCAGAACCTGTCGAAAGCGGGCTGGACACTGCCCGTCAGGCCCAGAACCACCGCCCGTCGGATCAAGTCGTCGTCGGCACACTCGAAGTGCTCGAGCCGGTGCCTAAGAGCGCGGACCTCGTCCAGGCCATGGGTGCGGGCGACCTCCTCCCAGGAACGGACCGCTTGGTCTATCGCCGCGTCGCCGATGGCGTGCACGCCCACCTGGAGACCGGCTCTTTGTGCCGCATCGAAGTAAGCCGCCACCTCTCCGTCGGTGCGATAGGCGACCCCGCTCTGCGGCATCCCCGCCGGGAGGGTCTCGACATAGCCGTCGCGCATCCAGGCCGTGTGGGAGCCGAAGGAGCCATCGAGGAACCAATCCCCGCCGATCGTGCGTAGACCCATATCGGTCACCCTCGCCACGTCGTCGGTGGCGACGTAGAGGACGACGTGCAGCCCGTGCTCGTCGAGTGTCTCCGTCAGGACCTCCAAAGGGTCCCACCCGCGCCACTCGACCACGTACATCTCGTGAAGGCTCGTGATGCCCTTCGAGTAGGCGAGGCGGACGGCCGCTCCCATCGCCTCCGCCATCTGTTCGCGTGGAAGGTGCGAGTCGAACCAGCGCCACCCCTCGGCAGCAGCCTTCTCGCGCAGGTAGCCGGTGGGTTCTCCTTCCGGGTCCAGCTCGACCCCCTCGATGCCCTCGAGGTCGATGGCATCGAGCACCGCAGACGAGACGATGCATGAGTGGAGGTCGGCCCTGGCGACGAGCGCCGGTCGTCCTCCACAGGCACGATCCAACTCCTTGCAAGTGAAAGCCCCGTCGAAAGGCTCCTCGAGGTTAACGGCATAGAGGATCGCGTCCGGATCGGGCGCGCGTGCCGCTAGGGCATCGAGGATCGCGGTGGCCGATGTCTCGCCTCGAACGTCCACCCCGGCGGCTTGGAGCCCCGTCGCCGGCAGATGGGCGTGGGCGTCGCAGAAGCCCGGCACGAGGACGGCATCTCCGAGGTCCACTACCTCGGCGGCAGCGGGCATGTCGTCTACGGACCCGCTGCCCACAACTTGTGGTCCCTCCACCAGCAGCCAGCCGGGCCGGTCCCCGGCCAGGGTGTGGATGGTCCCGCCTCGGAAGAGCGTCGTCATCTCGAGAACCGCTCCAGCAACTGGGGCTCGGATCTCACCAGATCGAGAGCCAGCTCGGCGTGCCCGGGAACGTAGCCGTTCCCGATCGTCATCTCGCATGACTTGCCCAGCACCTCCGCTGTGAGAGCGGACGCCGTGAAAGAGGTAGCCATCGCGACGAAGACAACCCGCCCCTCGTCCTTGCCGGCGCTTCGGCGTGCCCGGGAAGGTAGACGTTCCCGATCGTCATCTCGCAGGACTTGCCCAGCCCCTCCGCGGTGAGAGCGGCCGCCGTGAAAGAGGTAGCCATCGAGAAGAAGACAACCCGACCCTCGTCCTTGCAGGCGAGTATCGCCGCCCCCTCACATCCGGGCACGTTGGCGCAGACGAACACGAGGTCGGCCAGCTCGCCGGCGTATGCCTCGCGCACCCGGTCGAGGACGGCGAGGGCATCGGTGCAGTCGACCGCGATGGCCTCGGCCCCCGCCTCCTTCACCGCTTCAGTCGTGGACTCGGGCCAGCAGAGACCGATCACCCGTCCCTCGGGCCCCACGGAGCGGACGGCCTGAGCCGCCGCGAGCATCCCCGACTTGCCCCCTGCGCCCAGGATCGCCACCTTCATCCCCGACCGAGCCAGACGCTCCATCCAGGCGGGGGCCCCGCAGACATCGAGAACGCCGAGAGCCGCTTCATCCGGCAGGTCGGATGGCAGCTCGGCGAAGATCCCCGACCCGAACAGGATCGCCCTGCCCTTGATCCGCACCTTCTCCGACGCTGGGTCCACGTGCAGGATCTCGTCGACCCGAAGCGGCGTCAGGGTGAGCGAGACGAGGGTTGCCACTCGGGTTCCAACCGGGGGCGCGGTGCGCTCGGGCCCGAGCTCTGACACGGTGCCCACCAGCATCCCGCCCGACCCGGTCACGGGGTTGTGCATCTTTCCGGCGGCCGCCACGATGTCGGTGATCCTGGCCGCGATGGCCCCCGGGTCGTCTCCCTGCTCCTTGCGGATCTGGAGCCACGAGGCGCTGTCGATGTTCAGGTAATCCACGTCGATCGCGAGCTCGCGGCCGACGAGTGGCAGGTGCGGAGCGAGTACCTCAGCCTGCTGCGGGAGCAAGCCGCGCGGTTGAAGGGACCTGTGTGTCCCCAGGTGTTCCAACTCCTCCTCCTAAGCGGGCTGAGCCGCGGCGGACGTGAGAGCCTCGGCCGCCAGCGAGCGCCGCCACGCCTCTTGTCCCTCCGGGGGCAGGGTGTAGATCGGATCGTAGTACTCGTATGTGTGGGCGAGGGCTTCGGTGTCGTCGTACTCGATCCCGTTACGGTAGTTCTTGGTCCAGTACGAGATTCCGCCGACCCGGTCATAGGACTCGACCTGGTGAACCCAACGCTTACCGACGTAGGGCACGTCGCACACGATGCGAGGCGTAGCGAAGCCGGGGAGGTAGCCCATGATCTCGTGCTGCAACTTCTGCGCTTCGTGCACCGAAAGGCGCCAGTGCTCTGCGTTCGGGATCATGTCGCACATGTAGAAGTAATAAGGCATCACCTTCGCCTTGTCGGTGAGGGTGAAGCAAAGGTCGAGGAGCGCCGGGGCGCTGTCGTTAACCCCCCGCATCAGCACACCCTGGTTCCGAACGTCCCTGAACCCCATGTCGTGAAGCTTGCCCACCGCCTTCGCCACGAGTGGTGTGAGGGAGTTCGCGTGGTTCACGTGGGTGTGGACGGCGAGGTCGACACCCCGGTCCACCGCTTTCGCCGCGAGCCTCTCGAGCCCGGCCAGGACGTCCGCCTGAAGGAAGTGCTGCGGGAGCCCCATGAGGCCCTTCGTCGCCAGCCTGATGTCCCTGATGTTCTCGATGTCGAGCAGATCGCCCACGAAGTCCTCGAGATGAGCGATCGGAAGGTTCGCCACGTCGCCACCCGAGACCACGACGTCCCTGACACTGGGGGTGGCCCGAAGGTAGTCGAGGATCGCCATGTAACGCGCCTTCTGCTTCATCTCGAAGCGGTGCTTGATCACCTGAGGGACGTTGTTGCCGATGAGGTCCATCCGGGTGCAATGCCCGCAGTACTGAGGGCAGGTGGACAGGAGCTCGGCGAGGACCTTGGTCGGGTAACGGTGCGTAAGGCCCTCTACCGCCCACATCTCGGCCTCGTGTAGCGAGTCGCGCTGGGAGTGGGGATGGCTCGGCCACTCCGGGTGACGCTCGGAGTAGGCAGGGAGCATGTAGTGGCGGATGGGGTCGGCCCTGAGATCCGACTCGTCCATCGTGTTCAGCATCTGCGGCGGGATCAGCATCGACATGGTTGCCCGCTCCGAGGCATCCCGGGCGATGTCCTGGGCGAGGTCATCCGGCAGGTACTTGCCGAACACCCGCTTGAGGCCGTCGAGGCTCTTCACCGAGTGAAGCCTCTGCCACTTGGCCGACTCCCACTCCACCCGGGTAACGCCGGCGAAGCCCGGCAGCCGGGTCCAATCGGGCTCGACGAAGGCGCGGGCGGGGGGGGTAGGCGTAGGGCTGCGGAGCCGCATGCGCGGGACGCATCGTCATCGTCATGGGCTCCTCCTCGGCTGGGGGTGCTGGCGGATCAGAAACTATCCGAATATCATCCGATGTTCAACCACTTAGACGGAAGGATATCCGGAGATGGATGCTAAAAACCGTAGGATATTGGGCCTGCTCGAGAGAGACGCCCGGCTCACCTACGGGGAGATCGGCGAGCGAGTCGGCCTCGCGGCCTCCTCGGTACACGAGCGGGTCCGCAAGCTCGAGGCGAAGGGCGTGATCAAGGGGTACGGGGCCAAGCTCGACCTCGAGAAGATCGGCTTCCCCATCGCGGCGATCGTCTCACTGGCCCTCAGCCCCGGCTCCCCTCCCGACATCCCATCCCTGATCGGCGAGTTCCCCCTCGTGGAGTCGTGCTACTCGATCGCAGGAGACAACTCCTACGCCCTTCTCGTTCGGGCCCCCTCCACCCGGGAGCTCGAGGAGCTGCTCGACGCGCTGAGGGCGAAGCTGGAGGTGACAACGCAGGCGACGATCGTCCTGTCGACGCCCTTCGAGCAGAGGGCGAGATTGCCCTGAGAACTTCGCCCGATGGCGTTTGAACGGTCGCGCGGCGTGGTAACACAGAGTCATGGAACAACTACTCAGAGCTACTCTCCCGCTAGATGAGGACTCCGCTGCTGGCGCCAGGCTCCTCATGGGAGTCGTGGGAGACGATCTCGGCCCGGAGGCTCTGGGGACCGCCGCGCTCCTCGCGCACGAGCTTGTCATGAACAGCGTCAGGCACTCGGGCATGAAGCCGGGCGAGGAGATCTGCCTCACGATCACCCGCTCCGACTACGAGGTCATGGTGGAGGTATGCGACACCGGGTGCGGCTTCAAGCCCCCCAGGACCGTGACCGGCTCGAGCGAGGGCGGCATGGGGCTCCAGCTCATCCAGAAGATGGCCACCCGCTGGGGCATGTCGAGCGACGAGCACAGAACCGCGGTTTGGTTCTACCTCAGGCCCGACGGAGTGGAGAAAGCCGCTCCCCACGCCCCTCGAGTCGCCGTCGTGAATTCCTAGCTACTCTGCAACGCGAAAGGAGCCGGCTGAATCAGCCGGCTCCTTCTTCACGTCTTGTTTCGAGCCTCTTAGAGCCCGGGCATCGGCCTGTCGTCGCCGGAACCTGTGGTGCCGGATCCCGTACCGATGTCCCCCACTCCGAGGGGGTCCTCGCTCGAGATGCGGTGCATGCTGCTGGTCGCCTCGTCGCTGGACGAAGAAGACGCTGAGCTTGCAGGACCGCTCTCCTCCAGCTCCCCGCCCGATCCTTCAGGCTTCATGCTGCTAGCCGCTCCAGCGGCCGCTTCCTGGAGGTCGGATGCAGACTGCTGCGCGCTCTCGGCCAGACCCTGGCCATGCTCCTGAGCCCGGTTCCGCGCCGTCTCGAGAGCCTGCTGCGCCGCTTCCTGAGCCGACTGTTGGGCGGTACTGCTGATGTCACCGATAGCAGACTGAGCCACCCCCGCGGTCTCCTGCGCAACCTGCTTACCGCGCTCGAGAGCCTCGCCACCGGTCTGCTTGACCATGTCCTTCATCTGGTCGGCAACCGGGCCGAGCTTCTGGTCCTCGATCTTCGTCGAGGGAACGGCCATCCCCGCGAGGAACCCGAGGGCGAAAGAGCCGAGAGCGAGGCCAAGCGGGTTCTCCTGAGCCACTCCCACGGCCCTTCTCACGTCCGCGCCACTGGGGGCCGCTCCGGACACCGTGGACGCCGCTCCCGACACGCCGGAAGCTGCTGCTCCCACCCGGCCCGAGACGGCACTTCCCGCGTCCGAGGCCGTGCTCGCTACGGAGTCCTTCGCGCCTACGAGCGACTCGACGAGGCGGTCCTTCGTGTCCCGGACCGATCCCACGACGCTGTCTTTGGCGCTCGTTACCGAGTCCTTGGCCCGGGCGGGAACGTCGGCTTTGTAACCGATCGCTTCGACGGTGTCGCCCATTCGGCCTCTTGTCTCCTCTATCTCCCTGCGGATCTCGTCGGGTGCTTTGCCCATTCGATGTCCTCCTTAACTGTCTCGACGGTCTGGGGCGTGGGCGGCACTGCTTCTTGGACCTTGTCCTTGCCTCGGAGGCCCAGGACAGCGGCCGCGGCTCCGTACACGATCGTCACGATCAGCGCTGCCACCCAAGCAGGAAGGAACGTGTCGAGCGCGAGGATCAAGAAAGCCGTGAAGGCTCCGAGCGCCAGGAAACCCACGATGCCTCCGGCTCCGATCAAGCCCGCTCCGAGGCCGGCGCGCTTGCCCGTCTGAGCGACCTCGGCCTTGGCCAGGTCGAGCTCCTGCTTCACGAGCGTGGCCGTCTCCTGGGACAGCTGCTTCAGCAGCTCTCCTAACGGCTTCTCCTTCAGGTCTTCGGGAGAAGCGTTCATCTGATCTCCCCGAAGTTCTCGTGCACGCCCGAGACCGGCTGATGGCCGCTCCCCTGGAGGGAGGCCCGCAGCTGAGCCCGTGAGCGAGTGCTCGTCTGCTGACCGTAACGGTTGACGCTCGAAGCCTTGAGGAAGCGGGAGGCGATGAATCCCACTGCGAGCCCGCCGGCCATCACCACCCAGGGCTGCTTGCGTGCGAATTCCTCGACGTCGGCGAGGATCCTGTCCGCGTCGCTGGACTGGAGGTAGTCGCCGAGGCTCTCTGCCCGCTCTGCTACCTGGTCCGCGAGCTTCGCCGGGCCCTCCTGTCCCTGATTGCGAAGCTCCTTGCCGACCGTGCGCAGGTTGTTAGCGGTCGAGCGGACCTGCTCGCCCGCCTGGCTCGAACGCTGATCGACCTGGGTCCGCACGGCCGAGCTCGCCTGCTGCCTCGCCTCGTCCGCCTTCTGACGGGCCTGATCGACCACCTCGCCCGCCTTCTCCTGCGCCTGCCCCACTGCCTGGGAAGCCGCGTCTCCGATACCGGACTGCTCTGCCATGCCGTCTCCTCTCGCCTTGCGGATGTGACTGAAAAGGCCTGACCGCACCTCTTGACGCGCGAGTTCAGCGGCCGGAACGGCGGCACTCCAAGGGGGCGGTTCTGTGTTGACCGGAGACTCGTACCTACCCGGGAGGCTTACTCCCAAAACGACGCAGTAGAGGTCAGCGACCCAGTTTCATCATGTTCTCGAGGATGCGTCCGCCGGCTACGGTCACCGCGTAATCGGCCAAGCCGTAGAGGTGGTCGTACTCCTCAGTGGCGGATGGAAGCACGGCTCCGAAGATACCGATGGTGCCCTTGCCGACGCGCACCCGGCCGAGCGCAACGCGATCGTCTCCACCCACCGTCGCGACCACCTTGCCGCCCGCCTATCCACCTGGTCTCATCCACCGTCCAATGAGGTGAGGAGTCGGTGGCCACGGAGAACCCCAGCGGCACCTCGTAATAGGTCTGGCTCGCGGTCTCGTGCACTCCGCCGTGTAGGGGTCCGAGAAGTCCCCGATGTCGATGTGCCCGGCCCCCTCGACGTGACGCATTATCGCCGAGCGGGGGACGACATCCATCTTGGCCAGCAACCGCAGGGCCTTGTCGGTGAGGACCAGGTTCCCACCGTCCTTCACGAAGCGGAGGAGTGCGCGAACCCGTGCGGGGGCCGAGATCTTGCGGCCCCCGACCGTCCGAGGGAACGACTTGTCGGCCATCACGAAGGTATCCAGACCCCCAGGCCGCCCTGGGCGACATCAGCCGCGACGACCTTCCGCACCGGGTGGGAGGTGAAACGGGCCAGATCCTCGGAAGTACTTCATGCGGGTCGACCTGTAGGGGCGTGCCCGGCGGCCACCGGGGATCGAAGGACCGCCGTACCCATCCTGGTTCGACGACCTTGGGGTCGTAGCCATATCCGACCTTGCCCAGCCTCAGAACCGGGTTCACGTCACGTCACCACGCCTCGACGATGAGCGCCTCTATCTCGCCCTCACGGCGGCGATATGAGCGTCCTCGAGCGGGGGCTCCACGACGAGTTGGGGACCAAGTGCGACAGGAAGTGCTCCACGTCCATGTCGATAGCGCCGATGCGTTGGGTGAAGTAGTCGCCCATGAAGCCCGCGTCGTCGTAACCAACCACGTCGTATCCGGTGGCGTACTCGGCCGGTTTCATGCCGGCGACCCCCGAGACCGTGGCGGCGTGGACCCCGTCCTTCTCGAAGTAGCGGGGCCACGCTGGACTTCATGTGCCGGGCGAGCCGCTCCTGCTGGTCCTGCCGACGCAGGTTCCACTGGCCCGCCGGGTACATCATGTCGGTGAAGGCGTTCTGCGCCGACGTCAGCTCTCCGTGAAGGTCTGCCGTGACGAGCGGGTCGACCCTCTTCGCCAGGCGGTGCCAAGCTTTCACCTCGGGCTCCGTTAGCGCCGGAGAGCGCGAGACGTCGGTCCACCCGGTCGTCGGGAACTGCCTGTTGAGGTCGGTTCCGTTTCCATTGCCCCTCTGGTAGACCGCCCGGTTCGTGAGATCTCCCCTCGCCCAGCCGTCCGGGTTCAACACCGACAGGTAGAGGTGCACCCGCTCGAGGACCTTCTTCGCGAGGAAAGCGTCCGAGTCCCTGCTCCTGCCGTTCCTGAGAACGTGCCCGGGCTCCTCGGCCCCCACCGGGCCAGGTCCTCCATGTAACGAACGCCCCCCTCGCCCGCGCGCTCTGTCCCGTGCACCGACAGCGACACCATCACCGGTGTCTTGCTCTTTTCGGGAGATTTGAAGTCGGTGATCTCGACTACCCAGATCGGCCGCCCCTCGGCGGACCGGCCGCCCTTGCCGAGGATGTCCGACAGCTTCCGAACGCGGACGAAGCGGGGTAGTCATTGGCCAGGGCCTTGATCCCGGCCTTGTACTCACCCGGGTCGTGCTGAACGAAAGCGACGCTGTTCTCCGCCTCCGGGAAGATCCTCCCCGCCGCACTCGACCCGCGCTCGGCCGGGCAGACCGGGGTGGCGGCCACGGGGACCGCTCCCCGTGGCCAGGGCGAGCGCTACGCAGACAAGTGTGGGGACTCTCATTCGGGACATGATGAACACTCCAACGAAAAGATTCAGGGTGGATTAGCGAGACTATCCTCCACCCCCAGGGGAACTATGGGAGCCGGGCGAAGGAGACCTTCATGATCAAGCTGAGAAAGTTGAGGGACCTGGAGCTCGGAGAGAAGGCCGGCGACGAGCATTCTCGGCACATCTCCGCCGCGAGCAGCCTCGTCCGGGTCGGCGACATCCTCTACGTGGTGGCGGATGACGAGAGGCAGCTCGGGATATTCCCTCACGAAGCGGAGGGCGGGGCCGCTTGATCGAGCTGTTGGAGGTCGACCTGCCGAAGGACCCGGAGGCGAGGAAGAAGGCCAAGCCCGACCTCGAGTCGCTCGAGCTGCTACCCGGGTTCGGCCCCACCCGCACGGCGCCCTGATCGCACTCGGCTCCGGGTCGAGCGACAAGAGGAACCACGGATGTCTGATATCGCTGGGGCCCGACAAGCTCCCGGCCGGGGCACCTACCCAAACCGACCTCGGCCCCCTCTACGCCAACCTCAAGAAGGAGATCTCAGACCTCAACATCGAGGGGGTGGCGGCTCTCGAGACGACGCTCCGGATCTTCCAGCGCGGCAACAACGGGTCGGGGCGGAACGCCTCGATCGACCTCGACCTGGAGGAGGTGCAGCGGGCGCTCGACTCAGGGGACCCGATCCCACCGAGCGCCGTCCTCGACATCAGGACGTACGACCTGGGGAAGCTGAAGGGCGTGAACCTCAGCTTCTCCGACGCCTCGGTCCTCGACGACGGCCGGATCGCGTTCACGGCCTCGGCCGAGGACTCGAAGTCGAACTACGACGACGGAGAGACCGTGGGATCGGCGATAGGGGTTATGGCGACGGACGGCGAGGTGATCCTGGTGGAGGAGGTCGACCAGAACGTGAAGCTCGAGGGGCTGTGGGCCGAGCAGCGGGACGACGAGATCCGTCTACTGATGGTGACGGACGCCGACGATCCGTCGAAGCCCTCGCCGCTCCTCGAGGCGACGATGCCCGCGCCCGGGTAGCTATCAGGGGCATCAGCCGAAGTGGACGGCGGCAGCTCGCTAGCTCCGGGGGACCTCGCGTTCGCCCCGTCCTGCTATCAGCGTCAGGTCTCGCAGAGAAGGTAGGCCTCGCCATCGAACGGCTCGTCCCCCACAGGTGGGGGGTTCGTCGGCGTCGAACCTCTGCTTGATGAAGCTCCCGATCTTTCTCCTAGCTACCACTTTGGTCGTCGCGGGGGCGCCCGCAGCCACGGCTGAGTCAACGCCGACCTGTCTAGGCCGGGCAGCCACCATCGTCGTTGGAGCAAGTAGGGATGTGAAGGGAACCTCGGGCGACGATGTCATCGTGAATCCGGGAACGAATCACATCATCATCCGAGCCGGTGCAGGTGATGACCGCGTCTGCGGTGGGGAGGCTAGCGACCAGATCTTCGGCGGTCCCGGCGATGACCGAATAGAGGATATGCACAGTACGTATCACGACACCCAGTACCTCAGAGGGGGAAGAGGAAAGGACGTTTTACGCGGGATCCACTTCCTGGAGGGCGGCCCCGGAGATGACAGGCTCGTTTCCGGTCGGGGCGGTGCGTTCCTAGATGGGGGCAGAGGAGACGATCTGCTGAAGGGTGGCGGCAACTTCATTCCGGGTGCCGGAGAGGATGTCCTGGACGGCGGCGGTGCCCTCGACCTGAACTCGTACAAGCACCCCGCCCACGTGAACCTCAAGAAGGGGTTCGTGCGGAGCAAGGGAAGCGACGACATCCTCCTAGGAGGACCGATCAGGACGATCGAAGGTACTCCCTACGACGACCGATTGATCCTCGGGAACGAGGGGCGGGACGCTTATGGGATGTCGGGTGACGACGTGATCTGGGCCGGGCGATTCAGTAACGCGCTGTTCGGGGGACCGGGAAGCGATCATCTATACGCACGCGGCGGACGCGACTACCTCAGGGGCAAGGGTGGGGGCGAAGACGTCATGGTGGGTGGCCGCGGCCACGATGAGATCTCCTCCAATGGCGACGACAATCTCCTGGATGGCGGAGCGGGGTACGACATGGTCGACTTCTCCGGAAGCCTGTCACCACTTTTCGTCGACCTAGCGGAGGGTTATTCGACCGGAGCGGGTCAAGACCAGGTCATCGACTTCGAGGGAGTGTACGGGTCCTCGAGGGCAGACACATTCATCGGGAACGCCGCAGACAACAAGTTCTACAGCGGAGCTTCCTTCGGGGGTGGCGAAGACATCACTTGGGGGGGCGAGGGGGACGATTACCTAGCGCCGAGTTGGTTCGGCGCTGGTGACCGGTTCTACGGCGGCGAAGGTCGTGACCTCATCAGTTACGCCTATTCCATTGACCCTGTGATCGCGGACCTGCAGACGGACTTGATTCGGTTCCGCGGCCGGACGGATATAGCTCAGGACGTCGAGGATGTGATGGGCGGTAATGACAACGACGTGCTGACAGGTGACGCCGGTCCGAACTTCATCCAGGGCACGGGAGGGAACGACATCGTCGAGGGAGTGGGAGGAGCGATCTTCTTTCTGGGGAGTGCTCGATCGAGGTGGACTACATCGAGCCCCGGCGGTCGTGCGCCGGTGAGGGATCAGGTATCCGGTTCTGATGGCGATGATGTTCTCTACGGGGGCCGGGCAGACGACCGCCTGGACGGGGGGAGGGGTCGATAGCGCTTTCGGGGGCCAGGGAGACGACACGTGCCTTCAAAGCGAAACCGTCACCGGTTGCGAGTCCACGGACCCCCTGACCGTGGGCCGGCCCCTCTCATCCTCCTTGACGCTCCCGCAAGAATTGCGCGGAGGCGATGGACATCCGCCTTCACAAGAAAATCCGGCCTCTGCTCTATCCCGGCTCGAATGGGGTTCCGCGTTAGATCTACCGAGGTATCCCGATGCCGCCCACCTACCCCTTGCCCTGAATCTTTCCGAAGGTGGCTCGGACCGTGCGACAAGCGTTGGTAGGAGTCGGATCACCCACCGTCTTTTTTGAAAGAGGGACGAACCTGTCACACCCCCTCGTCATGATGAGGGCATGGAAACGCAAGTGCTCGATCAAGCGACGGAGCTGGTCGAGAAGGCGAACGCCAACCTCGAGCCTGAGCTGCTGACGACTGAGGGAGCTCGAACGTTGCTCGCCACATACGCACGGCTCGAACGACTCGCGAGCTTCGGGATCGCTTCGCTGACACGCAAGCTGAACGACCCCGGTGAGATAGCTAAGGCCACGGGCTCTTCGGTGGGAAAGGCGAAGGCCCTGGTGGCTACCCGGGGAGACGCTCGCCAAGTCCGGCGAGCTGGCCGGGGCCCTGCAGCACGGTGATATCTCCCTCGATCAGGCTACGCACATCGCGGCTGCCGAAGAGGCCGCCCCGGCGCCGCCGCCGAGCTCGTGGCGGTTAGCGCGCAGCGAGCCCTTCCACGTGATGAAGGACAAGGCCCAGAGGGTGAAGCTAGAGGCCGAGCAGCATCGGGACCTTGCGACCCGCCAGCGAAGGGCTCGATTCGGGCGGTCTCACGCCGACCCCCTCGGGATGGTGCACATCCACCTCGCCTCGAGCCGCACGTCGGCGTGCCGATAGTCGCCCGGGCCGAGGCTGAAGCGGAGCGACTAGCGAAGGGGGCACGGCGGAGGGCCGCCGAAGAGGGGGGCCGGGGTCGAGACTCGGGCGAGGAGGGTGGCGCCACGGAACCGTTCGAACGACACCTGGCAGACGCGGCACGCAGCGATGCTGTCGGGTGCCGGCAAGGGTCGGGCGAAGCGGCCCGAGCTGGTCGTGCTCGTCCGCTACGAGGTGGCGAAACGAGGGTGGGCCGACGTTCGGGAAGGTGAGGTGTGCAAGATCCCCGGATCGGTCCGGTGTCCCCGCAGGTAGCCAAGGAGATCGCGGCCGACGCGCGCCTCAACGGGGTCTTCTTGACGGCAAGGACCTCCGACACTTCAATCGCTGGTCACGCGATATCCCGGTCGAGGTTGCCGTGGCGCTCGAGCTGGGCGAGGCTCCAGACTTCGACGGCATCGCCTGTGTCGACTGCGGGCACCGCTTCCGAACAGAGTTCGACCACGTTCATCCTCGTGGGGTGGGGGGCCGCGCGCACACCCGAACCTCAAGCCACGCTGCTGGAGCTGCCATCAGGCGAAGACGAAGCGGGACCGGCTGTCGGGGAAGCTGCGGCGTTGAGCCGGAATGGGGGGAAGCTGCGAGTTAACCGGATGGGGCGGGGACTCGGGGCTCTGAGCCGGACGCGGCCGGATGGGCAATGTTTCTGGGGTGGCCGGAAAGACTGGCTGCCTAGCTCCCGATCAGCTTGCGGCCGATGACGTAGCGCTGGACCTGGTTGGTTCCTTCGACGATCTGCAGGCCTTTCGCCTCGCGCATGAGCCGCTCGACGGGGTACTCGGTGATGTAGCCATAACCACCGTGGAGCTGGACCGCGTCGGTCGTCACCTTCATGGCGACGTCCGAGCAGAAGACCTTCGCTTGGGCCGCCTCGAGGGAGTAATTCTCCCCCGCGTCCCTGAGGCGAGCGGCGTGGCGGTAGAGAGCCCGTCCGGCCGCGATGCCGGTGGCCATGTCGGCGAGCATGAATGAGAGCCCCTGGTTCTGGTTCACCGGGCGGCCGAACTGCTCCCGCTCGCTCGTGAAGCGGAGGGCCTCGTCGAACGCCCTCTGAGCCAGCCCGATCGAGCAGGCGGCGATGCCGAGGCGGCCGGAGTCGAGTGACGCCAGAGCGATCTTGAAGCCCTCCCCCTCGCTGCCGACGAGGCGTGACGCAGGGACCTCGGCCGACTCCAGCTGCAGCATCCATGTCGGAGAAGAACGCCAGCCCATCTTGTCTTCCTTCTTCGACCCTCCGAATCCGGAGGTGCCCTTCTCGATGATGAAGGCGCTGATCCCGCGCGCCCCGGCGTCCCCGGTCCGAGCCATCAGCAGCACTGCGTCGGCCTCATCGCCCCGGGTGCAGAAGACCTTCGAGCCACTGATGCTGTAGATGTCCCCCGTCTTCTGAGCCTTCGCCGAAAGAGCGGCCGCATCGGACCCGGCGTTGGGCTCGGACAGCGAGTAGGCCCCGAACCACTCTCCAGAGCAGAGCCGGGTGAGAACGTCGCCCTTCAGTTCCTCGGAGCCGAACCCGTTGACGGCGAAGGCGCACAGGGTGTGGACGGAGAGACCGATCGCGAGGCCCAGGTAGGCCCGGGCGATCTCCTCGACCATCACCAGGTAGGTCTCGTACGGTTGGCCCCCCCCGCCGTACTGCTCGGGGTAAGGGATCCCGGTCAGGCCGAGCTCGCTCAGCTGCTTGTAGAGGGGAACAGGGTCCTCGCTGCGGGACTCGTAGTCGGGGGCCGCGGGGGCGGCCACCTCATCGGCGAACTCGCGCACCATCTGCAGGAGAGCTCGCTGGTCCTCGTCGAGGAGCCTCAGGTCCTGGGGCATCGAGCGAGGATAACGCGCCCACCGTTACCATCATTTTCATGAGGATCGAAGACAAAAAGGGAACGTCACTCACCGAGGCCACGATCACCGTGGACGACGAGGAGATCATCGATCTCCTCCAAGGCATAGCCGACGTGATCGAGGACAAGAGGGAGCACCTGCACTTCGCCCAGGTGGGAGGCCCTCAGCTCGTGGTGCGGCGGGCCCACGAGGACGACGTTGACCCCCTCGGGCGCCAGATGGACTGGTGGGCCGGCCCGCTGATCCTCTTCGGCACGCTGTTCGTGATCATCGGCTTCATCACCGTCGTGCGCTGGGCCATCGGGCTGGTCTCGTGAAAGGGATCGGACAAAGGGCGGCCGCACTCGAGCGGCTGAGCTCGGCGACCGCTACCGATCCCCTCGACCTCCTCATCCTGGGCGGTGGGATCACGGGGGCCGGGATCGCCCTCGACGCCGCCGCGCGGGGGATGAAGGTCGGCCTCGTCGAGAAGAGCGACTTCGCCTCGGGGACCTCGAGCAAGTCCTCCAAGCTCGTTCACGGTGGCCTTCGCTACCTCGAGCAGCGAGAGTTCGGGCTGATGCGCGAGGCGGCTCAGGAGCGGGACCTCCTGCGCAGGCTGGCTCCTCAGCTCGTCGAGCCCATCCCGTTCGTCCTTCCCGTGTCGCACTCCTGGGCCCGCGCCAAGTTCGGGGTCGGGCTGTGGGCCTACGACGCCCTCGCCTCGTTCAAGAACCTGCACGTCCACCGGTACCTCGGCGTCGACGAGACGGAAGCCGCGGTACCGGTCATCCCCGCCGGGAAGATCAAGGGCGGCTTCCTTACTACGACTGCAAGAACGACGACGTGCGCCCCTGATGGAGGTTCTCGTTCAGGCGGTGAGATACGGGGCCGTCGTCTGCAACCACGTCGTGGCCACGGACCTCGAGGGCGGCGAGGACCTCTGTCGTGCCGTGGTGCAGGATGGGGACACCGGGGACAGCTTCGAGGTCCACGCGCGCCGGGTCATCAGCGCCGCCGGGGTCTGGGGAGACAGGGTCGAGTCCCTCGCCGTTGCGGGCCGGGAGCCGCGGATGCGTCCGTCGAAAGGCGTCCACCTCACGTTCGACCGCTCCCGGCTCCCGATGGGCGAGGCGGCCGCTTTCATCCCCGACGCCGAGCGGAAGCGGATGTTGTTCGTGATCCCGTGGCTCGACTCGGTGATCGTGGGAACCACTGACACGCCCTACGAAGGAGACATCGACACGCCCTCGGTGGAGCCGGAGGACCGTCGCTACTGCATCGACGCCTTGAATTCCGTCTTCCACCTGGACCTAAAGGACGAAGACATATCCGGCGCGTGGGCCGGGCTGCGGCCGCTGATCGCAGGGAAAGGCGGGTCTACGGCCGACCTCTCGCGGAACCACAGGGTGTACGACATCGCTCCCGGGATCCGGGGCATCACCGGGGGCAAGCTGACGACCTACCGAAGGATGGCCAAGGACGCGGTCGACCACGTCGCCTCGGACCTCGGCAACCACGTGAAGCCGAAGACGCGCTGGATCCGGCTGGGGACGGCAAACCTGAGCGCCCTGAGGTTCGCCGTGCGCAGGCGGGGCCAGCGCCTCCGCCTGTCCGACGATGTCGTGGCGAACCTCGTGCGCTGCTACGGGGACCGGGCCCTCAGCGTTCTCGACCTCGCCGAGAAGAACGACCTCGGACAGAACCTCGTCCCCGGCCTGCAGCCCATCGCCGCCGAGGCCGTCTACTGCGCCCGTCACGAGATGGCCGTTCATCTTCCGGATCTGCTGGCACGAAGGACCCGGCTGGCGCTCACCGACCCGGCGGCCGGGATCGGCCCCCACAGCGTTGCCCCGGAGATCATGGGGGCCGAGCTCGGATGGGACGAGGCCGAGATCGCGGCACAGACATCGATCCACAGGGCCGAGGTGGAGCAGGAACGAACCATGCCTCTTCAGCACGAGCTGGGCCCCCGGAGCGGTGGCGAACAGCTCCGCTCTGGATGACCTCGCCGGACCTGGATCACGCCCCCGCCTTCATCACGGCCCCCGACGGCAGCACCCTCGCGGCAAGGCACATGGGAGAGGGGCCCGGGATGCCCCTCCTCGTCGTGAACGCGATCGGGGCCGGGCTTGCCTCGTGGCGATCGACACTCATCCCTCTGGCATCGGAGGGCCCCATCGTCATGTGGGACCTGCGCGGGACGCTCGAGTCACCCCCACCCCTGACGGACGACTACGGCGCCGAGGTCCAGGCCGCCGACGCGATCGCCGTCATGGACCACTTCGGGTACCGCCGGTTCGTGATGGCGTCGTGGAGCAGCGGGGGCAGGATCGCCCTACAGATCGCCGCCGCGCACCCGGACAGGGTGAGCGCGCTGGCGCGCGTCTCCGCCGGTGATGGCTATCCCCTGACGAGGCTGCTCCGCTATGTCGAGCTGCAGTCGATCCTTCCTTCGGCCGCAGGGCTGGCGAAGAGGTTCGCCGGGCCTCTTCAAGGGGCGCTGCGTGGGTTCGTGGCAAGGCCCGAGCTCGCCGGTCTCGTGCGGCAGTCGGGGATGATCTCTGCCTCTGCCGACATCTCTGCTCTCGTCGAGCTCGTTCAGGGCCTGTCCAAAAGCGACCTGAAGACGCTTCTCACGACCTACGAGGCCGTCGTCGGAGACCCGGCTCCAGCCCTGATGCAAGAGATCAAGTCCGCCACCCTGCTGGTGGTCGGCGAGCGCGACCAGTTCACCTCACACCGGATGATCGAGGAGATGCTGGAGCAGATCCCCGGCTCGCGCTCCCTCGTCTACCCGGGGGCGACCCACTTCTTGCCGATGGAGAACCCCGCGGACCTGGCGGAAGACCTCAGCAGCTTCTTCACCGAGGTGGTCTAGGGCCTAGCTGTTGTCGGTCTGGAAGCTCGCCTGGTCGTCGGGAAGCTCTTCGTCCGCGTCGGTGTGGTCGAGCTTCTGCTCCGGTGCCTCTTCCTGGTCCTTCGAAGCCTCCTTGCGCAGTCCCGCGTCACCGCCTTCTCTTCGTGCCATCGAGCGCCTCCTCTTCGGTCAGTGGACGGTCACGGGTGACCAGATCCAAGATGTGCTGCGGCACCGTCACCTCGGGTTGGAGCCTGTCATCCGAGACCGGCTCCATCACCTGCATGCGGACCGGCGCCACTCCCGCCCACAGAGGCAGATCGTAGTCCCCCTCCTCGTCGTTGGACGGGCCCGTTCGCACCTTCGCAGAGGCCTCATCGATAGGCATGGCGAGGACGAGAGTCTTTCGAGCCTCCTCGGGAGAGGGTCCTCTGACATGCTCGGACCGGCCCGGGGTCACGTGCTC
>JAUJNU010000024.1 GCA_030448085.1 Actinomycetota bacterium | reverse complement strand
GACCGAGCGCTGGATCCGGATCGTGTCGGCCACACCGCGGGTAACGTCGCGAGCCGGAGAAGAACCCTCCTCCTGTGCCTCGGAGTTCCGGAGGCGAGGTGAGATCCACGAACTCCTGAGACACGTCCTGACCAGACACTCTCTCGTGGACCACTCTCCCGAGACTGACACTTCCTGAGAGAGCGGCCTCGAAAGCGCCCGACGGGATGGAGAGCACTACGGTGCCGATCTGTCCCGGGCGCGACCCGTCCCTTCATCGATCAGAAGCAGATTGGACGAACTCCGCCGTACCGCCCCGCCGCCGCTATCACCGCATCGACCGGCCCCCGGGGGTCCTCACCCGGTATCTCGGAGCTCGAGCGTCGCCGTCTTCACGATGCTCGACGGGAGGCGAAGCATGGGCACGCGCTCTCGAGCTCCGCACTCGAGCGGCGACCCTCCGCCTGCGCGATGCCGCCCCCGACGCATCCCTCGGGCCGACGAGAAGCGGGAATCCCCGTCGTCGCTCGCACATGCGGCACCTAGAACGAGCACCGCCGCCAGCGCCGGCCACAAACGCCCTGCTCTCATGGAGCACCCCCTTCCGGATCGCCCGATCCGTGGAAGAGGACTCGCCACTACGTCCGTAGTAGTAGCGCCAGGGCGGCGGGCGCTTACACCTCGCCCCTGACCCGATCTCGGTAAGGACCCTCATGTCGACAGCCACTTTCGTTACCTCCCAGGGCACGTTCAAGGTGAAATTAATGCCCGAGCACGCCCATCACGGGTCGCCAACTTCGTCGACCTCGCGTCAGGCAAGAGGGAGTGGAAAGACCCCCGTGACCCAAGCGCAAGACCGAGCCCCTCTACAAGGGGACGGTCTTCCACCACGTCATCCCCGGCTTCATGATCCAGGGCGGGACCCCCGAAGGGACCGACGCGGAGGCCCCGGCTACCAGTTCGAGGACGAGTTCCCTCCGGGGGGCCGAGCTCGACCGCCCTTACCTCCTCGCGATGGCCAACGCCGGGCCGTGGCAACGAACGACTCCCCCGTTCTTTCGTCACCGTCGGCCCCACCCCTCACCTCAACAACCGGCACACACGATCTTCGGGGAGGTCACCGAGGGCCTGATGTGATCGACACGATCGCCAACGTCCCCACGGGGGCTCAGGACCGCCCCCGCGAGGACGTGGTCTTGCAAGAGGTGACGATCGACGAGGGCTAGGGCCCGAGAAACCTTCGCCACCTCGCGCCGTTGAGCCCTGTGTGACTGCCTACCGGAGGAGAGCCCGATGATGGCCGTTCCAGGTAGGAACCCACGACGCCTGATAACCGTTCTCGCGTGCCTCATGCTGGGGGCTGCTGCCTCGCCTCGCTCCCGCCGCTGCCGGGGCCGCTGCTTCGGCAGAAGGGCCACGATCGTGGGCACCAATGGCAGCGACACGATCGAGGGCACCCGGAGGAGCGACGTCATCGTGGCGGGGAGGCAGGCAGCGACACGATCGAGGGGAACGGCAGCGACACGATCGAGGGAGACCTCGTTTGCGGGGGCCGGGGCCGTGACCGCATCTTCGTAGGAAGGTAGCGGAGGCCCTGGGAACGACCGCCTCCCCGGCCCGGGAGCTATGTGTTCGGGAACCGAGGAGCCGACCATCTGAACGAGGCGGCCGCCTCTACGGGGCTCCAGGTCAAGACCACAGATCGGCAAGGCTCACTACGTGATCGACGATGGCGGTTGCCGGGCTTCGACTACGGCTCGGACACCCTCCATGGAGGGCCGGTGACGACGTCCTCGAGGGGGTCACGGTGTCGGACGAGGGCATCGTCCGGCCCGACATCCTCCTTCTCCGGCTCCACCAAGGCGTTCGCATCGACGTTCCTTCGGGAACGGCCTTGGGCGAGGGTAAGGACTCCTTCACGAACCTCAGTGTTTTTCCACGGGTCCTCTCGACGACGAGTTCATCGGGGGCGCCACCTCGGATGTGTTCTTCGGGCTGCGGGGGACGACTCGATGCGCGGCGGGGGAAAAGGCGATTCCCTGCTCGGCAATCAGGGAGACGACAGGCTGGTCGGTGGAGCCGGGAGGGACTTCTTCATCCCCGGGATAGGGAACGACCTGAGCCGCGGCGGAGCCGGCTCCGATGAGTTGAGCATGTGGGGCACGTCCTCCGGCGTGAGGGTCGACCTCGCCACAGGGGTCGCGACCGGCCGGGAACGATCGGGTCTCTGGATCGAAGCGTTAGCGGGTCGGAATTCGACGACGTCCTCAAGGGAGGCGCGGCGTCCAACCGCATCGAGGGCCGCGAGGGCGACGACCTGATCCTCCGGCCGGGGGGCAGGGACGAGCTGAAGGGGGAGAAGGCCGCGATGAGGTCCGGGGAGGGGCGGGCTTCGACAAGCTCGCCGGGGGCGCCGGCATCGACACCTGCACGGGTGGCGAGGACAACAGGGGCTGCGAGCACCGTAAGCGAGCGCTTCTCGCCGGGGGACCTATGGAGTGGAGCGGAGGGGGTTCGAACCCCTGACCCCCGGCTTGCAAAGCCGGTGCTCTACCAACTGAGCTACCGCCCCCGGCGTGTGTTTTCCGCCACCTGCGAACAGGATAGGAGGTTCGGGCGAGGACGGCTATCACGAGGCGCACTTGTCACTCTCGCTGACAGGATTTCCCACTAACAACAGCGCTCGTAAATCGCCACTAGTCACATCAGGCAACATGCCCTACCATTGACCGCCCCCGGTCCCGCAGGTCTCTCCGGGCGCTCGTTGAATTATTCACAACTCATCAACAGGCAGTTCGGAGGTCAGATGGAAACGATGGGCAGCGGGCAACCTGGCCCCCTTCTGAGGCAGACGCGCCCGGAGGGATCTCAATGGGTGCCGATCACCGTTGCGCTGAGGAGGCTCGGGATAGACGCCGAGACACTCCTGTCGTGGTGCGAGAGCGGAGCCGTCGCATGGCACCTTGCCGAGGGTACGGGGGCCGAGGCCGCGCTCGTGAACATCGGTGACGCCACGCGCCACGCTCAGAGCCTCGGGATCCTTCGTCCTTCACATCCCCCCATGACCCGCAGCTTCAACACCGGCTCGCTTGGTCTTCCGGACTGGATCCAGCAGCTCGCCGAGACCTGGACCCGCTCTGCGCAGACAGAGGCCGAGGTCGAGTTCCTGAACGTCAAGCTGAGCGAGATCGCCAACGCCCTCGAGGCGCAGCAGAGCACCACCCAGGCGACCTTCGACTCGCTCACTGAAGAGGCCCGTAAGGCGGTCGACCAAGCCGCCCACGCGAATCTAGCCGCGCAGCAAGCAGCTGCACTCGTACACGAGCAGTCCATGACGCAGGCGGCCCAGGAGGAAACTCTCCGGGCTGCCAGGGACGCTGCGGCCGACGCCATCGAAGCCGCCACGCGCGCGGCCCAGCACCTCAGCACTCAGGAGAACGAAGAACGGACGGCCCGCTTCGAGAGGGAGGCAACTACGAGGGCCGCCCAGGATGCGGCCCGCATGGCGCAAGAGGCCCGGCAGGCTGCAGAAGCGGCCCGCCAGGAGGCGATCCTCACCGGCGAGCGGGTGCAGGAGTCCCTCGGCCGGGCCGCCGACGAGGCCATCCAGACGACCCGTCAGGCGGTTCAGGCGGCTCGTCAGTCGGCCGCGGAGTTCGCTCAGCTCGAGGCCGAGCGGGCCGCGCGCGCCGCCGAAGAAGAGGTCCGCGCGGCAGCCCTGCAGGCGCGTGAACAGATCGAGCACGCCGCCCAAGCGGCCCGCTGGGAGGCTCAGGCCGCGTCCCAGTCGGCGCGCGAGGAGTCAGAGCTCTCCGCCCAGCGCTCACGTGAAGCCTCTGCCGCGGCAAGCGCCGAGGCGGTAAGGGTTGCAACGGCGAGCCAGCAGCAGGTCCAGGACTCGGCACAAGAGAACCTGCGGGCGGCCCAGGCCATCCAACAGCAGATGGAGCTGTCCTCTCGAGCCGCGATCCAGGCGGCCGAGCAAGCGGTCAGAACGGCGCGCGAAGAGGCGGCTCAGGCCGCCGGGGACGAGGCTCGTCATGCAGCTCAGACGGCGCGTGAGGAGATCGAAAGAGCCACGTTGATCGCGAGAGCCGACGCGGAAGGCTCGGCCCACGCCGCGCGCGACGAAGCGGAACGCGCCGCGCAAAGGGCACGGGACGCGGCCGAGGCCGCGGCTCAGGACGCCCGTACCGCCAGCGTCGCCGCCGTGCAGGAAGCGGTGCATCGCACTAACGCCGTTCGGGACCAGATCGCGGCGTCGGGCGAGCAGACCCTCCGGGCCGCACAGCAGATCCAGCAGCGGATCGAGGCGGCGGCTCAGCAAGCGCTCCTCGACACCGAGGCCGCCGTCCGCCAAGGTCGCGAGGCTTCCGCCGAAGCCGCCCGGATCCACGCCGAGCAGGCGGCCGAGACGGTTCGGCACGAGATAGAGCTCGCAGCCCAGGTCGCTCGTGAGGACGCCGAACGGGCGTCTCGCCGGGCCCAGGAGGTCGCCGGCGCCGCCGCTCAGGATGCGGTGAGGCTCACCGCAGCGAGCCAGCAGCAAGTCCTCGATGCGGCCGAACAGACGATCCGCCAGACCGAGGAGATCGAACGGCAGGTTGAGGCGGCTGCGGCACGGGCCATCCAGGCGACGGAGATCGCAGTTCGCTCCGCCCGCCAGGCGGTTGGGGAAGAGGCGCGGCTCGCCAGCCAGAGCGCACGTGAGGAAGCGGAGCACGCGGTCCAAGCGGCGAGGGCCGAGGTCGAGGTCGCGGCTCAGCTCGCACGCGAGGAAACGGGGCGGGCGGCTCGGGCGGCTCGCGACGAGACAAGGTTGGTTGCCACCGAAGCGCGTGAGGAGACCGAGCGGGTTGCCGGGCGGGCTCAGGAGGTCGCCGAGCAAGCTGCTGCCGAGATCCTGCGACTGACGTCCGCGAGCCAGCAGAACCTCGCCACCACAAGCGAGGAGACGGTTCGCACCGCCCGGGAGATCCAGCGCCAAGTAGAAGCAACGTCGATCCAAGCCATCAAGGCCGCTGAGGAAGCGGTCAGAGAAGCTCGGGAGCTGGCCGCCGAAGCTGCGGGTCAAGAAGCCCGCAGGGCTGCTCAGAGCGTCCTCGAGGAGGTCCAGCACGCCGCCGCCTCAGCACGTTCTGCCGCCGAGCTCGCTGCGCAGACCGCCCGTGAGGACACCGAGAGAGCGGCGCAGGCCGCTTGGGACCAGACCCGTGCGGCTGCCCAGTCCGCCCGCGAGGACGTCGAGCTGGTGGTCACCGCGGCCCGGGAGACCGCTGCCGCCGCATCGCAGAGCGCCATCCGCGCCGCGGAAGAGACTCAGGAGCAGCTGCAGACATCCGCCGAGTCCGCCGCTCGCCAGGCAGAACAGATCCAGGAACAGGTCCACCGCGCCTCGAGCGAAGCTCGCGCCGCCACCGAAGAAGCGATGAAGGAGGTCCGGGAAGCATCCCTCCAGGCCGCCCAGAACACACGTGAGGCAGCGACGGGGGCCGAGGCCCGGCTGATGCTGGCCGCCCAGCAGGCGCAGGAGGCGATCGAGGGGTCGGTAGCGGACGCGGTCGAATCTTCACACCAGGCTGCGCACGCGGCCAACGAGGCGGCCGCGGCGGCGAAGGAATCCACTCTCGACGCAGTGCAAGGCTCTCAGGAGGCGATCCGCGGCTCCCGCGAGGCCATCGAAGGGTCCAAGGAGGCCATCCGGCGCTCCGAGGAAGCGCAGGAGGCGGTAACGCGATCCTCCGAGGCCGCACTGGAGATGGTCCGCAGGGCTGCAGAAGAAGAGCGTGAGGCGACGAGTCGGTCCCACCGGGAGGCCGTCGAGGCTGCGCTCGGATCCGTGTCCGAGGCTCGCGAAGCCGCGGCATCGGAGGTCCGCCAGCAGGCCGCACAGGTCACGGAGGAAGCACGCCAGCACGCGCTCGAAGGGGTCCAGCAAGCGAGAGAAGAAGCAGCCAGGGCCGCCAGCGAGGCAAGGGAGGTGGCTGCAAGCGCGATCGCCGAGGCGCAGGAGGCGGCGAAGAGCGCCGCGGTGGCTGCCAGGAGCGAAGCCGACCAGGTCGCGGGGTCGGTGCGGGACGAGATCAGGGCGGCCGCGGAAGAGGCTCGGGCCGAGACGCAACGCGTCATCGAAGAGACCCGCCAGCGAGGTGTGCAGGCGGCCAACGAAGCCAGGCAAGAAGCCAGCCGGGCGCTGCAGGAGGCCGTCAACTCCGTCGAGGGCGTCAAGTCCGAGCTCGAGGTCGCCACGGACGAGGTGTTGGCCTCGGCCAAAAGCGCTGTCCTGGAGGCCGGGCACGAGGCGAACACAGAAGTCCGCTTGGAGGCCCAGCAGGCCATCGACTCGATCTCAGGGGCCGCCCTCGAGGCACAGGAGAGGGCCGAGCGAGCAGCCCGGGAGGCAGTGCGGTCCGCCGAGGAGTCCGTGCAGCAAGCCCGGGAGTACGCCGGTGGGCTCGCCCGGGCTGAAGCGGCGGAACAGGTCGCGGGGGCCCTCGAGCCCATGCGCGCGGAGCTCGAGGCCGTGCAGAGGGAGCTCGACGGGTCGAGGCAGAAGGCCCTGCAGAGCCTCAGCCTCGCCGCCCAACAGGCGCGGACGCAGGCCGTCACCGCGGTTCGTACGGCCGTGCAGAGCTCGGAGGAGGAGATCCAGCAGGCAGCCGCTAGGGCAGCCGAGGCGGCAGAGAGGGCCGAGGAGAACGCCGCCAAGGGAGCCGTCGCCCTCGACGCGCAGGAGCGGACGGCGGTTGCGGCCGAAGAAGCCGCGGAGCTTGCACGCGAGGCGATCGAGCTTGTCTCGGGCGAGGCTTCAGCCCGGGCGGCGGCTCAGCAGGCGGCAACCGCAGCAGCTGAGGCCGCCACCAACTCCGAGGAGATGGTGCGGTCGGCGCAGGAGGCTCAGGCCCGAGCCCTCACTCAGTCGGAAGGGCACTTGACCGAGCAGCAGGCGATGCGTAGCGACATCTCCGAGGCCACACGCTCAGCCCAGGAAGCCGCCGTTGCCGCCCGTCAGGCGATCTGGGAGGTGGCGGACATGCTGGCTCGCCACACCACGGAGCAGAACGCGATCCTGTCCGAGCAGATGACAACCATCAAAACCGCTCAGGACGCCGCCAAGGCCGCTCAGGGAGCCGCGAGGGCCGCTCAGGCTTCTTCGGTCGCCGCCCAGAAGGACTCGAGCAAGGCCTCGAGGATGACGTCACAGGTGATGCAGATCCTGGGGCCCGTTGCGGAGGACGTCTCGGGGCGTCCCCAGGAAGCCACCGCCTGGGACCAGCTGGCCGACGCGGACGACCAGGACTCGGACGACGACCCGTTCTGGGGCGTCCCCGAGCACGGCGGAGACGGGACCCTCCTCGACAACTACGAGGACGAGGACGACGATTCCCTGAGAGACCGATTCTGGAAGCGGCTTCGTCCCCGCCACGGGATCAAGTAGGTCCGACCTTCCAAGGAATAGGATGCCTCCCCGGGCGTTCTCCTAAGAGAACGATCAAACGAGCATCTAGGAGGCGGTTCGGTGGCAGACATCACTGCAGTGGGCGAGCAGGACTTCAACGAGGCAGTGCTTGCCGCCGACACGCCCGTCATCGTGGACTTCTGGGCGGAATGGTGCGGTCCCTGCCGGCTCGTGACCCCCGAGCTCGAGAAGATCCAGGCCGAGTACGCGGGCAAGGTAAAGGTCGTCAAGCTCAACATCGACGAAGCGCCCTCCGTGGCTACCCGTTACGGCGTCATGAGCATCCCGACGATCGCCCTGTTCGATCAGGGGGAGCGCAAGTCGCAGGTCATCGGCGCCCGCCCCAAGGAGGACATCGTCGCAGGGCTCGGCCTCTAGGCCCAACCCCCCTCGCCTTCTGCAACGAAAGTCGCAAAAGGGACAGGATTTACCGCTTCCGCAGCGAACCCCAACCTAGTAACCACTAGGCAAAGGGGAACAAGCGCATGCGAATCCGAAAGAAGTGGCTAAGCGTGGCGGCACTCGTCGCCGTCGCCCTGGGAGGATTGCCCGCACAGGCGGGAGACGGCCAGGACGAGCATTCTGACAACGCCCGTCTGCTGACTCAGGCGCCGACCAAGGTCGGCGAGGACGTCCTGGCACAGGGATCGGACCTGGCCTTCCAGAAGGACCTGATCGTCGCCGGGAGCTACCAGGGAACCGCTTTCTACAAGCGGCTGTCGAGCGCGCCGTACATCAAGCAGGTCGGCTTCCACGCCTGCCCGTCGTCCCAGGGTGACGTCTCCGTTTGGGGCAAATTCGTGTTCGTCTCGGTTGACTCTCCCGGCTCGAACAACGGCGAGGGGCCTACCTGCAACAACACGCCCGCCTTCGGAGCCGATGGAAAGAAGGTCGCGGACACCTCGAAGGGCAAAGAGGGCATCAGGATCATCGACATCTCGAACCTGAAGCAGCCCAAACAGGTCAAGTTCATCGAGACCCAGTGTGGGTCCCACACCAACGTGCTCATCCCCCACAAGGACGAGCTGTTCATCTACGTGAACTCCTATCCCATCCTGCAGTCATTTGGGTGCAACCAGGCCAACCACCAGAAATTCTCGATCATCAAAGCCTCCAAGACCAACCCGGCTAACGCCAAGCTGCTCGACAACAAGGGGCCCGTGCCTCAGCCGTCCATCGGGTGCCACGACACCACGGTCTTCCCGAAGAGAGACATCGCGGTGGCGGCTTGCTTGCAGAACACCAACATCCTCGACATCGCGAACCCGGCCCAGCCTAAGGTCCTGTCCACGATCGTGAACGAGACGATCCAGTTCCATCACTCTTCTTCGTTCACCTGGGACGGCAAGTACGCCATCATCAGCGACGAGTACGCAGGTGCCGCCGGTGGCGGTGGGTGCGCGGGGGACCAGGACTCGAGGGTAGGCGCGATGTACTTCTACAACATCGAAGACCCGGAGAACCCGAAAGAGGAGGGGAGCTACAGCCTTCCACGCGTGCCGGAAGCGGACACGGTGGAGGAGAGCGAACGGTTCCGCTGCACGACACACCTCTACAACATCCTTCCGACCAAGAACTCGATGCCCGGCTACAAGGGCGACAACCAGGAGCGCAAGTACATCGCCGTAGGCTCGTACTACGCAGGTGGCATCTCCGCGGTCGACTTCACCGACCCGAGCAACCCGAAGGAGCTCGCCTACTACATCCACAAGCCCGACGGAGTGAACCCAGATAGCTGGGCCGGCTACTGGTACAACAACCGCATCTACTCGAACGACCACGCTTCGGAACAGGGTGTCCGCGTCTTCAAGTTCAAGGGCGGCTTCGGCAAGCGCAAGATCTTGAACTTCGGCGGCCGCTACAACCCACAGATCCAAACTCCGGCTGATCTTTTCAACGCATATCGCAACAGGTAGCCCAACCACAGGCTGGGGTCGTAAGAGAGGGGGCCTTCGGGCCCCCTCTTCCGCGCCCGGGGGGACCGCGCCTACGAGTGGGTCGCCTCCGGCCATCGAGCCAGTAAGATTCGCCTGCACCAGGGCCCATAGCTCAGCCCGGTTAGAGCGCACCCCTGATAAGGGTGAGGCCGATGGTTCAAGTCCATCTGGGCCCACTAAAACGAAACACCTGGTCGCGCCATCGGAGGCGGGTGAGCACCCGGTTCGGCCGGCGTCGGCTCTAGGTTACGACGACCGTCTGCCCACCACCGCTGTCCTAAGATGACTCTAGAGGCGCCACCATCGGAGGCGTCAGCGAGATCCCGATGGGCATCGGGGTGGGCACCGAGACTCCGCTAACCAGCGGGAGCACCACTAGCCTTCGCTGCACTGCCCATCCGCCGGGTCAGCCATCGAAGTCCCTCAACAACTGTAGGAGCCTCGCGCCAGGATTCGGTCAGCACCTCTGTGAGCTCAGCCTCGTCGAGAGCAGACAAGCGAACAAGCACGGCGGGGTACCCCTCGTAGTGCGGTGTCTGGAAGAAGGCATCCGCTCAGACGCCATCAAGACCTCTTTCTCATCGAGGGCCACCATGACGACTATGACGTCCTCTTCCTTCAAGCGACGAACGACTTGCCCCGCACCTTGAGGCTGGCAGTGCCAGACCAGGTCGAGCGCTCGACTTCGGGAGAGCTAAGCCCACCCTCAGCACGGTCTCCAATCAGTCATAAAGTCGCCTTCCCAGTTGCCGGAATCGCCTGCCTCGCCGGCCCTCCGCTCCCAGCATGACGAAAAGGACGCTGCCATCAACATCCTTCCCGAACACCGATGAAAGCCTCAGAGGCTCTGGAGCTCCTCGACTGGAAGAGGAGATCTTCGATCTATACCGGTCCATCCGCATGGCGCACGAGCCGGAGGACGCATAGAGCTGTGGGCCAGCAAGCGGAACAGGCTGTTCCGAACACACCGCCAGTCAGCGCTGCCCCCATCTGCCGCGCCAACTTCGAGGGACTGGGGCTCTGGCCGTACGACCAGCGGTTCCGAGTTAGCGCCTCGGTCGAAGAAGCAACTCCGGAGCGATACGACATCGCCACGAGTGGGAGTGAGCCCCTTAGCTTCACGAGGGTCGGGGTGTGCGCTTCGAGCTACTGGGGCAACACCTTTCTCTGGAGCTCTACTGGCTGGGAGAGCTACGGCGGCGGCCTCTTCCTTCCGTTCAAGGACGCCACGGCAGGGACCTCCTCATACGGTGGGGGCCGCTACCTGCTGGACACCGTCAAAGGGTCCGACCTCGGGACCGACGGCGGAGAGCTGATCCTCGACTTCAACTTCGCCTACAACCCGTCCTGTTCCTACGACCCGAGATGGGTATGCCCCTTGGCCCCCCACCCAATCACCTCACGATCCCGGTGGAAGCGGCGAGAGCGCCATGGGGCTAGAGGTGGCGGACGAGTCCCGCCACCTCTGCGCACCTCTCAGATCAGCCCCAGCTCCGTCAGGTACTCCTCGGCCAGGTCGGCGGCGTCCTCCACGTCGACAGTGGCCCTCTTGTTGGTTCGGTGATCGCCTCGGTCTCCAACGCGGCACTGACCTCGTTCAGCAGGTTCGATGATCTCTTCATTGACGGCCTCCTCGTTGACGAGAGGCGTGATGTTGTCGGCCGCTTGCAGCTGCTTGTCGTCCTCCAGGACCACGAACCCGTTCGCAGCGATCGACCCGTCGGTGGAGTACAGCAGGCCGACGTCACCGCCCCACCCTTCAGAGCGGTGATGATGGCGCCGTAGTCGAGATCCTTGAACTCCCCGAACTCCACCCCATAAACGTCCTTGAGACCGGGGATGCAGAACGGCCTCTTCGGACACTCCGGCGGGCCCGCCAGCGTTAGCTCTCCGGCCACCGGCTGCAGGTCCGAGACGGTCGTCAGGCCCTGCTCGTCGGCGATCTCTGAGTCGTCACGAATGCGTTGGTGTCGACCACGCCTGAGGGCTCCAGTACCGCGAGCCCCTTCTCTGCGAGCGGCTCCGTGAGCTGTTCAGCCGTCTCCGCCGCATCACCGCTCGGTGTGCTGTCCGGATCGATGACACTGAGAAGACTGGCGAGGTACTCGGGAGCGATATCGATGTCGCCGCTCTCCATCGCCGGAAGCCTCACTTCTCGGCTCTCGATGTCCAGCTGCCGCTCCACGGTGTACCCGGCCTTCTCGAGCACCTGGGCATACATCTCCCCGACGATCTGGGCCTCGGCGAAGCTGTCGGACCCGACGGTCATGGTCCCTTCTCCTCGGGACTCGTCGCCGGCACTGGGCCCGGTGCCTTCGTTCCATCGCCTTCACCCGATCCGCAGGCGGCGAGCATCAAGCTCAGCGCCAGCAGCATCGCCCCAAGGGCGTATCTGCGGTTCTTCCGCATGGGTCCTCCGTTTCCTGTTCATTGGGGTGTCCCGGGCCCCTGGTTTAGAGACGACGGGCACTCTAGAGGTTTCGAGCGGCTAATGGAACCCGAAAAGCCTCCAGCTCCACGTTCGAGCCTCCCCGGCGCCAGCCCGCCCTGCGGGTTCCGGAGACCTGCCGTGACCTGGATGAGGTGCGTGCTCGCCCGTTCTCCAGAAGGCCGAAGAGATCTCGCTGGCGAGGGCCAGGACGGCGACCAGGATCGCGCCCCCCACCAGGGAGGGCCTGTCGTTCGCCCTGAACCCGAGCCTGATGTAGGCCCGAGCCCTCCTCCGGCCCACCAATGCTCCCAGCGTGGCGGTCGCGATGGACTGGACGGCGGCGGTCCTCATACCCGTCACGATCAGCGGTATCGCCAGGGGATCTCGATCTCGCGCAGCACCTGTCCCCCACTGAGGCCGGGGCCGACTCGACGTGTGTCCGCGTCCACCGAGCGAACGCCGACATATGAATTGGTGAGGATCGGCGGGACGGCTAGGAAGAAGAGTGCCACGAACGTGGGCCAGAAGCCAAGGCCCAGACCGAACCTGATCGACAGGAGGAGCGAACAAGGCCAGGATGGCGAACGATGGCAGAGCGCGGCCGAAATTCGCTAGGGAAACAGCCAAGAACTCGAACCTGCGTCTGTGGCCGATATAGAAAGCAAGGGGCAGCGCAACGAGGAGAGCGCACTGCCACGGGTGCGAGAGCGAGGTGCAGATGCTCCAGAGCCCGAGATGTCGGGCGTTTCCGAGAACTAGGCGGCGAGGTCCGCGAACGTCATGAGCTGGCCCGGTTGCGCTGTGAGAGGAGAGAGCTGGGTCGCCCTCTTCATGGTCCGGCGCCAGAGCACGTTCCAAACGGAAAGAACGAGATCCGCCAGAACGGCGAAGAGAAGACCGACAGCCCGGCCCCCAGGATGATCGCCGTCGAAGCTGCGTTGGAGGCCGAGGAGGATGAAGTACCCCAGCCCGCCCTCTCCCACGGGCCGTCACGGTCACGAGCCCGATCGTCGTCACGGTCGCCAGCCTCACCCCCGCGGTTATGGCAGGAATCGCAGGCGGAAGCTCGACCCGCCACAGCAGCTGTCGCCTCGTGTACCCCATCCCAAGTGCGGCCTCCTTGGCGTCCGCTGAGACACCCTCCAGCCCGCTCACTATGTTCCTGATGAAGATGAAAAGCGTGTAGCTGACGAGACCGATCTCCGCTGTGGTCCGGGTGAGACCGGTGAACGGGACAAGGAAGGCGAAGAAGGGCGAGGCTGGGGATCGTGTAGAGGAACCCGCTAAAGGCGGTGAGGGGGCCCGAGGAGCTTGCGGCGACGGAAGGCCGTGACGGCGAGGGGGAAGGATCAGGAAGCCGATCAGGACCGCGAGGAGGGTAAGGGTCGCGTGCTCGGCCAGACGAGTGAGGATCTCGTCCACCCGATCAATCGACCCAGTCCCACCTAAAGAGCTCTGTCACGACGCTATCTCGAGATGCGCTCCAGCGTGAGGATGCCCTGCGTAACGCTGCCCCTCGAGGCCACGACGGCAACCTGGGTCCGGGAGCTGACGATCCGAGTCGAGGAGCCTGACGAAGCGTCGAGTCAAGGGTCACGTAAGCACTGAAGCGCCTTGGGGTCGCCTCCCCCACCGTGGCAACCCTTTCCAGCATCCTGGCGTCCACCCACCCCAGGAGATCACCGTCGTGAACGACGCTCACCCAGTCGTAGCCGAAGCTCTTCATCACGCCCAGTGCGGTCTCGGCGTAGACGCAGCGGACACGACCGGGCCCTCTTCTATCTCGATGTCGGCCACCTTGAACAAAGCCAGGCGTTTCAGCCCCCGCTCGGCCCCCACGAACTGCTTCACGAACTCGTTCGCCGGCTGCCCTCAGGATCTCCTCTGGGGTAGCGAACTGCTCCACGACGCCTCCGCGCATTGAGGATCGCGATGCGGTCCGCCATCTTGATCGCCTCGTCGATATCGTGCGTGACAAAGACGATCGTCTTCTTCAAACGCCGCTGGATCGAGAGGAACTGGTCCTGCAGGCGCTCTCGGACGATCAGGTCCACGGCTCCAAAGGGCTCGTCCATCAACATCACGGGTGGGTCGGCGGCCAGAGCCCTGGCAACACCTACCCTCTGCCGCTGACCGCCTGAGAGCTCCGGGTACCTGCCCAGCATGCTCGTGATCGAGCTCGAAGGTCTCCACCAGCTCGGCCACCCTGCTACGGATCCTCTCCTTGTCCCAGCCCAATAGCCTGGGCACCATCGCGATGTTCTGACCGATCGTGCGGTGCGGCATCAAGCCGATGCTCTGGATCACGTAGCCGATGGCGCTCTACGAAGCTCCACCGGGTCCTGCTCCAAGACGTCCGTTCCACCTACCTCGATCCGGCCCCCGCTGGGCTCGATGAGACGGTTGATCATCTTCATGGTGGTGGTCTTGCCGTAACCGGAAGGTCCCACCAACACCACGATCTCGCCCTCCCGGATCTCGAGGACAGGTCCTTCACGGCGAATTCGCCGGAGCCGAAACTCTTCGAACGTTCTCTAGGGAGATCAAGAGATCCGTTACCGTTCGCCCGGCCGCAGCTCGAACGATCCGCTCAATGAAGGTGAGCTCGATTCCCCTATGGCGTCTGCGATCACGTTGTAGAGGACCGCGAAAGAACGCGTTCACCAGCGACATCAAGACGGTGAATGTGAGCCCGACGAGGAAAGCCCACCGCTCGACCACCCCAAGCGTGATCCTCCCCCTCACCCAGGACGAACGACTCCCGGACCGCATCGATGGCCTCGAACAGGCCTATCGAATTCAGGATGTTGTAGAAGATCGCCACCATGAGAAGCCACACGAGGAGAAACGCGGCATAGAAGAGAAGCGAGATCTTGAGGACGCTGAAGGGGTCCACATGCCTGACCACCCGCTTGACGCGCCTGAGGGCCGGCTTCCCCTCCTCTTGGGGCCTGCCCCGGTCGCCGGCCTGCGGCCTGCCGTGGTGGCTGTCCCCACGCGGAGGGTAGGCCCGACGAGTGCCGGTAGCCGGCCCATCCGGGTCGGGCGCGGGCGCTGGCTCCCTGTTCCCACAGGGTTCCCGTGGGATGGGCGCGCATCGGGGCCGAAAGACGCGTACACGAGGGGGTCGCTCCCGGGCCCTCGTCCGTGGTAGGCGTCTGACTGATCCTCGGTGGTTCTTCCTAGAAGACAAGGCCTCTCCCGCTGTCCGACCCCACGAGCGGCTGATGCCCGCTGCGAGAATCCTAAGCCACCGAACGCCCCGGGACCTCCTTGCGGGCCCCGGCCCCAGGATCAGGAGGTGAGCCACCTGGGTCGGGCGTCCTCCGGCTCACTGACAACGGGGGCCACGGCGCTCACGTGAGCCCTCGGAAGGTTCATCTTGCCCTGACACCGGTCGTGGGCCTGCTGCCTTGCCTGGAGATGCTCTCGGCCCCCATGCGGATCACCACCCCGTCGTCCGAGATCAGGAACACCTCGTCCGCCGACGTGACCACTGCGGCTCCCACGAGGGGACCTCGGGGCTTCGTGATCTTCGTGGCGATCACGCCCTTGCTCCTCGCCCCTACGGGAAGTGGATGAGCTTGGTGCTTCCCGTAACCGGCCTGGGTCACAATCAGAAGCTCAGCTGTCGTCATCGATCACGTCACAGGAGACGACCTCGTCATCGTCGTCCAGTCTGATCCCGATGACGCCCGTCGCAGTCCGCCCCATCGGTCGCACGAGCTCTTCCTGAAGCGGATGGCCTTCCCCTTCTTGGTGACGAGGAGCACGTCGCTGTTGCCGAGGTCGGCCACACGCACGACCTCGTCACCTCCTTCAGGTTGAGGGCGATGATGCCTTCCTTGCGAGAGGAGTCGTACTCACGGAACAGGGTCTTTTTGACCATCCCACCCTTGGTGGCGATCAGCAGATACCTATAGTTCTCGTAATCGCGCGTGTCGATGACGGCGGCGATGCGATCGTCGGGTCGCATCGGCACGACGTTGACCACGGCGGTCCCTCGGGCGGTCCTGTCTCTCTTCGGGATCTCGTGGGCCTTCAACCTGTAGACGCGGCCTGTGTTGGAGAACAAGAGCAGATAGGCATGGGCCGTCGTCGTAAGGAGGTGCTCGATGATGTCGCCTCCTTCAGCCCGGCCCCCTTGACGCCGCGGCCCCGTCCCTGAGACCTGTAGACATCCCGGGGAACGCTCTTCGCCTAGCCATCGCACGGGAGCTGGAGATGACGAGGTCCTCGTCGGCGATCAGGTCCTCGATGTCGAACTCGCCCTCGTCCGGAACGATCCGTGACCGTCGGTCATCCGCGAACTTCTGCGATCTCGTTAGCTCCTCCGAGATGATCGAGCGGACCCTGGCTCGTCGGCCAGGATCGCCCTCAGGTCTGCGATCGTCTCCTGCAGCACCAGTATTCGTCCCGGATCTTGTCCTGCTCGAGGCGGTGAGGCGCCGGAGGGGCATGTCGAGGATGTGCTGGGCCTGGATCTCAGAGAGAGCGAAGCGCTCGATCAGGCCCGCACGGGCTCGTCGACGCTGGCGCTGGCCCTGATGAAGGCGACGATCTCGTCGATGGTCGAGGGCGATGATGAGTCCCTCGAGGATGTGCGACCGTTCCTCCGCCTTGCGGAGGCGGTACCGTCCGGCTGACGATGACTTCCATCTGGTGCGTGATGTACTCCTCGATGATCTGACCGAGGTTCATCGTGGCGCGGATCCCGTCCACCAGGGCCAGGGCGTTCACGGCGTAGTTGTCCTGGTTTCTGCGTCCTCTTGTAGAGCGTGTTCAGCACCACCTGAGGCACCGCGTTCTTCTTCAGCCCGATGACGATGCGCATACCGCCACGCTCCGAGGACTCGTCGTTGAGGGTGGCGATGCCCTCGATGCGGCTCTCCTTGGCGTTGACGTAGCCCCGGCGATCTTGGAGAGGAGCCGGCCTTGTTCACCTGATAGGGAAGCTCGGTGACGATGATCCGCGGCGAGCCTTCTTCGGTCCCTCCTCGATCTCACAGACCGCCCGCATCTTCCATCGACCAGCACCGGTGGTCTACGCGCCGACGATGCCCTGACGGCCGACGATGAGCGCACCCGTCGGGAAGTCGGGACCTTTGATGTGCTTCATCATCGCGAGGAGCGCTTCCTTCGAGACTCAGCTCGGGTTCTCGAGGACCTCGACCACTGCGTCGATCACCTCGTTCAGGTTGTGAGGCATGTTCGTTGCCATGCCCACCGCTATGCCACTGGAGCCGTTGACCAACAGTTGGGGAACCTCGAGGGAAGGACCGAGGGCTCCATCTCGTAGCCGTCGTAGTTCGGGGAGAAGTCGACCGTCTCTTCGTCGATGTCCCGCAGCATCTCCATCGCCAACTTCGAGAGCCCGCGACTCGTACCGCATCGCCGCCGGAGGATCGCCATCCACCGAACCGAAGTTCCCCTGACCGGAGATGAGCGGGTACCTGGTCGAGAAGTCCTTGGGCAAGGCGCGCCAAGGCGTCGTAGATCGCCTGATCGCCGTGGGGGTGGTACTTCTTCATGACGTCCCCGACGAGCGCGGCGCACTTCCTGAACGGACGGTCCGGCCTAAGGCCCGCCTCGAGGGCCGAAAGAGGATGCGCCTGGTGACCGGCTTCCAGCCCGTCCCGGCCATCCGGCAGCGCCCGGGACACGATGACCGACATCGCATACTCGAGGAAAGGGTGCTGGACCTCTTCCTCGATAGTGATGTCGTTGGAGAGCGGCTCTCCTCCATCGGGCAGCTTGTCCCTGGAACGGTGGTCGGCTCGGCATATCCCGTATGTCTCCCTAGATGTCGAGGAATCGGACGTCTTTGGCGTTCCTCTGATGAAGCCCTTGCGGGCTTCGACGTTTTCGCCCATGAGCGTGGAGAAGATCCTTCGGCCAAGGCCGTGCCGTCCATGGTCACGCGCAGCAGTCCCTCTTGGCCAGGGTCAAGGGTCGTGTCCCAGAACTCTGAGGGGTTCATCTCGCCGAGACCCTTGAACCTGGGAGGCCTCGATCCGCGCCCCTCGTTGGCAGCCTTGAACGCCTCAACTCGGCGTCGTTCTTGAAGTAGTGCACCTTTCCCTTGTATGGGCGCGGTACAGGGGGGCTGGGCGACGAAGACGTAGCCGGCGCCGATCAGCAGAGGCATGTATCGGTAAAGGAACGTCAGGAGGAGGGTCTTGATGTGCGCTCCGTCAACGTCCGCATCAGCCAGAGACGATCTTGTGGTAGCGCACTTGTTGATGTCGAAGTCCTCACCGATCCCGGTCCCGACGGCCGTGATGATCGCCTGGATCTCTTTGTTCTCGAGGATCTTCGCCAGACGGGCCCGCTCTACGTTGAGGATCTTCCCGCGCAGGGGAAGGATCGCCTGGAACTCCCGGGCCCGGGCCTGCTTGGCGCTCCCTCCCGCAGAGTCACCCTCGACGATCAGGAGCTCGGCCTCGGCCGGATCCCTCGTTTGGCAGTCGGCAAGCTTGCCGGGAAGGGTCGTCGACTCGAGAAGGGACTTCCTGCGAACAACGTCCCGCACCTTGCGAGCCTCGATGCGGGCTCGTTGGGCTGAGATCGTGGTCAGGCATCTGGGGAGTGACGGCGAGGGGTGGTCGTCGGGGGGCTCTGCGGGCGGGGATGAACCTCACCGAGCGCGAGCGGGCGTCTTTCGGGGGCCGCCCGGCCGGGGGGAAGGCGTGGGTCTGCGAGCGGGTGGAGCTCAACGCCCTCAGCGCCGCCGGCGCCGTGGCCGACGTCGAGGAGCGCCTGCGCGCGGCCGGCGCCACGGCGAAGG
>JAUJNU010000023.1 GCA_030448085.1 Actinomycetota bacterium | reverse complement strand
GGCCGGCCGGGCACAGATGGCCCCCTTCCGAGGGTCATCGTCATCGATCCGTAGCTTCGTTTGTGACGTGCGGGGGCGGGTAGTCAACGGTCGAGCCAGCAACGGCCCTGTCACTCGATCTCTGGAGGTTTCCCCGATGCCCGAGTACGGCTACGCCCTCTCCTCGGAAGAGCACCCCGCCGCAGACCTCGTACGCAACGCGCGTCGGGCGGAGGAAGTGGGCTTCACGTTCGCCCTCATCTCCGACCACTTCCATCCCTGGATCGACAACCAGGGTGAGAGCCCGTTCGTATGGAGCGTTCTCGGGGGCATAGCAGGCGTTACCGAGCGCCTGCAGATCGGCACCGGCGTGACGTGCCCGATGATCCGCACGCACCCGGCGATCGTTGCCCACGCAGCGGCCACGGTGGCGACGATGATGCCCGGCCGCTTCTTCCTCGGCGTCGGGAGCGGCGAGAACCTGAACGAGCACATCTTCGGCGACCCCTGGCCCGAGGTGGACGTCCGGCTCGAGATGCTCGAGGAAGCGATCGAGGTGATGCGCGCTCTTTGGGGCGGCGGGCTCGAGAGCCATCATGGTGACTACTACGAGGTGCAGAACGCGAGGCTCTACTCGGTCCCGGAGGAGCCGGTGCCCGTCATGGTGGCGGCCGCCGGCGAGAAGGCCGCGACGCTCGCCGGCCGGGTGGGTGACGGGTTCATCGGCACTGCTCCCGAGGCCGAGACCCTCGAGACGTTCGACGGAGCCGGGGGAGCCGGCAAGCCGCGCTACGGACAAGCGATGGTGTGCTGGGCCGAGGACGTGGCCAGCGCGCGGAAGACCACGTATGAGTGGTGGCCGAACGCGGGGCTGAAAGGCCAGCTGTCCCAGGAGCTCGCGCTGCCCAGTCACTTCGAGCAGGCGTGCGAGCTGGTGCGAGAAGAGGACGCGACGGCGAGCGTCGCCTGTGGGCCCGACCCGGAGGTTCATCTGGAGCAGCTGAGGAAGTTCGAGGACGCGGGCTACGACCACATCTACATCCACCAGGTCGGGCCGGACCAGGAAGGGTTCTTCAACTTTTACGAGAAGGAGGTTCTGCCCCGGCTGGCTTCCTGATGGGTTGCCCAGGAAAAGTCGTCTGGCGACACGGGTAGTCTGCGGATACCAAGGGCAAAGAGAACGGGAAGAACGTTGGGGGGAAAGAAGGCGGGAAGTGGGCTCATCCTCGCGCTCCTGCTCCTGGCGGGCCTGTCGTGCACCGGGGGCCAAGGACAACTCTCGCCGGCCTCCTCAGATGTGTCCGTCCCCAGACCCACGCCCCACCCGTCGCCACTCCCCGCCTCGGCAAAGAACGGGAAGCTCGCCTTCATAAGCAGCGTCGAAGGCGCACCGCGGGTGTACGTCCGGGAGCCGGCGAGCGAGAAGGTCACCCGGCTGAGCGAGCGAACCTTCAGCGAGTACGCGGCCCGCCTGGCGTGGTCGCCCAACGGAAGATGGCTCGGCCTCCTCTCGGATGCGCCTGTCCCAGACGCCGGACGACGAACCCTGAATCTGAGACTGCTCGACTCAGGGGGGCACCGCGAGAGGGTCGTCGCCGCAACGAGAGATGGTCAGGTGCTCGAGTTCGCCTGGGGCCCGGATTCCGAGCAGCTGGCATACGTCGCGGGGGTGGCTCCAGACCACAAGCCCCACATCTACGTAGCAGACGTGCGAGGGCGGATACAGAGCCGCTTGATCCCTACGGACATCGATGGACGCTTGATCGAGGACCTTGCCTGGTCTCCAGACGGGGAGCACCTCGCGTTCGTCGCTGAGGTCGACGGACGCAGGCAAGCGCTCAGCCTGGACCTCGACGATCCCGAGACAGCATCACGGAGCGGGTCTCTCCGAGGTGCCGCCTCTCCGAGTTGGTCCCCAGACGGCTCGACGTTCTCCTTCTTGGCTCGGGCGGAGGACGCGGCGGGCCACCGACTCTTCACATCTCGCGACGGAGGCGAGCCTGAGGAGTTGCTGCCCGCGGATGCGTACTCCTGGTCCCCCAACGGCGAGTCGATCGCCTTCCTCGGCCCCCGCGGGCTCGGCTCCTACGACGTCGGGGATTCGAAGATCACGAACCTCGTGTCGCAGAAGGACATCATCAGCTTCGAGTGGGCTCCCGATTCTTCGGCAGTGTCCTTCACAGATCCCCGTGGCCTCTTCGCCGTCGACGTCAGCACAGGTAAGGGTCGTCGCCTTTCCCTGAACCCTTTGGACAGGCTCACCCTCTCGTGGCAGCCCCTGACCGGTCAAACGCCTCAGGTGAAGCTCGCGAGGTCACCGATCCGCCCGCTCCCGCCCCACGGCTCGCTACGCGGAGCTTGCGCCTTAACCCAGGCAAGGGGGGATTTCGATGGAGACGGGAAGCAGGACGTGATCGTGGTTCACAGCAAGATGAGTCGAGGGCGATGCACCTTCGACCAGGAGAGGATAAGGACGCCGAGGCGGGCGTCGGTCTTCTTGGGCTCCGGGCAGGTCGTGCGCAAGGATCTGGCTTGCTCTTACCGGGAGTTCCGGAACTACCGCATCACAGAGGGATGTGCCGCCGAATCGGCCCCGGACCTCGACGGGGATGGGAAGGACGAGATCACCTTGAACGTAGGAGGCGGCTCCGCCCATGCGGACTCCGTGGCGTTCTATTCGCTGACGGGGGAACGCCTAGAGCGGATAGGGATCGCCCCCGCCGGAGCCCCCGACCGTTATCTGAGGCCGCGCTCGGTCGAGTTCCAGACGGCCGGGTCCGCCTCGTCTCCCTCCGGCCTGTTCTGCCGCAAAGAAGGGGGCGACACCAGGCTCGTCTACTTCCATGGGAGGTACCTCGGGCGCGGCAAGGAACGGGTGAGCCAGGACCTCTTCACCTTCGATGGGACGAACCTCAACTACCTGAGGACGGAGTCATACGTCCGAAAGCACGATCTCCCCCTGGGCCCTCCTCACTTCTGCGGCTACCGCTTCCCCCGGCAATGACCCGCCACCGGCCGGGAGAGGCCGCGTCTCCCTCCCGCTCCGGATGCATCCCATCTCCCCCGGCACAGGAGTGACGCCTTAAACGGAGAAACCCCTTAGGGTCGGTACAAATCCATTCTCAGACCAGGGGGTCTAGGGCTATGAGGCATCTACTTCAGGGGCGGTCCGCGGCCGCTCTCGTTCTCTTCCTTCTGACGGGGATGCTCGCCGCATCCGGACCGGGCGCTTCGGCGCAGATACCGGAGGACTACCCAGAGTTGCGCATCTCACGCGAGAAGAACGTCGCCTACCACCCGGTGGCGGTCCCGAAGCCCAAGCTCAACCCCAACCCCCGGAACAAGCGGATCCCGTACGACGGCAAGAAGATCTCGCTGCAGGTCTCGAACGTGGGGCGGGAGTCGGCCGAGCCGACGATCGGGGTCCTGAAGAACGGCTGGGCCTTCTACGCGGCCGGATCCTTCGACGGCCCCTTCGGTCTCGCCAACACGAGGATACTGCGCTCCAAGGACGGAGGGCAGACCTGGCAATTCGTGACCGACGACCTCCCCTCCGGTGGCGACCCGAACACCACCCTTGACCCATATGTGTACGTCGAGGAGGACTTCGGACGCGTCTTCAGCATCGACCTGCTGCTTTCGTGCTCCTACATCCTCTTCTCCGACGACAAGGGTGACAGCTTCCAGCCGTCCAGCACATGCTTCGGGGGCGACCTCGTCAACGACCATCAGACCGTGGTGGCGGGCCCTAAGCCGAAGGGCTTCAGCATCCCTGGGCCAGGGCTTCCGACCGATTTCAAAGAGGTCCTCTACTACTGCTACAACAAGATCGCCGAGGCCGCCTGTAGCCGCAGCTTCGACGGGGCGCTGACCTGGCAGCGAACCGGCGCTCCCGCTTTCCCGGGATTCGACCCCCGCGCTGGTGGGCTGTGCGGAGGCCTCCACGGGCACATCAAGACCGACAGCGAAGGAAGGCTGTTCCTCCCGAAAGGGCATTGCAACAAGCCCTGGATCGCGATCTCCGAAAACGCCGGGACGGACTGGAAGCAGGTCGAGATCACGAAGGGGATAAACCTGCACGCCGGCTTCAACCACACCTCGATGGCCGTCGACTCCGAAGACAACCTGTACTACGTGTGGTGGAGCTTCAAGAGGCGCCTGCCATACCTCTCCATATCGAAGGACCACGGCAAGACCTGGGGCACGCCTCGGATGATCGCTCCTCCAGGCGTCCACGAGGTGAACATCCCGACCATCACCGCCGGTGACGCCGGCCGCATCGCGATCACCTTCCCCGGAGGGACTACGAACGACATCGAGGGAGACGACGAGGGAAGGCCATGGAACTACTACGTGGTCATGTCGACCAACGCCCTCAGCAAGAATCCCACCTTCGTCTCGACGACCGCCAACCCGAAGTCGGACCCGATCCACAGAGGTGATTGCGGCAACAACAACCAGAACCCGGCCGGAAGCGGCCGCTGTAAGGGGATGTTCGACTTCCTCGATGTGCTCACGTCTCCGGCCGACGGCGACATGTGGGCAACGGCGGTCGACACCTGTGTAGGCCCGTGCGTGACGGACCCGGCGGCTCCGCCGGATGCAGCGGTTGGCCTGGCTATCCGGCAGCTGGGTGGCCCGAGGCTCGTCAAGCCGTAGCCCAAACAGCCTCGATCTTGGAGGCCCGTCCCTACTCGGGACGGGCCTCTTCGTCGTTCTGGATCTCAGGAGCCACGACCCCAACCAATGAAGAGCCTCTGTCGCAGACGGACCTGAACTTGGCGAAGGTACGATGCCCGCCGTTCGACACGAGCATCTCCGACTCGGTGATCTCGTCCTCGATCAAGAGGATCTCGAGGTCGCCTCTCCCCTGGTAGTACTGGCGGGCCTGTACGGGGGTCATCGCCAGATAGCCGCCGAAGTTCGTAACGGGCTTCTTTCGCTTCGCCTTCGTGATGACGCTCCCAGGCGGGAGCTCAACCCCCCGCAGGAGGTCGGGCTCGACAGACCCTTCGGGCAGGGGAGGGGCCTCACACGGCGGGAGGGCGCTCACCGGGCCCCCGTCCGCGGCGCTCAGAAAAGGCTCTCCCGTGCCGCTGCCCCGACAACCGACCGCGACGAGGGCGGTGAGTGCCAACACCAACAGGTGGGCGCTCGCCGGTAATGCTCTCACCCGCACATCTTCATCCTCCTCGTAACGGAAAAAGGGATAGAACGGACAAATCACGAACTAGTCTTGATGATCGAAGAGCATGCCACCACCAGGGACGACTCTATTGCGGTCGCGACCGTCGAGGACGAGCTCCGGCGGCTTCGTCAGGAGCTGCGCCTTCACCGCGATTTCCTCTCGACCGTGGTTCACGAGCTCCGCACCCCGCTCGCCGTCATCCTCGGCTACACCCAGACCCTTGCCAAGGACATCGATCGCCTTTCCGAGGATCAGGTGCGCCAGATCTCGAAGCGAACCCGGGACGCAAGTCGCAGGATGCGGCGGCTCGTCGCCGACCTAGCCGATTTCTCCCATGCGGAGCGCCATTCACTGCACGTCGACGTGCGAGCGACCTCGGTCCCCCGCGTCCTAGATCAGTCGATATTCGAGACGAGTGGCAAGGGCCACCCGATCGAGCTCAGCCTGGAGCCGGACCTCCCGCCGGTGCTCACCGACCGAGACCGACTCGGCCAGATCGTCGTGAATCTCATCAACAACGCCGAGAAGTTCTCTCGGGAAGGCAGCGTCATCAAGGTCTCGGCCCGACGTTCCCCGGCCGGGGTCTCGATCAGCGTGGAAGACGAGGGGGAGGGGATCGCGCCCGAGATGCTCCCCCGCATCTTCGAGAGGTACTTCCAGGTGGAGGAGGCCAGGAACTCGGTAGTAGGCATGGGGATCGGGCTATTCCTGGTGAAGGAGATCTGCGACCTGATGGGGGCGACGGTCGAGGTCGAGAGCGAGGTCGGCCGCGGGAGCCGCTTCACGATCGAGGTCCCTCTCGCCCGGGCAGAAATACGTAATTAAGCGTATTCAGATCCGAAGGCGCCTTCTCTAGGATCTCTCCCAGGCAGCTTGTCTTCCTTCGCTGCCGTTCATGTTGGGAGTGTCATGAGCGTTACCGGGCACCATCTCGAAAGTGAGGGCAGGGCAGGGAAGCTGCGCGCGCCCACTCCCCCGCCCAACCCGCTCCCAGAGGTCCCCATCACGCTCCCTCTGTCGCACGCGAGGTCGTGTGACCCGGACATAGCTGGAGGGAGGGCTTCGAGCCTGGCGAGGGCCGCCGTGGCCGGCCTACCGGCGCTCCCGGGATTCGTCATCACAACCTTCGGATGCAGGACGATCCGGGCTGCTGGAGGCCTGGGAAGTGCGTCCGCGGACGCCCTGTCGATCATCGAGGCTGCATGGGCGACCCTCTCGCATGATGGCCGCCGCTCTCTCGTCGTGCGGCCTTCCTCGACGGGCGAAGACGACGCCGAGTCATCGATGGCGAGGGGTTTCACCTACGAGCGCGGCGTCGGCTCCTGGGATGAGTTCCTCAGCGCCGTACAAGCGGTTCTCGACTCGACGGCGACCGACCCGGGTGCCGGTGCTCCCCTTGCGGTCGTGGTTCAGCCGGAGCTGCCCTGCCATCTCGCAGGGCTCATGTGCAACGGCAGGCTGCTCGACTTCGGCGGTGAGGCGAAGATCGTCAGCGTTCGGCTACGGCGGCGCCTGGCGAGCATGGGACACCACGCCGCGCAGACATTCGGGGGTCCCCAGAGCATCGAATGGGGAGTGGATCAGGAGGGCCAGCTATGGATGCTGGAGTCCCGGCCGGCTACAGCGGTGAGCGCCTTCACGGCAGCTGCAGACCGGACTGAGAGCCCCGCGCGACGTTTTCGATTTCCCTTCCGCCGCTCGAGGAGCACCTGCGGAGGCGTGGCGGGCTGAGTCCCCGCTAAAGAGGTGGATACCTTCTACCGGTCGCATGAGGAGCATGCCTGAAGCATCGGCCTCGGGGGGTCAAAGCTTGAGCTGCGTCAGTCGTCGACGCGCAGCACCAGGATCGCGATGTCGTCCCGGGGCACGTCATTCTGGTACTCGAGAACCGTGGTGGCCAAGCGCTCCGCAACCGCATCCGCTTCCAAGCCTACGCACTGGCTAAGAAGCTTGCGGAGCTTCCAACCGCCGAAGAGCTTGCCGTTCGGGGCCCTCGCCTCCGTGACCCCGTCCGTGTAGAGGACCATCACCTCGCCCGGCTGCATCTCCACCGCCTGGTCGTGAAGCTCGATCTCCGGGAGGATCCCAAGAACGGTCCCCTCCTCGCCGACCTCCTCGACCGTGCCGTCGTTGCGAAGGACGAGAGGGAACGGGTGGCCGGCCGACGCGACCACGACCTTGCGGGCGGCGGTGCCCTTCGTCGGGGGCTCCACCCTGGTGTAGGCAACCGTCGCGAAGCGCTCGTCGGTCGTCTGGCCGAGGATGGCCTCGTTCAGCGCCGAGAGGATCTCCATCGGCTGCGTCACCTGCATCGCGGCGGCGCGAGTGGTGTAGCGGGCGAGTGCCGTGAGGGCCGCGGCGTCGGGCCCCTTGCCGCAGACATCCCCCATCACGAGACCCCAGCTCTGGTCGGCGACCAAGAACAGGTCGTAGAAATCTCCGCCGACCTCGTTACCCTCACCAGCCGCGCAATAGCGAGCCGCGACCTCGAGGCCCGGGATCGCCGGGAGGTGGGGGAAGGAGGCTGTCCTGCAAGGTACGGGCGACATAGGTTCGCTCTTGGAACAGGCGGGCGTTCTCCATCGCAAGGGCTGCGCGGTGGGCTATGTCCTGGACCAGCCCCAGCTCGGAAACCCCGTAGCGCCTGGAGGGATCGGCGGAGACGAGCGTCAGAGCCCCGAGCAGGCGGCCGCCCGTCCTCATGGGAACCGAGAGACCGGACTCCACCCCCATCACGAGCAACAGGTTCCGGTGCTCGGAGTCCTGAGACATCTCATCGAGAAGACTGGCGTCGGTGTTGCGGAACAACTGGGGCTTCCCGGTGGAGATCGCACGAACCGAAGGAGCCCGGCTGTTCTGACCGGGAGCGAAGTTCTTCATCTTGTCCGAATAAGCGGCTTTCGCAGGATCCTTTGTGTCGGACGACGATCGAGCGGATCCCACCTTCACGATCGATGAGGTCGATCGCGCACCAATCGGCGAGGAAAAGGCACCACCTTCTCGGCGAGCCTCTCGAGCACTACCGGAAGATCGAGCGAAGAGGACAACGCTGCGCTTGCTTCCGCAAGGAAGTGGATCTGGCGAAGGCTCTCCTCCCGATCGTTCTCGGCCACTACTCGGTCGGTGACGTCCTGGAGCAGGAGCATCGCGGTGTCAGGGGGTCGATCCACTAGGCAGAGCAGCGGCCCGCATCTCGATGTACTGACGGCGTCCCGAGGATCGAGGTCGAAGATCTCGACGGGTGAGTCTGTTGCGCCGGCTAATGAGGCGTTGATGAGCCTTCGCACCCTGTCCTTCTCCGGAAGCAGGTCGAAGATCGTGCCCTCCGCTTGCTCGAAGCTGACGCCGCCGAGCATCCTGCAGCCCTTCTGGTTCCACGCGGCGATCCGCCCGGTCTCGTCGACCCGAACCACGCCGATCGGGGCGAAGTCGAGCAACTGGGTCAGGTATTCAACTGCGAGTAACTGCTCGACGCTCATCGGGAGACTTTATCCTTGAGATGTGCCTAACGCGGTAGTGATCGGGGCCGGCCCTAACGGCATGGTCGCGGCGAACGTCCTGATCGACGCGGGGGGACGTCCAGGTATTGCAGCCCCACTGACGGTGCCAGCGCCTTCTATCCGCTGGCGGAAGCCCACCCATCATCCGGGGGTTCGGCCTCAAGGGCCGACCGGTGCCGGGCTTCATGGCGCCTGCTGTTGGCGCCGGGCACCTCTCGTCCTCGCCAACCCAACCACTGATGGGTCCTGCGCGGCCCTCTCGATGGACCTCGACGAGACGGCAGCGAACCTTGACCTGGACTCCCGGGGCGACGGCGCGGCCTGGAGGCGCCTACGGCGTGTGGAAACGATCGGCCCGCCACTGGTGGAGTCCCTCTTCCGCCCCTTCCCGCCGCTCGGCCCCCGCTGCGCATCGCCGCGGAGCTGGGCGGGAAGGACCTGCTTCGATTCGCACGCATGGCGACGCTTCCCGTCCGCCGAATGGCCGAAGAGGAGTTCCGGGGTGAGGGAGGAGGGCTCCTCCTCGCCGGCAACGCCATGCATTCTGACCTCACGCCCGAGACCGCGCTCAGCGGGTTCTACGGATGGCTCCTCTGTTGCCTCGGCCAAAGCGTCGGCTTCCCGGTGCCGGAAGGTGGCGCGGGCCGTTTGATCGAGGCGCTGGTGAAGCGATTCCAGTCCAAAGGGGGGCGGCTGGAGGTGGGCCAGAGGGTGACGAAGGTGATCGTGCGCGGGGGCCGTGCGGTGGGAGTCGCTACCGCTACCGGCGACTCCGTCTCCGAGGTGGACGCCGTCCTTGCGGACACCGGACTTCCATCGCTCTACCTCGACCTTGTCGGAACCCAGCATCTTCCGCTGGGCGTCCTCCAGGACCTCGAGAAGTTCCATTACGACAACGGCACCGTCAAGGTCGACTGGGCGCTCAGCGGGCCCATCCCTTGGAAGGCCGACGAAGCCCGACGTGCCGGCACGATCCACGTCGCCGACAGCATGGACGACCTCACTGAGATGTCGGCACAGCTCCAGATGCAGCGGATCCCGAGGAATCCGTTCCTCGTGATGGGACAGATGACCCTCACCGACCCGACGCGCTCGCCCGCCGGGACCGAGACGGCCTGGGCTTACGCCCACGTCCCGCAGCGTCCAAAGGGAGATGCGGGGCCGGACGGCCTCGCAGGCCTGTGGGACGTGAGGGAGACCGAGATCTTCGTGGGCCGGATGGAAGATCGCATCGAGGCCCTGGCGCCCGGGTTCAAGGACCTCGTGATCGGGCGGCACGTGTTCACCCCACCGATGATGGAGAGCGCCGACGCGAACCTCGTCGGAGGCGCAGTCAACGGGGGGACGGGCCAGCTCCATCAGCAACTCGTGTTCAGGCCGATGACCGGCCTCGCGAGGCCCGAGACGCCGGTCAAGAATCTCTACCTCGCCTCCGCCTCGGCGCACCCCGGAGGAGGCGTGCACGGCGCACCCGGAGCGAACGCGGCGCTGGCGGCCATCGGCAGGTGGCGCCGCAGGAAGACGATCCTTCCACTGGGGGTAGGCGTGGGGGTAGGCGTTGCAGGAGCTGCGCTGCGGGGGCGCAAGCGCAGCTCCTGACCCTGGAGCGGGGGGTCCTACAGGGCCACGGCGTGGGCGCCGCTGGATTCCAGCAGAGTCTTCAGCCGTTGCAACGACCTTTTGTTCCTCGCATGCACGAGGAGATCCAGTAGTGGTGTCCAGAAGAGCCGGGTGAGCTTGCCGCAAGGATGCTCGGTGAGAGTGAGCTGTGTGCCGGCCCCGCTTCGCTCCAGGGCGAAGTGCACCCACACCACGCCGGCCGGCCGAGCCCGCGCCTCTAGGACGAGGTGCGATCCCTCCTCCATCTGGACGACCTTCGTCGAGTCCTTCACCGTGAGGGGGCCGAACCCGACCGCGTGGTGGAACTTCGAGTCGGCCTGAGGCCACTCCGGGTCGACCGCCCTGATCCGCTTGCACCCGACGAGCCAGCTCGCGTACGTCGTCGGACGGCTGAGCGTGCCGAAAACCTCTTCAGGTGCGGCGTCTATGAAGACTTGGGAGCGGGCCATGCATCAGTTGTACCCCCGGGCAGAGACCCAGCTGCCGGCCAAAGCTATGCAGTTCCACTTACTCGAACAGCCTCTCGACACGCGCCGGTGCCCGGGGCGGGACTCGAACCCGCACGCCCTTTCGGGCAGCAGTGTTTAAGACTGCCGCGTCTGCCGGTTCCGCCACCCGGGCCCAGCGTCGAACCCTAACGCCGGCTCACACCAGTGGCCAAGGGACCGGCCGGGGCCCGGTGGGAGCCGGGTAAACCCCGTCGAGGAGGAGCGCCTCGGCCCGCGCCTGCGTCTCGATGACCTCCTCCGGCGACAGCAGGGACGACAGTCGTTCCGCCAGGCCCCCGCTCCGGAACGCATCCACGGTCTGCGTGAGCTTCGCCTTCGCCGTCTCCGGCAGGGGGTCTCCCGCGAGACCCCAGATGACCGTGCGCAACTTGGGCTCGATGTGGAACGAGAGACCGTGATCCACCCCCCACAGCCGCCCCTCCTCGTCCGCGAGGACGTGTCCCCCCATGCGGTCGGCGGGGTTGATGACGACGTCGTAGGCCGCGAAGGAAGCGAACGTGTCGCGCAGGCCCGGGTCTTCCATCAGCACGAAGAAGTGCCTCTCCGGGTCGTGCTCGACGAACACCTGCAACGAACCGGGACCGTGCGGGGCGTCACCCCTGTAGATCGTCTCTGGCACGAGGTCCCAGCCCCCGGCCGCGCTCACCGCGTAGGCCGCGACCTCCCGCGCGGCGAGGGATCCGCTCGGAAAGTCCCACAAGGGACGCTCCCCACGCTGCGGCTTGTAGACGGCCAGGATCTCGTCATGTACGTCGGAGACCTTCGTGAGGAAGACGTAGTTCGAGGAATAGGGGAGGAGACCGAGCACCTCGATGGCACCCGAGGCCAGAAGATCCATCGGGGAAAGGGTCAGCCGGCCGGATGGTGCCCGTTCGATGCGGGGCACGCGTGGCCGTCCGGGTCTATCGGGAGGCCGCAGAGCTGGCACAACGGACGTCCCTCCGAGGTGGCCGCCGTTGCATGCAGGATGAAGGAACGCACCTGATCCCTGCGCAGGAAGAAGCGAGCTCCGTCGGGCTCCCCCAGGCTCTCGGGGTCGTCCTCCTCATCGGGGGCCGGAGGATGAAGCAGGATGACTATCCGGTCGGAGTCCTCCTCGTAGGCGATGGCGATCGATGCGATGCGCCACGCGGGCTCGACGGGCTGGGCGATCTTGAGGGCCGGGTCCCGTTCGGGCTGTGTGCCGGTGATCGTGTCCTCGGGGTCGATCATGAGCAGCAGGTCGCTGAGCTTCTCTGCGAGGAGCACCACCTGCTGCTTCTCGATCTGGAACGTCTGCACCTCGCCCGCCCCCTGAGCCTGAACGAAGAACATCCTCCGGCCCGGCCGTCCGACGTAATCGGCGAGGAAGACCTCGGGTGTCATCTCGGTATCGCTCAAGCCGGCTCCCCCGGAAGGCTGGGGGCTTCCTCCTTACTGGCTTTGCCGGTCCCCGGCGAGACGTTCACGGCGAGAACGTGCGGGCCCGCTTGCCCGAAGGCGATAGCTGAGATCGAGGCCGGCCCGATCGCGATCCGTTGGTAGAGATCCAAGTGCACACCGAGATAATGCGCCAGAACGAGCCTTATGACGTCCCCATGGGAAACGCAGCAGATGCGATCCTTTCGATGCGCCTCCCGAAGCGCCTCGATCTCGTCCACAGATCGAGCCTGCACGGACCGCAATGTCTCGCCCTCCGGAAAAGTCATGGCCGACGGCCATCGCTGCACGGTCGTCCACAGCTTCGTTCGCATGAGCGACTTGAGCGACCGGCCGGTCCAGTTCCCGTAGTCGACCTCGCCGAGGTTCTTCTTCGTCCTCACTTGCACCCCATGCGGGTCCGCGATCGCGACCGCCGTTTCCCGGCACCGCTCGATCGGGCTCGAGTAGACGGCGGCGATCTTCTGATCGGCCAGGTAGGCGGCAGCGGCCTCGGCCTGGTTCTGACCGGCCTCGTTCAGGTGGATCCCGGGGGTCCACCCGGAGAGTTTGCTGCCGGTTTGGTCCGTGACGCCATGCCGTACGAAGAAGATCGTCGTCATCTAAGGGAAGCGCCGATCGCATCCAGCGCTCCGGGGTTCTCCAGGGAGGAGAGGTCGCCCGGGTCCTTGTCGAGGATCTTCGCCTTGATCGCACGACGCAGGATCTTCGCCGACCGTGTCTTCGGGAGCTCGGTGACGAAGCGGACCTCGGCCGGGGTGAACGCCTTCCCCAGCCGGCCGGCGATGACTTTCTTGATCTCCTTCTGAAGGCCCTCGTCCCCGTCGGTGCCGGGGCGACGGATGCAGAAGCACCACACCGCCTCGCCCTTTACCTCGTCGGGGACCCCGACCGCTGCGCACTCCATGACGGCGGGCTGATCAACGGCCGCGGACTCGAACTCGGCGGGGCCGATCCGCTTACCTGCCACATTCAAGGTGTCGTCCGAGCGGCCGTGGAGGTACCAGTAGCCGTCCTCGTCGACCGAGGCCCAGTCGCCATGGACCCAGACGTCGGGCCAGCGAGACCAGTAGGTCGAGATGTATCGCTCCGGGCTGCCCCAGAAACCACGCGTTTGCGCCGGCCAGGGCTTGGTGCAGACGAGCTCGCCTACCTCGCCCGGCTCGGTCGGTGATCCATCGGGGTTGCGGATGTCCATCGCCATCCCGAGCGCGGAAGACCGAGCGAGCAGGATTTCGTGGGGATCACGGGGGTGGGCCCGAGGAAGCACGCCCCGCACCTCGGTGCCACCGGAGATGTTGATGATCGGGCAACGCCCTTCCCCCACGACCTCCGAGAACCATCTGTACGGCTCGGGGTTCCACGCCTCGCCGGTGGAGCCGAGGATGCGAAGCTTCGAGAGGTCGTGCGCCTTTACCACCTCCTCGCCGCTCGGCATCAGGGCCCGCACGAGCGTCGGAGAGATGCCGAGGATCGTGACCCCGTGACGTGAGCACATCTCCCACAGCCGGTCCGGCTTCGGGAAGTTCGGCGCGCCCTCGTACATGAAGACCGCGGCCCCCCGCCGCGTGGCTGCCGACCACTTCCCAGGGGCCCATGATCCAGCCCATGTCGGTCACCCAGTAGAGGAGGTCGTCCGGCTTGACGTCCACCTGATAGGCGGCCTCCTCCGCGATCTTCACGAGGAACCCCCGTGCACGTGCACGCTTCCTTTGGGCTTACCCGTTGTCCCCGAGGTGTAGGCGATCATCAGCGGAGCCTCGGGGTCGAGCTCGGCCGTGGGTCTCTGCGGGGACTGTCCCTCGAAAGCGCTTCCCCAGGAGATGTCCCGGGGCCCCATGTGGAAGTCGCCCTCACCGCCGAGCCCGTCTCCGCCTGCGAACCGCCTGTAGACGACCACGTTCTTCACGCTCGGTGACATCGCGACGGCTTCGTCCGCGGTCACTTTCATCGGCACCGTTTGCCCCGGCGCAGGAAACCGTCCGCCGTGAACAGCAATTTCACCTCCGCGTCTTGCAACCGTGTAGCGACGGCCGGGGCCCCGAATCCCGAGAAGATCGGGAGGTAGATCGCGCCGATCTTGGCGCACGCGTAAGCGGCTATGACAGCCTGAGGGATCATCGGCATGAAAACACCGATGGTGTCTCCCACGCCTATACCTAGCGCCTCGAGCCCGTTCGCGACCCGGCACACCTCGGCGTCGAGCTTCGCCGTACGTGATCGTCGCAACCTCGCCGTCCTCGCCTTCCCACACGATCGCTGGCTTACCCGCGTTCCGAATGTGCGTGCTTGTCGACGCAGTTGTAGGTGAGGTTCACGCGGCCCCCCTCGAACCAGCGTGGCCATTGGGGTCCGTCGGATACGTCGAGCAACCGATCGTAGGGACGGGAGAAGCGGATGTCTAGATCCTCGATGACGGCGGACCAGAACCACTCGATGTCTTCCTGAGACCGTCGGACGAGATCCCGGTAGTCCTCGATCCCGTGCCTGCGCATCAGGCGAGTGACGTTCGCCGACTCGATCTGCTCGGCCCCCGGCTCCCACACGAAGTCGCTCATGGGAGCGAGGCTATCGTGCCCCGCTCGCCTCAGGCCGCGAGCAGCTGCAGCACCAGGCCGTCGAGGATGTCCTTCTCGGACACCGTCACCTCGGGAGCATCGAACGTCTCCATGACGCAGAGCAGGATCTCGGCACCCGCGACTATGACGTCGGCGCGACCCGGCTCCAGCCCTGCGATCCGCTTCCGCTGCTCGTAAGTGAGGGACTTGAGCCTCCGGGCGAGGCTGCGCACGTCCCCGTGGCTGAGGACCAGATGATGAGTGATGTCAGGGTCGTAGAGCGGCAGGCCCACCTTGAGCGACGCCAACTGAGTCACCGTTCCAGCAACGCCGATGAGGCGCGCTCCCCGCGGCACCCGCAGCGCTTCTTTCGCGCGGCTCAGCTCCACGAGGACGTCGACCCGCAGAGCCTCGATCTCCTCAGGCGTCGGAGGGTCCGAATGGAGGTGCTTCTCGAGCATCCGGACGCAACCGATGTCGCGCGAGATCAGGCGCTCGGGTGATTCCGTCCCGAGGACGAACTCGGTGGAGCCGCCTCCTATGTCCACCACGAGGACGGGGCCGTCGACGACCACGTCCGACAGGGTCCCGAGGAAGGGTGCAGTGGCCTCCTGCTCCCCCGACAGGAGCTCCGGCTCGCTGCCGGTCAACCGGCGGACGCCCTCGAAGAACTCCTCCCTGTTGCGCGCGTCGCGCACCGCTGAGGTGCCGGTGACCCGAAGGCGTTGGACGCCGAGCTCCCCGCAGGTGGCGGCATAGTCGGCGATGGCGGCGAACGTGCGCTCGAGCGCGTCCGGCGCGAGCGTCCGGCGGGTGTCGACCCCCTGGCCCAAACGCGTGATCATCATCCGGCGTTCGATCGGCCGGAAGCCTCCGGCTATGCCCTCCGCCACCAGAAGCCGGGTGGAGTTGGTCCCAACGTCTATCGCCGCCACTCTCACAGAGGTCCCTCCACGCAGGGCCTCACGCAATCGGGCCATCCCGCGGCGGCGAGAGTAAGGGCACCTACGGGGTTGACTCCCTCGGCCAGCTCCTGGGCCAGATGAGAGTGAAGGCATTTCACACGATCGGGCCCCCCACCCGGGGGCCCGCCGGACTCCTCGATCACCTCGTGCGAGTCTCGTCGCTCGCGGAGGAGAGCTATGGCCTCGGCCAGGCGCGCCCTCAGCTCTTCGTCCCGGCCGAGCCGTTCCGTCAGGGCCTTCATCGCCCCGTCCGCCTCGAGGTGGCTCGCCCTCTTCACGAGCAAGGGGCAGGTCAGCCAATAGAGGGTCGGGAAAGGAGCTCCGTCGGGGAGGCGGGGATGGTTCTCGATCGCCATGGGCACGCCGAGGTGACACCTGCGGGCAACGGACCATGCCCCCCTGGGGGAACGACCAAGCTGGCGGCTGACGACCGCTTCATCCTGTTGGGAGTGGGCGAGACGAGGGGTTACTTCTTGCCGCCCTCTTTGTGCCGCTTGAGGTCGACGAGGCGCTCCTGGGACTGGTTCATGAACCGCTTCAGCTTCTGCTCGAACTCTGGGTCGCGCCCGCCTCGCTTCATGGGGCGGTCCTCGTAGCCGGGCTCGGCCTGCTTGATCGAGAGGTCGATCTTGCCGTCCTCTTTCTGGCCTACGACCTTGACCGTCACCCGGTCGTTCTCGCGCACGTGCTCGTTGATGTTCTTCACGTAGTTCTTGTCGACCTGAGAGATGTGAACCATGCCGCTCTCGCCACTGTCGAGCTTGACGATGGCGCCGTATTCCATGACCTTCACGACGACTCCCTCGACAACCGCCCCTATCTCAACCATGTAGGCATCGTACCCCGTTCCCCCTGGGACTATCCGAAGACCTAGAGGATGCCGAGGAAGGAAAGGAAGCCCTCCAAACCCGATGGCGGAGCGGCTTCAACGGGGGCTGCGGGCTCCGGCTTCGCCCTCTTGCGGCTCTTCCCGCTGGGAGGCATGACGACGTATGCCGTCTCGCCGGGACGGACCAGACCGATCTGCTCGCGCGCCCTCTGCTCGATGTAATCGGGGTCCCGAAGACGCTCTATCCGATCGGCCAGACGGCCGTTCACCTTTCGGATGTTGGCGAGACCCTCGTCCATCTGCTCGATCCTCTCCTTCTGCTGGAGCAGTTGGCGAGTGGGTTGGATGGCCATCGCTCCGAGCAGACCGAGGACGAGGACGAAACCGACGATCTGGGGGCCGACGCCCCACCCGCCGAAGCGACTCGACCCGCTCTTCCTCATCGAGTAGGTCCTGCGGTCGTGCGGGCGAAAGCGGCACGCCCCGGGTAACGCGCGGAGTCCCCGAGCGCCTCCTCGATCCTCAGCAGCTGGTTGTACTTGGCGGTTCGCTCGCTGCGAGTGGGGGCACCGGTCTTGATCTGCCCCGCGTTCGTCGCGACGGCGACGTCCGCGATCGTCGTGTCCTCGGTCTCGCCGGACCGATGAGAGATAACGGTCGAATACGCGGCTGTCTGCGCGATGCGGACGCACTCCAGCGTCTCCGACAGGGTCCCTATCTGGTTGGGCTTGATGAGGATGGAGTTCGCGGCCCCCTCGGCGATGCCGCGCCTCAGCACCTCAGGATTCGTCACGAAGAGGTCGTCGCCCACGAGCTGCACGTGACCGATCTCGCGGGTGATGGTCCCCCAACCCGCCCAGTCGTCCTCGGCCATCCCGTCCTCGATCGAGACGATCGGGTAGCGGTCGATCCAGTCGGCCCCAGAGCGCCACCATCTCGTCACTAGAGAGGCGCCGGTCCTCGCTGGCGAGGACGTAATCGTCACCTTCCCTAAGCTCCGAGGTGGCGGGGTCGAGCGCGATGGCGATGTCCCGCCCAGGCTCGTAGCCCGCACCGGTGATGGCCTCCACGAGGGGAGCTCGGCTGCCTCGGAGTTCGCACCCAGGTCGGGGGCGAAGCCACCTTCGTCTCCCACCGCCGTCGAGAGGCCGCGGGCATCGATGATCTTCTTCAGCTGCTGGTACGTGGTGGCGCCCCCGCTCGAGCGCCTCCCGGAAGGACGCCGCCGAGAGGGGAGCCAGCATGAACTCCTGGAAGTCGACGGAGTTGTCGGCGTGGGCGCCCCCGTTGATCACGTTCAGGAGCGGCACCGGCAGAATGTGCGCGTCGGGCCCCCCCAGGTAGCGGAAGAGAGCTATCCCCAGCTCGTCGGCAGCGGCGTAGCGGCCGCCAGCGAGACGCCGAGGATGGCGTTGGCGCCCAGCTTGGACTTGTCGTCCGTGCCGTCGAGGTCCCTCAGGGGCCCAGTCGAGGACCCTCTGATCGAAGGCGTCCAGGCCGAGGATCGCGGACGAGATCTGATCGTTGACCGCGGCCACGGCCTGGGCCACGCCCTTGCCCCCATAGCGCGACCCGCCGTCCCGCAGCTCCAGCGCCTCGCCGGCCCCCGTGGATGCCCCGGAAGGGACGGCCGCCCTCCCGGCTGCGCCGGAATCGAGGCCCATCTCGACCTCGACCGTGGGATTGCCCCTGGAGTCCAGGATCTCGCGACCGCGCACGAAGATGATCTCGCTCAACCGTTGACTCCTCTCACATGAGTAACAGCGAGATTAGCAGGGGGTCAGACGGAACCTTCGAGTTTGGCCAATGTTCTTCTGAGGGGGGGCCGGGGGTCGACCTCCTTCTTGCTTGCGATCGCGAGGACGCGCTCCAGCGCCCGCTCGAGCGCCGGCTCGTCGAAGCTCGGCCGCGGCGCTCCCGCCTTCTCCTCGCTCTTGATCTGGCGCCAGTTGCGCAGCACCTCGTCGGCCCCGGACACCTCTACGTCGGAGAAGACGTGCGGGTGGCGGCGGATGAGCTTGGCGTTGATCGCCCGGGCCACGTCGACGAGGTTAAACCTCGCGTCGTCTGCTCCGAGCTGGGCGTGGAAGACGACCTGCAGGAGAACGTCCCCGAGCTCGTCCGCGAGGTCCTCGCCGAGGCCCCCCGTCTCTATGGTCTCGAGCACCTCGTGGGACTCCTCGACCAGATGAACGCCGAGGGAGTCGTGCGTCTGCTTCGCGTCCCAGGGGCAGCCGTCGGGCCCCCTGAGGCGCGCCATGATGAGCGCGAGGGTCGCCAGCTCCGCCGCCGCAGCTCGTCCGACATATGCGCCGTGGGCCGCGGTGAGGGAGTCGGGAGGCTCGGCCGCTCCGACTAGAACGTCGGCCCCGGCGCGGGCCAGCTCGACGACCCGCACCGAACCCGGCTGCGCCACGATCGCCCAGCCATCGGAGGCGGCGTCCGGCTCGTCGTCGAAGGGCCCCGCCTCGATCCCGGCGGCCCGCAGCCGCTCGGCAAGGGGGTGCGAAGGGATCTCGAAGACCACCCGGGAGCAGGCGGTGAGGGCGTCCCACTCGCCGAGCGTCAGGCGATCCGTCTCCTCGGGAGCGAGAGGGACGACTAGAAGCGGCAAACGCTTACCCGGGTGGGGGCGGAGGCGATGCAGGAACCGATGGGCCGGGCTGAGGCTCGTCCGCCCCCGGGACGGACTCGGCCGAGGCATCGACGACCCGCCGCTGCTCGGGATCGAACTCACCGTACCGGGGGTTCACCTTGATCTCGGCCTCCGCGTAGCGGGCCTTCAGCCACTCCATGAAGGCTGTGTCCGTTTCCGTGCCTCCGAGCTGCTGTTCGATCTGAGGCCTCGCCTGCTCGAACGGCACCACCTGCTTCTCATTGAGAAGGATGAGGTGGTGACCGAACTCGGTCTTCACCGGCTCGGATATCGCTCCCTCCTTCAGCTCGGTGACTGCCTTCGCGAACGGCGGCACGAATTGGCTCGCCGGGGACACGCCGAGCGAGCCCCCCTCGGCGGCGCTGGGGTCCGTGGAGTGCTTCTTCGCCAGCTTGTCGAAGAGAGCCGCCTGCTTGTCCTTGGGGGCCGCTCGAAGCTGCCTCAGCAGGCGCTCCGCGAGGGCCTGGTCCTTGTCCTTGACGAGGATGTGCGACAGGTCGTACTGCGTGAACTCCGCGATGTTCTCCTGGTAGAAGGCCTCGAGCTCCTCGGGGGAGGGCCCGACGCCCTTCGTGATCTCTTCCCGCACCTTCTCCTCGCGGACCGCGTCTCGCACGAGGTCGTCCAACTGCTCCTCGGTGATCCCTCGCTCGGCGATCGCCGCCTGGAACTCCTCCTCGCTAGGGAAGTCCGCCTTGATCAGATCGAGGCGCTCCGTGACCTCCCCCTCGGTGACCTCGATCCCCAACTCCGCGGCCTCGGCCTCGAGGACGTACCTGTTGATGAGGGTCGTGAGCTGTTGCTGCTGGAACTCCCGCTCGATGTTGCCGATCTCCTGGGCCTGCTCCTGGGCGAGCCGTGCATAGGTTTCGCTTTGCTTGAAGGCCTCGAGGGAGGCATCTATCTCGGCGAAGTCGATCCTCTTGCCGGCCACGACGGCGGCCGCGGGATCGAGGGATGCCTCGCCTCCGCAGGCGGAGAACAAGAGGGTAAGGGCGACGAAAGGTAATAAAAAGGCTGGCTTCATGCAGTCGAGGTTAACTGTTCCAATAAGTTTCTCACCCATGCGACGACGTCGGTGTCCGGCACCGATCTCTGTGGGATCAGCAGGGTCTGGGTCGGCGGGCGCCACTCCGCCTCCGGAAGGATCCTCTGCAGTCGTATCTGTCGTGAGTCCTCGATCTCGATCGGTCTGATCCGCAGGTGCTTCGCCACGGTGGCCACCTCGGTTATCCCGGCGGCGATCATCAGGCGGCGCAGGTCGGCCACCTCGAACAAGCCCTCGACGGGAGGTGGAAGTGGCGCCCCGTAACGATCCAGCAGCTCGCTTCGGACCTCCTCGATGTCCTCGGGGGACCGGGCGGAGGCGATCCGTCGGTACGCCTCGAGGCGCAGGTTCTCGTCTCTCACGTAGTCCTTCGGGATGAAGGCGCCGAGCGGCAGGTCGATCCGCACCTCGCTCTCTTCCTTCCAGGGCACGCCCTTCGCCTCGTCCACGGCCGAGGCCATCATCTGCACGTAGAGGTCGAAGCCGACCTCGGCGATCTGGCCGTGCTGCTCGGCCCCCAGCATGTTCCCGGCGCCCCTGATCTCGAGGTCCTTCATCGCGATGCGGAAACCGGAGCCGAGGCCCGTGTTCTCCGCGATCGTCTTCAATCGCTCGTGTGCGGCCTCCGTCATCGAGCGGTCCGGAGGGAAGAAGAGGTAGGCGTAGGCGCGCTCATGGGCCCGGCCCACGCGTCCGCGCAGCTGGTACATCTGGGAGAGGCCGAGGAGGTCGGCTCGCTCCACGATCAATGTGTTAGCGGTAGGGATATCCAGGCCCGACTCGATGATCGTCGTGCAGACGAGGACGTTGACCTTGGACTCGCCGAAGTCGAGCATCACCTGCTCCAGAGCGCGCTCGTCCATCTGCCCGTGGGCGACCCCGATACGTGCGTCCGGAACGAGCTCCTGGAGCCTCTGGGCCGCCCGCTGGATCGTGTCGACGCGATGGTGCACGTAGAAGACCTGGCCGTCGCGCAGGAGCTCCCTCCGTATGGCGGAGGCGACCGTCCCGTCCTCCCATTCTCCGACGTAGGTCATGACGGGATGGCGGTCTTCGGGGGGCGTGTCCACTATGGACATGTCCCGGATCCCGGACATCGCCATCTCGAGCGTCCGCGGGATCGGCGTCGCGGTCATCGTGAGCACGTCGACGTTCGTGCGCAGCTCTTTGAGCGTCTCCTTCTGCTCGACACCGAACCTCTGCTCCTCGTCCACGATCACGAGCCCGAGGTCGTTGAACTTCACGCTCTTCTGGAGGAG
>JAUJNU010000022.1 GCA_030448085.1 Actinomycetota bacterium | reverse complement strand
ACGAGAGTGGCATCGTGGTGTCCCGGACCGAGGGGCCCATCACCCCCGAAGCACTGCGGGGGACGCTTCTCGAAGTGAGCGGGACGCCTCCCTAACGCGTTCCCGCCGAGGGCCGGGTGGCATAGAGGACCATCGCGCCGGCAACTGCTATCCCTCCGCAGATCGTGAGCCACGACACTCCGCCGAGTGTTTCACCGGGAGGTGGGGTGGGAAGCTCGAGGCCCGCCGCAACGAAAGACGGCGTCGAGGTGCCGGTCGGCTCTATGGCGAGGTCGTGAGTCAGCTCCTTCGCCTTCGAGTCGATCTTCACATAGGAGAGATGCATGCCGCTCCGAGGGAGCCACTCCATGCCCTCGTCGGAGCGGAGGTCACTCAACAGGAGATCCGAGGCGGTCTCGCTGCGCTCCAACTTGAAACCCTTGCGGGTGGGGGCGGGCAGCAGCGTCGGCTTCGCCTCCGTGAGAAGGAACACATCTGCCTCGATGAGCTCGTTGGGCTGACGACCGAGGGCGAGGATGCGCAGGGGGACCCACGGGTTCGGCGTCGGGATCACGAGGTGGATCGGGGTCCCGTCACCCACCCCCTGGTTCAACTCGGCCGCCCTGCTGGTGTCGAAGCGTGCGGCCATGAAGATGGGGCTCCTGCTGGCGTAGAAGTCGAGGACCTCCGGCGCGTCGGGCGGGAGAGCGAACCCGTTCTCCTTGGCCCAGGTCCCTACCTCGTCCCCACCGCCTTTGAGGATCGTGATGTCGAGGGCTTCGATCTGAGTCTCCAGGATGACCTCAGCCGAGTCGGCGTCGGCCGTAGGTGCGCTGAAGGCCACGGCCCGCTCGAGTCCCGGAGGCTCCACCTCCTGCTGCAGGCGCTGAAGGGTCCACCTGCCGGCCCGCTTGACGTCCGAGGGGATGCCGGGCAGCGGGACGATCGAGCCAAGATCGGAGCCTCCACCCGTGAACTCGAACGACGTGACGTAGTGCTCCACCCCGTCGTGGTAGGCCGCGAGCGTCGCGGTGCGGAGAAGGTTCACGGATCCATTGGGAGCCACGAGCCCTCCACAGGCCAGCGAGGGCCCCGCCGCCAGAACGATCAACATGCCCGCCAGGACCGTCGCTGCGCCGAGCTTTCTCATCCAGAGCACCTCGCTTCTTCTCGTTCGCCAGATGCAAGGTTCGAGGCCGCCCAACCCCAAAAGGTTCCCACCCAACTTTCCGAGTGGATGAAGGCACGAGATACGTGCCTGATCTCTGAAGAGAGAACGAGAAAGGGCCCCCGGCGCTACGAGTCGAGCAGGGCTCTTCCGATGATCATCCGCTGGATCTCCGAGGTGCCGCCCCCGATCGAGATCAGCTTGGCGTCCCTGATAGACCGCTCCACGGGATACTCCTTGATGTACCCGTAGCCCCCGAAGATCTGGGTCGCCTCGAGCGCGTTCTTCATGGCTGCCTCCGCGATGAACAGCTTCGCGACGCTTGCCTCGACCTGGTGAGGAAGCCCCTCCTGCTTCAGCCACGCCGCCTTATAGAGGAGCAGCCGGCTCGCGTCGAGGTAAGCCTTCATCTCGGCAACCTTGTGCTGTATCGCGCCGATCTTCGCGATGGGCCGGCCGAATGCCCTGCGTTCCTTCGCGTAGGCGATGGCGCCATCCAGGGACGCCTTCATCCCCCCGATCGAGGATGCGACCATCACCGTGCGTTCCCAGTCGAAGCACTCGAAGGCAACCTGCCACAGCGCGGCCCCCTCGGCTCCCAGCAGAGCGGAGTGAGGGACACGGCAATCGTCGAAATGAAGGAGCGAGAGCGGGGATGAACGAGTGCCCATCTTGTCGAGATCTCTGCCGACCGAGAACCCCGGAGCCCCCTTTTCGACGACGAACGCGCTCACTCCCTGGCCGGGCCCCGCGTCGGGATCGGTCACCGCTATGACGATGATCACGTCTGCGATAGAGCCGTTAGTGATGAAGATCTTCGATCCGTTGATGACCCACTCGTTCCCGTCACGTCTCGCCGAGCATTTGATCCCGGCGGCGTCCGAGCCCGCTTCGGGCTCGGTGATCGCCATGGCCCCGATGAACTCACCGGAGCAAAGCTTCGGCAGGTACTTCTGCTTCTGCTCGTCGGTTCCGTGAAGCCAGAAGGGAACGGTGCCTATCGTGATGTGAGCGCCGACCGAAAGGCCGAGGCCGCCGTCGTGACCTCCTTCCGCAAGGGCTTCGAGTGCGAGACAGGTCGTCACTATGTCGGCCCCGGACCCACCGTGCTCCTCAAGGATCGGAAGACCGAGGATGCCGAACTCCCCTAGGGCGTTCCACACGTCGCGGTCGAACCTAGAGTCAACGTCTCGCTCGTGCGCCCCGGGCTCCACCGCGCGCGGCGAAGTCCTTCACGGACTTGTAGAAGGCGAGCTGCTCCTCAAGGTGGTTGAAGTCCAACGAGCTCGCCTAGTCGTCGAGCGCTTCGGCCAGCTGCATCCTGAGCAGCGCCGACCCGATCTCTCGCTCGCCAGGATCGGGTACCTGCGCCACGACCTGAACTTCTTGAACGAGAGCATCGTGGACACAGCGTCACCCGCGTCCGCCATGGCCCCGATCTCGAGCCACCTGCGGACATGCCCGTCGTTCTCGAGCGCAAGGAGAAGCCCCATCCCCACCCCGACGTCCCGCACGCCCAGGCCCTGATGGCCATGTGCGGGAAAGACGCCATCTCGACGATTCGCCCGTCAAGAGGCGAGCGAACTTCTTGGGCGCCACGAAGCGGTGACGCCGAGCAGCGCGCAGGGAAACCGAGGGTCCTCGCGAGATCCTTCTCATCCATGGTCGAGTGCCTTTCGTAGTAGTTCCTGTCGGCGTGTGCCCATGCGAAGTCGAGGCCATCGAGCTCGTCCCTCGTGACCCAGCGTATGCCCGCCACGTCATCGGCGGGAGTGGGGAATGCCCCGGTCCAACGAGCTACGAACCGAGCAGAACCGGGTCCCTTTCCTCCCGTAGAAGGTGGGGATACATCGAGATGCAATCGTCGAGCCCCACTTTCTATCTCGATCGCCGAGCTCCTCGCACCTCGCGCTTCAGCCATCGATCGGGTGCTCGTCCCACCAGAGGAAACCTCCCAGGTACATCGAGCTTGCCCTTGGCCGGCTCGCGCCTGATCGTGACAGAGCCCGGCCCCATCGACGATGCGCAGCACCTGCAGTGGGCGCCATGTTCCGGTACCAGGAGCGATCACCTGCCCAGGCTCCCGCAGCGGGAGCCGCCGTCGGCGCCGGGTCTTCCAGGGTTATCCCGCAGGAAGACAGAAGGGAAACGGCTTCATCGGGCCCGGGAAGGCTCCGCCTGGTCCCCTCGCTCCGACTCTGTAGCGGGCCATCGCGAACAACAGGTCGAGGGCCCTGTTGAGGTAGCGCAGGATCTCGGGTCGGGGATCAAACCCACCCCTGTCCATCGCAACGGCCTGACGTTCCGCGCCTGATTATCAGGGGGCGGGGGTGCGTCCGGCGGGCCGGCAGGGCGCCCGGCAGGATGAACTCTTGGGGCAACGGGTGCTTGTCGAGGAGCGAGTCGATCCTTCTCGGGCACGCCGGTCATCTCGACGTGACCTTCGAGACTCCCTCCTGGAGCCTGGGCTGGTTCTCCGAGCTCGTGGCCAATTGGGCACCGACGACGAACATCTCCGAAAGTGGATCCGGGTGGCGATCGCACCCGCGACATCTTCGACCAGCCCGGCGAGCATTGCGTGCCGAGGGCGGAGACCGTCTCGTCGAGCGTCCCGTAGACCTCGGTGCGGACGTCGTCCTTCGAGACCCGCCCCCCATAGAGCAGCCTCCGGTCGTGCCGTCGTCGCCCTTCTTCGTGTAGATCTTCATAGCGCTCGACACTATCCGCCTCCCATAATGGCCGGATGAAAGACCCGCGCCAGATTCTCCTCGTGGCTGCGCTCCTCCTTCGCCTCGGTGGGATGCGAGATCGAGCTGAAGGACCCCCTCGCTCCGCCACCGCCCCCGCGCCGGTGGGGCCCAGCCTGGTCGCCTGCGCCATCGGGTCGGAGGGAGAGGAGACCCAGACGGAGCGCCTGATAGACGGGGTCTGCAGGAGGCGGAGGACCTCCTCGCCATCGACACACTCACTGTCACGCTGCCCAGCAGCGGCACCGCCGACCTCGGCGGCGCGACATCGCCTTCGCCCTTCCGTCCTTGCGGAACCGCTTGCCGAGGTCGTCACCGCAGGCGGCGGAACGAGCTTCATCCTGGTGCCGGAAGGCTTCGAAGCCATGTCGGAGATCGGCGCGGACAACCTCACTCGGATCGTCTTCGAGCCGGGCCCCGCCGCTTTCCTCGCCGGCTACCTCGCAGCAACTGCATCGGAGTCGGGAACCGTCGGCGCCTTCAGCGGGCTCGAGACACCGGCATCGAGATCGATGCTCGCCTCTTATCGCAAAGGCGTGGAGCGCTACGGGACCACGGGAGGAGGACAGAAGGTGGAGGTATCCCTCCTCCGGGCCGTTTCATCGGCAGCAATGAGGACATCGAGGGCGCGCGGCGGCGACCTCCTCTCTATCGGACGCAGGGGCGGACGTGATCTTCGCGGCCACGGGAACCGGGCTCCTGGGGGCGGCGGAGGCGGCGACGGTCTCCGGCTCCCTCTTGATAGGGGCGAGGGCCGACGGCTGCAGCTGCCCGAGCATTGCGAGGTCTTCCTCACGAGCGTCGTTCGCAACCTCCCCCCGGTCGTGCTGGAGCTCGTGAAGATGGCGATCGAGGACGAGGTTGGGGCGGGGATTATCGAGCCACCCTGGCCGACCAGGGGGTTGGGATCGCTCCGTTCCATCGGCAGGCGGGCCGGGTCGAAGGCCTGAGGGGCGAGGTGAAGACGCTGCGGGACGCCCTCATCTCGGGCGGAGATCAGCCGCTCTTAAACGCCGGGCTCTCTGCGGCGGTGGCGGGGGCGTCCCCCCGTTCTCAGGGGATCGGCTACCGCAACGGCCCCGTGACGGCCGGCCGCCGGGTGGAAGGGCCGAGCCCGGCTGCAGCACGGATTCCGGCGAGACCGCGATGGGGTCGATGACCCCGAGCAGCCACCGCACCTCTTCCACGGCGGTCGGGCGCCCGCGGTGATAGCCCTGGATGAAGTCACAGCCGAGCGTGCGGAGCATCCCCACCACCTCTTCGCTCTCGACACCTTCGGCGACCACCTCGGCCCCCAGGTTGTGAGCGAGGTCGATGACCGAGCGCACGATGAAGAGGTCGTTCTCGTCGGCGGCCATGTTGAGGACGAAGGACTTGTCGATCTTGATGGCGTTGATCGGAAGGCGCTTCAGAGCCGACGGTGATGAGTAACCGGTCCCGAAGTCGTCGACGGCGAGCCTCACGCCCAGGTTGTGGAGTCGGGTGAGGATGTCGGTCGCTTTCTCGGGGTCCGCCATGATGCTGCTCTCTGTGATCTCGAGCTCCAGGCGAACGGGTTCACGCTCCACTTGTGGAGGAGGTGCTGGACCCTCCTCGGAGAAGTTGCTGTCGAGCAGGTTGCGGACCGACAGGTTCACGGCAACGCCCATCCGGAGGCCCTGGCTGTCCCACTCGTGCACCTGTCGCAGCGCTTCGTTCAACACGTACCGGGTGAGCGGCTGGATGAGGCCACCGCGCTCGGCGATCGGGATGAACTCGCCCGGAGGACGGTGCCGCGGTTCGGGTGCTCCCAGCGGACGAGCGCCTCCATCCGCGGACCCTGTTGTCCTGCAGCGCCATCTGCGGCTGGTAGTGCAGCACGAGCTCCCCGCCGCTCGATCGCATGCCTCAGCTCGCCTCCCCGAGCACCAGGCGGTCCGGCGTGTACTGGTCCTGCTCGGCGGCGTAGGTAGCGTGTCCCGTGCCCGCGGCCTTCGCCTGGTACATGGCGACATCGGCCCGCTGCACGAGCGTGTGCACATCCTTGCCGTGCTTGGGGAAGATCGCGATGCCGATGCTCGCGGCCACCTCGAGGGCGAGACCCTGCAGATGGAAGGAGCCTCGAGCGCCTTCCTCACCTTCGTCGCGATGAGCGAGACATCGGAGGCGTCGGCAACGTGCGGCAGCAGGATCGCGAACTCGTCCCCCCGAGCCGGGCCACGGTGTCGGTCTCGCGCAGGAGGGGCTCGAGGCGAACCCCGATCTGACGAAGGACCATGTCTCCGTGGTGGTGGCCGAGCGTGTCGTTGATCTCCTTGAAACGGTCGAGGTCCATGATCATCACCGCGAAGTTCCACCCGGACCTCTTCGCCGAGAGAAGCGATTGGTTGGCGCGCTCCAGGAACAGGGCCCGGTTGGGAAGGCCGGTAAGGGAGTCGTGCAGCGCGAGGTACTCGTTCTCGGATGCCTGCCTCTGCATCTTCTTCGAGGCGTTGGCGACGATCCTGAAGAGCGCCGCGTAGAAGAGGGTGAAGCCGGCCAGCAAGATCAGGTAGAGATTCTTCGTGTCCACCCGGACGAGGTCGGCGATGTGTGAGCTGGGAAGGAACAGCTGAGCCGCGGCCGCCGGCTTCCCGTCGGGCCCGGATCCGAGAGGCACGTAAGCATTGGGCCCTTCCTCGAGCGCACCATCCTCGCTCCAGCTGGGGTCCGCCGCAGGGTCTCCGGCGAGGGCGCTGGCGAGCAGACCTGGCTCCGCCGCAGGATCACCCGAACCGGAAGCGCGGTCCGCATAGACGAGCCCCCCGTCCCGGCTCCAGATCCGGATACCGGCCAGGTACTCCTGGCCGGGCTTCGAGGCGAGGAGATCTTCGACCGCGGCTTTCTCGGAGGCCCTCAGGCCGGACACGAGATCCGCCGACTCGAGCCGCGGCTGGAGGCGCAGTTCGGAGAGCACCATCGCCTGCTCCTCGATCACGGCGAGGTTGCGTTTGCTCACGATGTCGCCGAGCCCCGGACCCAGGATGAGGGTCGAGAGCACGATCGGGATGAGACTCATCAGCCCGAACTTCGCCAACAGGCTCAGTCTGGGCAAAGGTAGACGTTTCACAGCGCCCCTAGCAGAGAAAATCGGTCTCCTTCTGGTTCGACCTTACGACCCCATGACTTGAGGCGCCCGGCTCTTTGAGGGGTGCTTTTTCCTCCGCGTCAGTGCGCGTGGCCGTGCCCTTGGCCCTGCATGGAGGACGAAACCAAAGGCAGGGAGATCCTCTTGGGGGCCCGCTGCCTCGGCGGCATCAGGTTCACGAGCTCCTTCGCGGCCAGCTCGAGCGCCTGGGCGACCTCCGAATCGGGGGCCTGGAGAACGATCGGCGAGCCCACGTCGGCGAGGCGACGGAGGTCGGGGTCGAGGGGGATCTCGCCCAGGAGCGGCACGTTCAGCCGGTCCGCCAGGGTCTTCCCACCCCCCTCGCCGAAGATCCGGTACTGCTTGCCGTCGTCTCCGCGGAAGTAGGACATGTTCTCGATCACCCCGGTGACGCTGAGGCCCGTCTTCTCGGCCATGAAACCGGCCCGCTGGGCGACCTTCTCGGCCACGGCCTGAGGGGTGGTGACGATGACCATGCCCGCTCCCGGGAGGAACTGGGCGATCGAGATCGAGACGTCCCCGGTGCCGGGGGGGAGGTCGACGAGCAGGTAGTCGGGCTCGTCCCAGTGAACGTCTGAGAGGAACTGCTGGAGAGCCTTGTGGAGCATCGGCCCCCGCCATACGACGGGGTTGTCCTCGGGGGTGAAGAGCCCGATCGAGACGACCTTCACGCCGAACATCTCCGGCGGCATGATCATGTCCTCGACGATCGTGGGGCGCTCGTGGATGCCCAGCATGCGGGGGATCGAGAAGCCCCATACATCGGCGTCGAGAAGGCCGACGCTGTGCCCCATCTTGGCCAGCGACACGGCGAGGTTGACGGTGGTGGTGGACTTCCCCACCCCGCCCTTGCCGGAGCCGACCGCGATGACTTGCGTCGAGGAGTCCGAGCGGGCGAAGGGGGCTGGGGTCTCCTTGCGGAGCCCTCCCACGAGAGCCTGACGCTCGTCCTCGGTCATCGAGGTGAGCTCCACGTCGACGTGCGAGATGGCCGGGTAACGGTCCTTCAGCTTGGCGGGGATGACCTCCATGAAGAAGGACTTGAGGGGACATCCGGGGATCGTGAGCGCTACGAGGACCCCGACCCGGTCCCCCTCGATCCCGATGTTGCGGATCATGTTGAGCTCGTTCAGGCCCCGGTGCAGCTCGGGATCCTGGATCTCGCCGAGTACCTCGGAGATCTGCTCCTTGGTGGGCATGGACATGGCGCTCATAGCTCCTTAGATCTGGTCTCTAGGCTCGGTGTAAGCAACTGCGGGGGCCGGTCTTCGATTCCCGGCTCTCCTTCATTGTCCCCCGTGCGGCAGGGCCGCGGGCCGCTGCTCAAGCCAGCAGGCTGAGGGCGTCCGGGACCAGATCGATCGTGACCGACGCCCGCTCTCCGAGGTAGTCCCCGTCCGCTTGGACCGGCAGTGGCCGGTCGGCCTTCACCTCGAACCTTCGAACATCGTGGAAGTAGTGGGCGTTGCGCCAGCGAGGGTGAGAGCGGCTGACGAAGACCGACCAGGCGACCCGCGGGGCCGTCACCAGGCGGAGCTTGCTGAGACCGAAGAGGTCGAGGCCGAGGGCGAGGCTCGAGAGCGGGCAGGCATCGACCGGCCACCTCTTGAAATACGTCCAGGGCCGGGCATTGGTGCACACGTAGAAGACGCACTCGGCGGGCTCGTGCCCGTCCGCCGTGACCGTGATGCAGGGATCGGTGGTCCGGTAGTCGGTCGCCGCGGCGGCCCAGGCGTGCTTCATGAACGTCCACTCCCGGCCCCCGGAATCCCGGGCCGGGTCGCTCTCCACCCTTTTCACGACCTCGGCATCGAGACCCATGCCGGTCGAGAACAGGAAGTAACGATCGTCTAGGCGGCCGACGTTGATGCGCCTCACGTCGTTCGATCTCAAGCGAGCGGCGAGGAAAGCGGTCGCCTCTATCGAGTCCTGAGGGACCCCGAGCGAGCGGGCCATGACGTTCGTGGACCCGAGAGGAAGGAGGCCCAACGAAACGTCCGAGCCAACTAGGCCCTGGGCGGCCTCGTTCATGGTCCCGTCTCCACCCATCGCGAGCACAGCCTCGAAGTCACGCTCCACGGCCTCGCGGCCCAGCTCGATCGCGTGTCCCCTCGCCTTCGTCTCGGCCACCTCGAGCTTGAAGTCGGCCGCTAGGGCCTTGACGATGACCTCCTTGCGCCGCAGCGACACCGAGCCCGCCAGCGGGTTCACGATCAGGAGGACTTTTCTCATGGGGGGCAAGATGCTAACGGGGGCGCTCCGGCGAGGGCTATCCTCGCCCGGTGGATTTCAAGATCTCCCACACGGTCGACGCCGACCCGGAAACGGTCGCCGAAGCACTGCTCGACAGGGAGTTCCAGGCCTCTCTGGCGGACCTCAAGGCTCTTCGGGAGCGAAAGGTCCTGTCCCAGAAGAAAGCGAGCGGCGGCCTCATCACGAGACGCATCCGCTGCGTCCTCGACGTCAAGATCTCGGGGACCGCCAAGAAGTTCCTCGGCGACGGGGACCCCGCCTGGGTGGAAGAAGCGACCTGGCACCCCGAGGACCTGATCTGGTCCTGGGTGATCCAGCCCGAGGTTGGGGGCGACCTCCTGGCCGCATCGGGGACGATCTCGCTGCAGCAAGCGAGGATGGGGACCGAACGGGTGGTGGCCGGGCGGGTAAACGTGCGAGTGCCGTTCTACGGCGGCAAGGTCGAAGGGTGGATCGTGGAGGGCCTGAAGCACTCTTACGCGGAGGAAGCCGAGCGCCTCTCAGAGTGGCTCACGTAGTCTGAAGTCGAGCCGCGTAACCCCCTCGTAACACTTCTGAAACGGCAGGGAAATCCCCTCCTTCTAGGGTGGGGCCCGTCCTTGATCATCTGCAAGACCTCATAGAGGAGGCGATGTGCCAGCCACTCCATCCGATGCGCTGAAGCTCGGCCAAGAGCAGGGCGCTCAATTCGTAGACATCAGGTTCTCGGACCTGCCGGGCCTCATGCAGCACTTCTCGATGCCCTTCGAGGAGTTCACGGAGGAGGCGTTCGAGGAGGGTTACGGCTTCGATGGGTCCTCGATCCGCGGCTTCCAGGAGATCCAGGAATCCGACATGATCCTCGTTCCGGACCCGAACACCGCGGTAATGGACCCCTTCCGCCAGCACCCGACGCTGATCGTGAACGCGTTCGTCAAGGACCCGATCACCGGCGAGTTCTACTCCCGCGACCCCCGCTACATCGCGAAGAAGGCGGAGGCTTACCTGCAGGGAACGGGGATCGCCGACACCGCGTACTTCGGGCCCGAGGCCGAGTTCTACATCTTCGACTCGATCCGTTTCGACCAGAACCAGCATTCCTCGTACCACTACATCGGCGCCGTCGAGGGTGCGTGGAACTCGGGGGCCGAGGAGCGGGCGCAACCTCGGCTACAAGCCCCGCTACAAGGAGGGCTACTTCCCCGTTCCGCCGATGGACCACTACCAGGATCTTCGCTCGGAGATGGTGCTGACGCTCCGGGAGCTGGGGATCCCCGTCGAGGTTCACCACCACGAGGTGGGGACCGGCGGCCAGTCCGAGATCGACATGGGCTTCGCACCCCTGCTCGAGGTAGCGGACCGGGTGATGCTCTACAAGTACGTCGTCAAGAACGCCGCTTTCCGCCACGGTAAGACCGTCACGTTCATGCCGAAGCCGATCTTCCAGGACAACGGCTCCGGGATGCACGTGCATCAATCACTGTGGAAGGACGGTGAGTCCCTCATGTGGGACGAGCTCGGGTACGCGCAGCTGTCCGACACCGCCCGCTACTACATCGGTGGGCTGCTCGAGCACGCTCCCGCGCTGCTGGCACTCTGCGCCCCCACCACCAACTCCTACAAGCGGCTGGTGCCCGGTTACGAAGCGCCCGTGAACCTCGTGTACTCACAGCGCAACCGCTCGGCAGCGGTGAGGATCCCCGCGTACTCGAAGTCGCCGAAGGCGAAGCGGATCGAGTTCCGCTGCCCCGACCCGGCGGCAAACCCGTATCTCGCTTTCTCGGCACTGCTGATGGCAGGCCTCGACGGGGTGCGCAACAAGATCGAGCCGCCCGAGCCCGTGGACAAGGATCTCTACGAGCTTCCTCCCGAGGAGCTTGCGGCGGTGCCTCAGGTCCCGGCGTCATTGGACGAAGCGCTCGACGCGCTGGAGGCCGATAACGACTTCCTGCTCGAGGGCGGGGTGTTCACCCCGGACGTGATCGAGCACTGGATCTCGTACAAGAGGGAGCGCGAGGTGGACGCTCTTCGTCTGCGCCCGCACCCGCACGAGTTCCAGCTCTACTACGACATCTGATCTCGGCCTTTACCGTTCCACGGTGCCCGCGCGACTGCTTGCCGTAACGTTCGGCGCCGACGACCCAGCGGGTCTGGCGCGGTTCTGGGGGAGAGTCCTCGACCGACGGATCGTCGAGGACGCCCATGGAATGCTTGTGCCCGGTGACGAGACGCAGATCGGCCTGCGTTTCGTCCCGGGCCGGGCCGAGAAGCCCTGGCCCAACCCGTCGCACGTCCACCTGGCCAGCGAAAGCCCCGATCACCAGCGGACAACAGTGACAACAGCGTTGAGGCTCGGCGCCAGCCACCTTGATGTCGGGCAGCGCCCCGAGGAAGACCACATCGTCCTAGCCGACCCGGAGGGGAACGAGTTCTGCGTCATCGAGGCCGGGAACGCCTACCTCGCCGGATGCGGCTTCTTAGGCGAACTGGCTTGCGACGGCCCCAGGAACGTCGGTCTGTTCTGGAGCGAGGCGTTGGGGTGGCCGCTCGTGTGGGACCAGGACGAGGAGACGGCGATCCAGTCTCCTCGCGGCGGGACGAAGGTCGCCTGGGGAGGCCCGCCGGTCGCCCCGAAAGACCCGACGAACCGGCAACGGTTCGACCTCGTCCTGGTTGACGGAAACCACGCATCAGAGGTCGACCGGCTGATTGGGCTCGGAGCCACTCGTCTTGACTCGGGTGAGGACGGTGCGATCCTCCTGGCCGACCCCGTCGGCTTCGAGTTCCGCTTGCTAACGGACTGAGTCGGGAGCGAGGCACACCCGAGCCCAGCGCCCGGGTTGTTCTCTTGACACCGTCGAGAGCCTAGTCGTCCCCTACAACGACGCTGACGGTCCTGGAAGGTGAGCTGATATTCCCGCTGGTGTCGAACGCTTCGACGTAGTAACGGTACCGACGTTCGTTCCTGACCGACGTATCCACGTAAACGCTCTTGACAGGCGAAGCGATCAACACGAAAGCTTCCGTTCCTGATGAACGCCAAACCTTGTAGCCCGCCAAGCCGTTCTCTGGGTCGGTAGAGGCTATCCAGTCCAGATTCACTTTAGGCGTAGACGACCACGGGCTCCTAGCGGTCAGGCCCGTGACCTCCGAGGGCGGATTCAAGTCCGCCAAGGTTGTCACTTTCGACGCTGCCGATGGTCGTGAAAAGCCCGCTCCGTTAAAGGCCGTGACCTTGTAGGCGTAGACAGTCCCTGGAAGAAGCTTTGTGTCCGAATACGTCAGGACATCCGCTCGGACCTTACCTATCGCCTGCCACTCCGCCTCACCCTCCTTGCGCCGCTTGATCATGTAGCCGTCACTTCCGAGGGCATGGTCCCAGCCGAGCTCCGTCGAGCTGGACGAGATCGCAGATGAGGTGAGGCCGGTGACCCTCCATCTGCCTGTGAGGGCCCACCGGAACCGGTGATCCGACTAAGGCACTGTTCCAAGGTCAACTCCGGCATCGACTATCCGGCGGCCGAAGATGTGATCCACGCCATCCTTCCTAGTGATGGCATGAACCGCATCCTTGTAGCCGAACCGCTCCGTCATCTTGGTCCACCATGGATAGGTCAGGAAGCCACTGGAGGTCCTGGTGCCACGGGTTGTGTTCAGGTCGCCCGTGGGTAGCCGCATCTTGATCCGCGGGAAGTTCAGTCGCAGGTAACGCTGCAGTTGGTTAGTCCACCGCAGCCGGTACTTCTGACTCACTTCCCGGCTCTTCAACCACTTGGCGTTGGTCCAGTGCGCACTCGTCGCCACTCCTCTGACGCTGCCGTCCTTCTTCGCGAATGAAACGATCGCGGTGCGCTTATAGGAGATCGGCATATCCGGGGCCTTGTCCCCCCGAAGGTACTTGTGCGTGAGATAAGAACCCCTGCTGGTGGCTCTGGTCGTCGAGGAATTCAGCAGGATGCCCGTGTCTGCATTTATGGCTCCCCCCGGGATCACTTTGAAGAGAGGGTCGGGCGGACGGGCGGCGATGACATAGGTCTGACCGGTTTCTGCTGAGAGGATGTCCGCCACCGTGGCGATGCTCTTGTGGCTGACTTCCTGCAGGGCCAGCACGTCGGGAAGGTAGGGGGTCGAGGAGATCAACTCCCTCGCGAAGAGGACGAGATCGCTCGGATCCGCCACGTCCGCCGAGTCGAAAGCCTCCTCGACGTTCGCCGTCACGACCAGCACCTGGCCGGGGGGCGTGTTGACCGAGGCCGCCGACACATTCGTCGAAGGGACAACGACGGTCATCAGGGCGGCTGCGGCTACTCCCGCTGCACGACGTCTTCGGTTTCGCACCTAGTCTCGATCTCCCTCGTATGGCTTATCGTCCCCTCCCATTCATTTTCGACAAGCAGGTGTGGATACTGAAGGTCCAGACTGCCGCACCGATCGAAGGGGACGAAGAGGGAGACGTCGAGTGCGCGCTGGAGGAGGGAGGGCTGGGAAGCCAAAAACGCCTTTGTGCAGCCCTCATTGGCAGGGGAGGACAAAGGATCGAGGGGGCGCCCCCGTGTCAGGGCACCCCCTCTGCACACCCCCTCTGTGACCGCTTAACAACAGTTTAGACACCCGTCACGACGGGTAGGAAATCCTTCCAGGGGCCGCTCGGCCTCCGCTACAGGTGAGGTGTCCATGGTTGCTGACTCCACAGCCCCCGACCCCAACGCCCTACCAAGCCGCCACGACATGATCAACGAGCTCAGCGTGATCCTGCTCGCCACTTCTGTCCTCGCAAGAGAAGACCTAGATCCGGAGATACGGCAGATCTGCCACGGCGCGATGGTCTCGGCTCGAAGGCTCCACACGATGATCGACGCGTACATCCCTCCAAGGCAGGTGAAGATCGACCAGCCCTTGCGACTGTGCCCCGGAGATGCGAGAGGTTAAGCGGGGCCCCGCCCTCATTGGCACCAAAAGGGCTTGATACACGGGAGCGGATGCGCCGGGGCAGGCGTCGCCATCGCAGTAGCCGCCGGGGCAGTCATCAGCACGATCGCTGCACAAACGAGCAGTCGTCTCAAGAACAAGGCAGCCCTCCTTGACTAGATATAAACCAGAGTTTTATAGCAGACATCGCAGCCCGATAGGTACGCTGTGGCCATGCCATCGCAGATCGCCAACCTGACGCGCCTGGGCCGGCGGATCCGCCGCCTTAGGCAGGAACGGGGGCTGTCACAGGAAGAGCTGGCCCGCCCCGTCTACACGGCCGCTTACATCTCTCACGTAGAGCATGGCAAGAGGAAGGCATCCCAGGAGGCTCTCGGCCACATCGCAGACCGGCTGGGTATGACCCTGGAGCAGCTCCTCACCGGCCGCGACCCCGACGAGGACCTGCGACTCGAGGTGGAGACGCAGCGATCCATCGCCTCTATCCACGCGGGCCGGGTGGACGAAGCCGAAGCTGCCTTGAGCGCCCTCGTCGCCCGGGCCCGCGAGACGGGAAGCCCGCGGGCTCTGGAACAGGCTGAGATGGGCCTCGGCCTTGCGCTGGCTCGGCAAGGCCGCCCGGAAGAAGCGCTGGCGGCTTATTCGAGGGCTGCGTCGAGCCTGGCGGACGCCCCGCCCACTGGGCGCACGACTGCGTTGGTGGGACAGGCTCGTTGCTTGTTCCAACTAGGTGAGGTGCGGGAATCGATCCACGTCCTCGAGACTCACCTGATCGAGCTGCAACGGGAGGCCCAACCCGACCCATCCTCATTGATCGAGATCTACGCGGCTCTGATCCCCCCTTACTTCGAGGTAGGCCTCATCGACAAGGCTAAAGAAACCGCCGCGCGGGGGTGGGCCATCGCTCCGGAGGTGCCCGATCCAGAGGGCCGGGCCTGCCTCTACGTGAACCGGGCTCAACTGCTGCTCACCCAAGGAGAGCCGCGCGCGGCGCTCGCATCGTTGGCCCTGGCGGAGGACCTCTACCGCCACCTCGGCTGGTACAGCGCGAGCGTAAAGGTCTCGCTAGGACGGTCCTTGGTGTTGATCGACGAAGGAGACCTCGACGGCGCCGAGCAGCTGCTTCGCACCGCCCTCGTCCCCAGCGATGCCGCGATCAGCCTCTTCGATCGGGTCAAGGCTCTGACTCAGCTGGCGGTCATCCAACGACGACGAGGAGCGCCCTCCGCGGCCCTCGGCTCGGCACTCGAGGCAGTGGAGCTGGCCGGTCCCAAGATGCCGGGGCCGGGGGCCGAGGCCGCCCGTGAGGCCGGCCTGTGTGAGCTGGCATTGGGCAACGCCGACGCAGCATTGAACCATTGGAAGACTGCCCTGAAGGGGTTCCAAGGTTCCGGGGATCACGAGGAGATCTCGAAGACGGCCCGGCTCATCGGCGACCACCTCTTCGAGATGGGCGACACCGAAGGTGCTGCCAGCATCTATCGAGAGGCCCTAGGGTCCCTGGCCGAGCTCCGTTAGCCTCTCCCGCGTTCCCTCATCGCCCATGGCACTACAAGGGGCCCCTCTTGGCGAGAGGCCCCTTTCGACGTGCTGGTTCCACAACTCGTGAGAGATCTACCTCCAGCGGATCCTGATCCTGCTCTTCTGGCCCTCCGCCTCGTCACGACACCCGTGTCCGGCCGGCTGGCCTGAGGCATCGGCCTCAACGTCCTGTTCCGCATCGAAGCAGAACACAACTCTTTCGAGCCCCGCCTTCGTGTCGTTGTTGACCCTCACGTGGTACTCCTCGTCACCGTCCGCGTCCCGCATCTGATAGCCGGACTGGTGACAGTGGTCATTGCGGCCGTCGCCATTGTGGTCGTGGACGAAGGCACGCTTGGGGCCGTTCATCACCTGAGGGAGCTGGGCCACCGACTGGTCCGGATCCGGGCATGCACTGATCGCTCCCCGACCCCTGGTCGCGAAGGTCACGGTTCCGTCGAAGGGATCCCCCTGGCCATCGAACAGACATGCGTCGATATGGATGTTGCGTTCGGACCCGCCGGCGCCGCTCCTCTTCTGCCTGTCCCGCTGATCGGGGCTCGCGCACTCGGAGTCCTTGTTCACGTTCGAATTCTCCGTTGCAGCGCCGGTGTCCGGATTGATGTAGGCAACCGCCCGCGCGGGGCCCGCGCCGGCGAATGCCAACGGCCCCATCAGCCCCACCACCGCCAGAGACAAGACCCTACGCCTATCCTTCGCATGTTTTCCTCCGATCCATCGCCGCCCTCTAGCGGAGCGTCTCTTCCCATCTCTACGGACGCGAACGATGAGACGGTTTCATCACACGCCTGTCCCGGGAGAAAGCGGTTCGGAGAAACCACATCGGCCCCACGCTCGTATAAAGAAGGGTGACAACCATCGAAATTGAGACGGTGAGCTCAGGGAGGATCGTGAACGAAGGCGACGCTCGATGTGAACGACTCTTGGCCGCCATAGGCCGCGGAGAAGAGGAGGCTTTCCTCGAGCTGTACGACGAGTTCGAGCGGCCGGCCTACTCGGTCGCGCTTCGCACCGTGGGGGATCGAGGTACCGCAGAGGAAGTCGTTCAGGAGGCCTTCGTGAAGATCTGGAAGGGGGCGGCCTCCTATGACGGAAACCTCGGAGCTCCCAGCTCGTGGATCTTCACGATCACGAAGCGGACTGCTATCGACCACCTGAGGCGGGGCCAGCGCGTCCCCCCGCCCTCGGAGCAAGTCCGGGACACGCCCGGCAAGGAAGACATCGCAGGAGATGCGTGGGGAACATGGCAAGTCAACGTGATCCTCAGCGGCCTCCCAGCGGAGCAAAGAAAGATCGTCGACATGTTCGTGATCGAGGGATACACGCACAAGGAGGTCAGCGAACGGCTGGAGATCCCGCTGGGTACCGTCAAGTCGACCATCTACCGCGGCCTGCGTGATCTGCGGGCGCAGCTGGAGGCCGCCGAGGCTCTGGAGGGACTCAGTTGAGCTGCGATCGGATCGCTCCTGAGCTTCCGCTATACATCCGTGAAGAGTTGCCCGAAGAAGCCCAGGCCTCGGTGGCAGAACATCTCGGTCGTTGCGAGGCCTGCTCGGAAGAGGCGGCTCAGGTCGCCGCGGTGATGGATGCCTTGGGAAAGTCCCATCTTCCGCCTCCCGACCTGCGAGAAGGGGTGCTCGCCGCGATCGAGAGGGAACGGCTGGCGAGCCTGCGCCTGCATTCCGCCGTACCTCCCCCGGACCTGAAGGGCAAAGTCCTGGCCGCGGCGCGCGGCAGCGATCCGCTGCAAGCGGCGAGGAGCAACCGGACGTCAAACCGGAGACGAACCGCTCTCCTCGCCAGCGCGGCCGCTTTGGTCTTCGGGATCGTTGTGGCGGCGGGAGCGATGAGGATCTCGGACCTGCAGGAGCGCCTCGAAGTGGCCGGTCAGCCCACGAACGAGAAGGACGGAGACCCCCAGGGACCAGGTTCGGGGCAGGACGGAGTTCCGAAGGGTCACAAGATGCAGACCTTCACCCTCGCCGGTGATGTCACCGCGACCGGTCACCTCGACCACTACAAGCACGACAACTTCCGCCTCACCCTTTCGGTCGAAGGGTTCGACGCCCCCCCGACCGGTCACCACTACGCCGTGTGGCTGCGGGGGCCGGGCGGGGACGTGCCTGTGGGGACCTTCAGGTTGATCCGCGAGGACAACTTCAATATCCCCTTCGCTATAGGGGTCGACCCGGTCGAGTTCCCGGAGATCGTCGTCACCATCGAGCCGAACGATGGTGACCCGGTCCTGACCGGAGAGACGATCTCCTCGGTGGTGCTCAACCCCGACCAGATCCACCACGGCACCTACGAGGAGTAAACGTCGCGGCCCGTTCGGGAGAGTGCGTTGTCAGGCAGGGGCAGGGGCCGGGACGGACCGCCGCAGTCGGATGCGCTCGAGGGGCAGGAACGTCAACAAGCAGAAGACGTGCGGCAGGAAGATGATCGTCACCGAGGCGTAGGTGACTACGTGGAAGATCACCGCCCCAACGAGGAACGCCTTGCCGATCCTTCCCCTCACCAGAAGGAGGGGGGAGCCCAGCTCGAAGGCCATGATCAGGTACTGGCTCACCTTCAGCACCAGAGGGTGGTCGATGATGGGATCTGTCAAGAAGGTGCCTCGGCGGAGGACCGCCCACATCATCGTGGCGCCGTTCAGCCAGGCAAGGCCGCCGAAGCGGAGCTTCGCTATCGCGGCCAAGAAGTAGGTGAGCATCACCGCTACCTGGATGCACCTGAAGGCCCAACCCGCCGCGTCAGAGCCCCCTTGGGACCTGGACCCGAAGGCGGTCGGCAAGACGGCGAGGGCAACCAGAAAAGCGAAGCGATCGTGGTCGACCTTCCCGTAGGACATGGCGATCACCATCCACTCGAGATAGAGGAAGAAGACGGCGGTTCCGAAGAGTCGAGGCAGCTTTCGTGTAAAAGCGACACCGGCGGCTACGAGGAGCGTTATCTCCACCCCTATGACGAATCCGGACGTCGGAACCGGGAGGTGAAAGAGGCGCCCGATGAAGAGCGGCTGATAGAGCTCCGTCGGGGCATCGACATGGCGGGCCACCCATGCCGTCGTCACGAGCACGTCGAGGAAGATGAAGGCGTAGGCAGCTCGCCTGAAGATCTCGAACCTCTGCCTGGGTATGGGCTCGAACCACCACGCGCTGATCCAGCGGCCGACGGCGCTCACCCCTCCGTCCTTTCGCGACGCCAGCGGGCCAGCACCTCTTCCGTGTAGCCCACGGGGCTTCCCTCAACGAGCTGATAGATGCCGTGGACGAGCCGGAACTCCACCAAAGGCGGGGCCGTGGGGTTGCGCTTCTCGTACGCGAGCACGAGAGCCTCCATCAACTTCGGGTCCTCAACGATCCGCCCCAGTTGACCCTCGATCTCGGCCGGGCGCATCCCGAAGCGGTGGGCCAGGATCTCGACGGTCTCGCCCCGGACGGTGGTTCCCTCGAATTGCATCTTGTGCACGGGATCCGAGAGCTGGGCGGTGCCGGCGTACATCTTGAAGGGGCCGAAGGGGAAATGATCGTCGTCACCCCACAGAGTGCCCGCGGCGAGAAGAACCAACACGACCCCCACCGCCGCACCGCGCACGCGGCGCCCCGTTGGACTAAGCACAGGGCGAGGCTACCGCCGCCGCCTCCCTAGAGGTAGATCAGTCAGAGATCTGGGGCTTCCTGCGCGCCTTCTTTATCTCGCCCCCTGTGACGCTTCGACTGGAGCCGGTTCTCCTTCGAGGAACGGGTGGGCCTGGTCGCCACCCGGCTCTTGACCGGCCTCAGGGAATCGGCGACGAGACGGGCCAGCCTCGTCTGCACGTCCTCCCGATTCCTGTGCTGCGAACGATGGGTGTCGCTCGACAACCGGAGCGTCCCGGTCGAGTCGATCCGATTCTTCAGATGAGTCTTGATGCGCTGACGTTGCCGGGGGCCGAGAACCGCAGAGGCTTCGACGTTCCACCTCACCTCGGCCCTCGTTGCGTTCTTGTTCGCGTGCTGTCCGCCCGGCCCCCCAGACGCCGAGAAGCTGAACTCGAGCTCCTCGAGGGGATGATCAGCGCGCGATTCACGCGCAGGCCCGACACCCCTCAGCCCAACTGCCCCACAAGGGCCTGAGGCTGCGACACGGGAGGTCGCAAGCGCCATTGCGGCACACGTATGCCGTTGCCGTGCCGTTCCCGGAGCGACCTTCGAGTAACGGGATCAGCTCCTGCTCCTCCTCGGAGGCAGCGACGGAGAGGACGACGACGCTGTTCGGAAGGAAGCGCTCGCGCACCACCCGCTCGAGCTGGGAGCGCTCTTCCGAGGGCGAGCCTACGATCACGATCTCGAGCGGGGACCCGGTGTACAGATCGACGGCTCCGAGGAGATGACCGAAGCCGAGTGGCGAACGACCCATCGCATCGTGAAGGAGCCTCACGATCTCGAGGGCCTTCGTCTCGTAGCGCTGCGCTCCCCGGTGAACAACGAGACGCTGGAGCTCGACGGCGAAGACAGAGTTCGCCGCGGGCACCGCGTTGTCGATGAGGTCCTTGGACCGGGTGACGAGGCGCTCAGCATCGCTCCCCGTCGTGAAGAACCCGCCCGCATCGCCATCGTGGAACAGTCGTATGGCCTCATCGGCAGCCCAGCGCGCCTCGCGCAGCCACGTCACGTCCCCGCTCGCCTCGTACAGCTTCAGTGTCCCTTCGAGGACGAGCGCGTAGTCCTCCGCGTAACCGAGGTGTTTCACCACCCCGTCCCGGTAGGACCGCATTAGGCGGCCGTCCATCCTCAGCTTGTCCAGGACGAATCGCATCGCGCGGTCGGCGGCGTCGAGGAAGTCGGGACGCCCCAGTGCAGTTGCTGCCTCGGCGAAAGCCGCGCACGCCATCCCGTTCCACGCCGCCAGTACCTTCGTGTCGGTCCCCGGCCGCACCCTCGTGGCACGGCGCTCGAGGAGAGCCATGCGGGCTCGCTCCAAGCGCTCGGGGTCGGATGGATCGGCGGCCCGCACCGGGATGTTCTGGCCCTCGAAGTTGCCGCGCTCCGTGAGCCCCCACGCAGCGATCGCCTCGTCCGCATCATCTCCCAGAACCTCACGCACCTCATCGAGATCCCACACGAAGAACTTGCCCTCCACGCCCTCCGAGTCCGCATCGAGGGTCGACCAGAATCCGCCTGCCTCATCCACCATCTCGGCGAGCATCCAATCGCCGGTCGCCTCGGCGGTCCTGCGGTGGAAGTCGTTTCCGGTCAGCTGATAGGAGCGGGCATAGGTGCGCAGGAGTTGCGTTGTCATAGAGCATCTTCTCGAAGTGGGGAACTACCCACTCCCTGTCGACCGAATAGCGATGGAAGCCGCCCCGGAGCTGGTCGAAGATGCCGCCGCTCGCCATCGCATCGAGGGTCTTCGTCGCCATCTCGATCGCCTCGTCATGGCCGCGCTTGCCCATGCGGAGCAGGAAGTCGAGGGTCATCGGCTGCGGGAACTTCGGAGCGCCCCGAACCCGCCGTATTGGCCATCGAAGTTGCGGGCCAAGGTCGACAGCGCCTTCTGCAGCAGCGAGCTGTCGACGAGCTCGTTCGAGGGGGCGAGGTTCGCAAGTGACCCCAGCTGCTCGGTCAGGTGACGACCCTGCGCCTCTACGTCCTTGCGCTTGTCACGCCACGCCTCCGCAACCGCCTGAAGGATCCTTCTGAACGAAGGGAGCCCGTGCCTGTCGCTCGGCGGGAAGTAGGTCCCGCCATAGAAGGGGGTGCCCGTCGGGGGTGAGGAACATCGTCATGGGCCATCCGCCGTGCCCGGTCATCGCCTGCACCGCCTCCATGTAGACGGCGTCGAGGTCGGGGCGCTCCTCACGGTCGACCTTGATCGGGACGAAGTGCTCGTTCATGAGCTCCGCGGTCCTCATCCTCGAACGACTCCCGCTCCATGACGTGGCACCAGTGGCAGGCGGCGTAACCGATCGAGAGGAGGATCGGCTTGTCCTGGTCCCTGGCCTCGGCCAGAGCCTCCTCACCCCACGGCCACCAATCGACGGGGTTGTCCTTGTGTTGAAGGAGGTAAGGGCTCGTCTCCTCACCCAGTCTGTTCGTCATCGTCTGTCCCCGCTCCTTTAGTGTGGCGTGATGGCCGGCCTTGCCTACCTCTTCCTACCCATCTCCGGCCTCATCGCCTATCTCAACGGCAAAAGCCCCGTTCGAGGTTCCACGGCCTTCAGGCGATCGTCCTCGGAGCCGCCTGGGCGATCCTGCTGCTCGCCTGCTCACGGGTGTCCCCGAAGGTGACGCTGGGGGGGTTCATCGTCGGGGGCCTGGTCTGGGTCGGCTTCCTGCTGGGGACACTGGTGGGCCGCGACCCGAGGCTCCCTTTCATCGGCGGGTTCCTCGGGAGAGCTGCCGAGGAGCCGCCGGGAGGCTCAGAGCCGCTCGAGACCTAGCCCCATCTCACTTCTTGTCGAGCCATCGGCCCATTTTTGGCCCCTGGAGCCACTCAGAACGCGGGCATCTCCCAGTGGATGCCCGGGCAGAACGCGGAACGCGGGAACGCGGGCGTCAGGCGCGGGGGGCGAAGCACATGCGACAGGAAGTTGCCGTGGAGCCGTTGACGGCCCCGCAGGAGGGGCACTTCCAGAAGGAGCTGCTGGTGGCGGCCACGGGCTCTGCTTGGGGCTCGGGCTCCGCCTGGAGCCGGCTCGGCGTCCAAGAAGCTGCCGGACGAGCCCGCCTCGAAAGTCTGCGTCTCGGCCGCAGCGGCAGGAGCAAAGTTCTGCACCACAGGTGCGGGAGCAGGGACCCATTGCCCTGCCTGCTCGTCATAGACCAGCAGCTCGCTCCCTCTCTTGAACCACCAGCGCCCCTCACGCTCGAAGGGCTGTTCCTCGGGCTCGTCCTCGATAGAGCGCTGTTCGGGAGCCGACTCGCCCCCCCGGAGACGTCTTCGTCCGAAGCGACGGAGGTCGCGATCCCCCAGTCCTGATGCTCGGGCGCGACCTCTCAGAGCGGCTGGAGGCACCTGCGTCGCTGTACTGCTGCTGTTCCTGCGGAGCGCCCTCGTCTCCAGCTCCCGCCGCCCCCACTCGGTCGAGGCGGGCTGCTCTGTCTCGGGCTCCCAGGAAGAGACACCTCCGCCGGCCGACCCCGGTGTAGCCGTTGCGTAAGCGCCGCTCGAGTCCCCATATTCGGCCGCTCCGGCACCGAGCTCAGACGGAAGCCCGCCCTCGTCGGGCCCCCTCAGGTCCGACACGAGATCGGCCGGGGGGATCCCGCCTCGGGTGTGTCCGCCTCGAGCCCGGCGTTCCCACCGCCGGGGAGGTCTTGCGGATCCCCTCGAGCGTCCGGTAGACGAGGTACAAGCCCACGGCAACGGCCGCCACAAGGAGCAAGGTGAGTATCTGCAGAGCGCTCGTCATCGCTAGTGTCTCAGCCCCTTCGCTGAAGTGGATGTCCCCCGCCGGGCGCGAGAGGCCGGTTCGGCCGGGCTCGCCCTGCGAGCCAGAATATAGAGGATAAAGAGGGGCGAACCATTTAGTGTCCTCGCTGGCGGGGCACGGGCCCCCGCCGCTCGGACGGCTACCCAGAAAGAGGTGCTTGGTGGCGGTGATCAAGACCATCGATCTAGTCGGGGTCTCGAAGGAGTCCTGGCGTGACGCGGCGCAGCAAGCTCTGTCGGAAGCGTCCCGAACGATCCGGGGCATCCACGAGATGGACGTCCTCGACACCTCTTGCAAGGTGGAGGAAGGACAGATCGTGGAGTACCTCACCCACGTCCAGATCAAGTTCAGGATCGAGCGCTAGGGCTTTGTCGCTTCCATCGCAGCAAAGATCGTCATGCCCGGCATAGGGCTGGTCGGCATCCAGTGGGGTGACGAGGGCAAGGGCAAGGTCACCGACCTCCTCGCCGAGCACACCGATGTCGTCGTCCGCTACCAAGGCGGCAACAACGCCGGCCACACGATCGTCGTTGGAGGCGAGCGCTACGCTCTCCACCTCATCCCAACGGGGATCCTCTATCCGCACTGCACTCCGGTGATCGGTCCGGGCGTCGTCGTAAACCCGCAGGTGCTGATCGAGGAGATGGAGTCGCTCGAGGAGAGAGGCATCGACACGTCGCGCCTCCTCTTGTCGGGCAACGCTCACCTGATCATGCCGTACCACCTCGAGCTCGACAGGGTCACCGAACGCCGGCTCGGCAAGAACAGGCTCGGGACCACAAAGAGGGGGATCGGTCCCACTTACGCGGACAAGGCGGCTCGTATCGGCCTGCGGGTCCAGGACCTGCTGGATCCCTCGATCTTCAGCGCCAAGCTCGAGGTGGCTCTGAAGGAGAAGAACCTGCTGCTCACCCGCGTCTACGGGCGGCTGCCGCTCGAGCACTCCCGGGTGGTCGAGGAGTACCTCGCCTACGGCGAGCGGCTGCAGCGCCACATCAGCGACACGGTCCTCTTCCTTCAGCGCAGCCTCGACGACGGTAAAACGGTCATGTTCGAGGGAGCCCAGGCGACGATGCTGGACCTCGATCACGGCACGTATCCCTTCGTCACATCCTCGAACCCCATCTCGGGTGGCGCCTGCGCGGGGGCCGGGGTGGGCCCGCGCGACATAGGGCGGATCATCGGTATCACGAAGGCCTATTGCACTCGCGTCGGGTCGGGGCCGTTCCCTTCCGAGGCCGACCCCACCGAAGCCGAGGTCCTCGTCGAGGTCGGCGCCGAGTACGGGACCACCACGGGACGCAAGCGGCGCTGCGGCTGGTTCGATGCGGTGGCGGCTCGCTACGCGGCCCGGCTGAACACCCTCACCGAGCTCGTCGTCACCAAGCTCGACGTGCTGAGCGCGTTCCCGACGATCAAGGTCTGCGTCGCCTACGAGTACGAAGACGAGCGCTACGAGGAGTTCCCACCGCACCAGACGATCTTCAACAAGTGCAAGCCGGTCTTCGAGGAGTTCGCCGGTTGGCAGGAGGACATCACCAAGGCCCGCTCGATCGAGGATCTTCCGAAGGAAGCGAGGAGCTTCATCGAGGCGCTCGAGACCCTGTCACGCACGCCCATCTCGTGGGCGTCGGTCGGCCCCGGCCGGGACCAGATCGTGAAGATCCGGGAAGTATGAAGGTCCTTCTCCTGGGGTCCGGGGGCCGCGAGAGCGCGCTCGCCTGGGCTCTGGCCTGCTCCCGCTCCGTCGACGAGATAACGGCGGCGCCGGGCAACCCCGGCATCGAAGATGTAGCGACGCTCGCAGACATCGATCCGTCAGATCCGCAGGTCGTGCAGAACTTGGCTGCGAAGTTGGAGGTCGACCTCGTGGTGGTGGGTCCCGAGGGGCCCCTCGTGGCCGGCGTAGGCGACGCCCTGCGAGCGGCCGGCATCAACGTCTTCGGCCCGGACAGAGCCGCCGCGCTCATCGAGGGGTCCAAAGCGCACGCCAAAGGACTGATGGAGCAAGCGGGCATCCCGACCGCTGCCGCGGGTGTCTTCACCTCGCCTGCTGAGGCGGTCGAGTTCATGGACCGGCTCGGCCCCCCCTACGTGGTCAAGGCCGACGGGCTGGCGGCGGGCAAAGGCGTGGTCGTGACCGAGGACCGGGCCGAGGCCGTTCGCGCAGTGGAAGACCGGCTCGTTCACGGGGCCTTCGGGGGAGCCGGCAGCAAGATCCTGATCGAGGAGTTCCTCGATGGGGAGGAGGCGTCGATGATCGCCTTCGCCGACGGCGAGCGCGCCCTCGTCTGTGAGCCCGCACAGGACTACAAGCGTGCCGAGGACGAAGACCGAGGCCCCAACACGGGCGGCATGGGCTCCTACAGTCCGGTGCCCGCCTGCCCACCGGAGCTCGCCCTGCAGATCGCCTCCGACGTGAACGAGCCGATGATGCGAGCGACAGCCGGACGAGGAGCTCCCTTCATGGGGGCGCTCTACGCGGGGTTGGCGTTGACCAGCCGGGGGCCGAGGGTGATCGAGTTCAACGCGCGCTTCGGTGACCCCGAGACGCAGGCTCTATTGCCTCGCTTGCGCTCGGACTTCGGCGAGCTCTGTCTGGCCTGTGCCACAGGCAGCTTGCACGACATGGCCCTCGACTGGACGGACGATGCATGCGTCTCGCTCGTTCTCGCATCGGGTGGTTATCCCGGGCCCTATAAGTCCGGCGTTCCCATCAGCGGCTTGCAGCAGGCGGCTGCGCTTGACGGGGTGCAGGTCTTCCACGCCGGCACGAGACGGGGACCGGAGGGCCTCGAGACCGCAGGGGGGAGAGTGATGTCGGTGAGCGCGACAGGACCGACATTCGTCGCCGCACGGGACCGCGCTTACGAGGCTGCGGACCTCATCGAATTCGAAGGCAAGCACGTCCGCCGTGACATCGCCGCTCGTGCGACCGACGGAGCAGCATGAGCGCGCTGGTGGGGATCATCATGGGATCCCGCTCCGACTGGGCAACGATGGAGGGGGCCGCGCAGACGCTCGAGTCGTTGGGCGTCGAGCACGAGGCGAGGGTGGTCTCCGCCCATCGCACCCCCGACCTCCTCTTCCAGTACGCAAGCGAGGCACGATCGCGCGGGATCGAGGTGATCATCGCGGGTGCCGGAGGCGCCGCCCATCTGCCGGGCATGACCGCTTCGAAAACGACGCTTCCGGTGATAGGCGTGCCCGTCGAGTCGAGGACGCTGAAGGGGATCGACTCGCTACTCTCGATAGTGCAGATGCCGGCTGGGGTGCCGGTGGCAACCGTGGCGGTGGGAACAGCGGGGGCCGTGAACGCCGCATTGCTCGCTGTGAGGATCCTTGCCCTAGGGCACGAGCACCTGAGGGAGCCACTCGACAGG
>JAUJNU010000021.1 GCA_030448085.1 Actinomycetota bacterium | reverse complement strand
GATCCGGGCACCCGTGCCCTCGATGGCTTCGACGTAACGAGCTGCGATTGTCGCGACGGCGGAGAGCCTCTGCAAGAGGTTTAGGGCCGTTCTTTCAGCGGTGAGGATCGAGCGGAGCGAGCCGGAGACCCGCGCGAGGACGTCGCCCTGGGCGACCCTGTCACCATCGGAGACGAGAGCGTCCCAGCGGGTTCCGCCAAGCTCCGCGAAACACATCTCGGCTACGGGCAACCCGGCAACCACGGCGGGCATGCGCGCCTCGATACGTGCCCTGCCGGCGGCGTCAGACCGCACCACCGAGTCGGTGGTCCTGTCGCCTCTGCCGATGTCCTCGGCGAGGAAAGCCCTGACGAGCGGGAGTATCTGGCGGGTCTCGAGCTTCATTCGTTCCACGTCTAAGGAAACATCTGGGGGGCCTGGTTCCTTCCCTAGAAAGGCTCGACCGGATAGCCCTCGGAGCCCAGGGAGCTGCGGAGCTCCTCGATGTGATCCGGCCCCTTCGTCTCGACCTGAAGGATCACGTCCACCTCTCCCATGGAGACTCCCACACCCTCGCGGTGGTGTTCGACGCCGATGATGTTGCTGCCGGTATCGGCCACGAGACGGAGGAGCGAAGCGAGCGCTCCCGGCCGGTCCTGCATCTTCGTGTGGAATGCGAAGTACCGGCCGGAGGATCCCAGCCCGAAGCGGATGACCCGGAGGAGCAGGAGCGGGTCGACGTTCCCTCCCGAGAGGACCACCGCGACAGGGGGGGCGAGGTGGCCGAGCCCCTGTTGGACGGCCGCCACCGCGGCCGCGGCCGACGGCTCGATGACGAGCTTCATGCGTTCTGCGGTCATGAGGACGGCCTGCCCGATCGCGTCATCGGTCACCGTCACGACCTCGTCGACGAGTTCCTGCACGTGCGCGAACGTCACCTCGCCCGGCTCGTTGGCGGCGATGCCGTCCGCGATCGTCGTCATGTGCTGGAGCGCCACGGGATGGCCCTGCTCGAGGGACGGGGGGAAAGCGGCGGCGCCCTCTGCCTGCACCCCCACGATTCGGGTGCCGGGCCGGAGCTCCTTCAACGCGGCCGCTACCCCGGCTATGAGGCCCCCGCCGCCTATCGGCACCACGACCGTGCCTATGTCCTTCATCTGCTCGTGGATCTCGAGCCCGATCGTTCCCTGGCCCGAGATCACGTGCGGGTGATCGAAGGGGTGCACGAAGATCGCCGCCGTCTCCTCGACCCGTTTGAGCGCGGCCGCGTAGGCGGCGCCGAAGTCACGACCGATGAGCACCACCTCGGCGCCGTACCTCTTCGTGGCCTCTACCTTCGGGAGCGAGGCGAGCTCGGGCATGAAGACAGTCGACCTGATGCCGGAGAGCGAGGCGGCCAGAGCGACCCCCTGAGCGTGGTTGCCGGCCGAGGCGGCCACGACCCCCGAGGGGCAGTCATCCTTGTCGAGACGAGAGATGCGGTTGTAAGCGCCCCGGATCTTGAAGGAGCCGGTCCGCTGGAGGTTCTCGCACTTGATGTAGACGGGGCCGCCGGCCATCTCGGACAAGGCCCGGGACAGATCGAGGGGGGTCTGAACGGACACCCCCTGAAGGCGCACGCGCGCCTCCAGGATTTCGTCGAGAGAAACGAGGGGGGCCACCTTCACGGGTCAATCCTACGAGTCGGCGCGGACTTACCCCCGATAACACGCGACGATTGCCACATGAGCATCACTTGGTCCCCGCCTTCATGGAGAGAGCGCCCGGCCGGTCAGCAGCCGGAGTGGCCGGATGAGACCGCGCTCGGGCGGGCTCTGGACGAGCTGAAGAGCCTGCCGCCCCTCGTGTTCGCAGGCGAGGCGCGCCAGCTGAAGAGCTCGCTCGCGGAAGCCGCGAGGGGCCAAGCCTTCGTGCTACAGGCGGGGGACTGCGCCGAGTCCTTCTCCGACTTCTCTGCTGACTCGATCCGGGACAAGCTGAAGGTGATCCTCCAGATGGCGGTCGTGCTCACCTACGCGTCGGGGCTGCCCGTGGTGAAGGTGGGCCGGATCGCGGGGCAGTTCGCGAAGCCGAGATCGAAGCCACTCCAGGAGAAGGACGGAGTCAGCATCCCCGCATTCCGTGGACACGCGGTCAACGGCGACGCGTTCGATCCAGAGGCGAGGCGCCCGGACCCGCAGCGGATGCTGAAGGCGTACAACCAGTCGGCCGCGACCCTCAACCTGATCCGAGCCTTCACGAAAGGCGGGTTCGCCGACCTCAGGCAGATCCACAACTGGAACCAGGAGTTCGTCGCCGCCAGCAAACAGGGGGTGCGATACAACGAGATCGCGCGTCAGATCGAGCGTGCGCTGCAGTTCATGGGCGCCTGCGGCGTGGACCTGGGGGCCGACTCGGCCCTCCACGAGGTGGACTTCTACACCTCGCACGAGGCGCTGCTCCTTCCCTTCGAAGAGGCGCTCACCCGACGCGACAGCCTCACGGACGAGTGGTACGACTGCTCCGCGCACCTCCTATGGGTAGGCGAGCGCACGCGCCAGCTGGACGGTGCGCACCTCGAGTTCCTGTCAGGTGTGAGGAACCCGGTCGCGGTGAAGCTCGGTCCCACCGCAACCCCGGATGAAGCCGTGGCGCTCTGCGAGAGGCTGGACCCCGAAAGGGAGCCCGGGCGGCTCTCGTTCATCACGAGGATGGGGGCCGGCAAAGTCGGGGAGACCCTCCCTGGGCTGATCCGCGGGGTCAAGGGGGCGGGGTGGGACATCACCTGGATCTGCGACCCGATGCACGGGAACACCTTCACGACGGAGTCCAAGCTGAAGACCAGGCGATTCACCGACGTGCTGGGTGAGATAAAAGAGTTCTTCGGGGTCCACGCCGACGAGGGGAGCGTCCCCGGTGGGGTTCACCTGGAGCTGACGGCCGAGGACGTGACCGAGTGCCTCGGGGGGGCCGAGGAGGTTTTCGATGCAGACCTCGCGAGCCGCTACCACGCACTCTGTGATCCCCGGCTGAACGCCCGCCAGTCGCTCGACCTGGCGTTCCAGATCGGGGAGATGCTGCAAAGCTAGGGGCGCAGGCGCTCCCGTAACGACCGCAGTATCACGTCGTGCTCGACGTGCTTACCCGTCTGTTTCTTCGAGTAGATGCGCTCCTCGCCGAGATCGACCTCGAAGACACCGCCCGTGGAGGGGACCAGCACCACCTCTTCCAGGTCAGCCTCGAACTCCTCCAACACCCTCTCCGTCAGACCGACGGCTCTAGGGGCATAGCCTCACTTCTGGCAGTACTCGATCCTCAGTCTCATCCGCCGATCCTAAGTGCGGCCAGCCCGGGCAAGGACCCATGCGGACACGACCTCGATGACCTCATCGAGCGCGGCGGCACTGCTGCGGCCCGACGACTTCCTCACCTTGAACGAGTGGTCACCGTCCTCGATCACGTGCACGGCGGTGGGCGCGTGCACCTTCGCGAGGCTGGCTTCGAGGGTGCCGAGCGGACAGAAGGGGTCCCGGGTGCCCTCCACGAACAGCATGGGCGCGGAGACGGCCGACAGGTGCGCGTCCCGCAACCGCTCGGGCCGCCCGGGAGGATGCAGGGGGTATCCGAGGAAGACGAGCCCATCAGTAGCGACCCCCTCCTCGCCCGAGGCTATGTGTGAAGCGATGCGGCCCCCCATCGACTTGCCGCCGAGGAAGAGCGGGAGGCCCGAGTGCTCGGCCCTCACGTGGGCGGCGACGGCCCGGTAGGTCGCCTCGAGAACCGGTTGCCGGTCCGGGGCCTTGCGGCCGGCCTCGGCGTAGAGGAAGTCGAAGCGGAAGGTGAGGATGCCCCTCGCCGCGAGACCTTCCGCGACGGCGGCCATGAACGGGTGCTCCTTGCCCGCCCCGGCCCCCGGGGCCAGGATCAGGCAGGCGGTGGCCGCTTCCGGGCTCCCGTCCAGCAGAGCCGACACCTCTCCTCCGGGGACCTCGATCCTCATCGAAAAAACCTCCAACTCACCAGGTGCGGGTACAGGCGCGACCTATACTCCGGGCTGATCAGCCCGACCCTTCGGTCAAGAGAGAGGCCTCGCCAAAGTGCTCGAGAAGCTTGTCATGACTGTGCTCCTCCTCCTCACCCTTGGGGCGTTCGCCTGGAGGTCCCGGGAGCTCGTCGGGCTCCTCCGTCTGGGAGCGAACGAGGACCGCAAGCCGCGCGACTGGAAGCGCAAGATGAAGGACCAGATCGTCGTCGTGTTCGGACAGCGAAAGCTCCTGCAATGGACCGTTCCAGGCATCATGCACTTCTTCATCTTCTGGGGCTTCGTGATCCTCTTCACGACGATCATCGAGGCGTTCGGGGCCGTCTATCAGGAAGGCTTCCACATCCCGATCATCGGGCAGTGGGGCCCTCTCGGGCTGATCCAGGACTTCTTCGTCGTAGCGGTCCTCGCAAGCATCGGCGTTGCCTTCGCTATCCGCAGGATCCAAAGGCCGGGGCGGTTCAAGGGATCACACGGCGAAGAGGCCGAGTACATCCTGTTCGCGATCACCGGGATCATGCTGACGATCCTTTTCACCCGGGGGGCCGAGATCTCGCTCGGGCACTTCCCTTACGACGTTCGCTGGACCCCCGCCTCCAACGCGACCGCGCAGATCTTCCAGGGCTTCTCCCTCGCGACGAGAGAGGCTCTCGACACGATCTTCCTGTGGTGGCACTCGCTCATCATCCTGGCCTTCCTCGTCTACATCACCTACTCGAAGCACCTCCACATCATCACGGCCGGCTTCAACGTCCTCTTCGTCTCAGAGCGGCCGAAGGGCGCTCTCAAGAAGATGGACATCGATATCGAGACGATGAGCGAGGACGACACCTTCGGCGCGGGGAAGGTGACCGACCTCAGCTGGAAGCAGCTCCTCGACGGGATGACTTGCACGGAGTGCGGCCGCTGCCAGTCGCAGTGCCCCGCCTGGAACACCGGGAAGCCGCTCTCTCCGAAGCTCCTGATCATGGACATCCGCGATCACATGTTCGCGGAGGGACCGAAGCTGCTCGCCGCTAAGAACAAGGGGCCGGAGGCTTACGCCCAGGCCCTCGAAGAGCTGCCCGCGCTGAACCCCGGGGTCATCGAGGACGAGGTGATCTGGGACTGCACGACTTGCGGAGCCTGCGTGCAGGCGTGTCCGGTAGACATCGAGCACATCGACGCGATCATGGACATGCGGCGGAACCTGGTGATGACCGAATCACGCTTCCCCAAGGAGATGCAGAGCGCGCTCCAGAGCATGGAGACGACCGGGAACCCGTGGGGCCAGCCCCCTCAGGCGCGCGTCGAATGGATGAACGGGACCTCGCGTCAAGAGCCGCTGAAGATCCCTCACATCTCAGAGGCCCCCGATGCCGAGGTGCTGTTCTGGGTCGGCTGCGCCGGAGCCTACGACGACCGCAACAAGAGGGTCGTCTACGACTTTGCGAAACTGATGCAGATCGCCGGCGTCTCCTTCGCAGTGCTCGGGTCGGACGAGAACTGCAACGGTGACCCTGCCCGCCGGATGGGGGCCGAGTACATCTACCAGATGCTCGCGGAGCAGACGATCGAGCTCCTCAAAGAGAACAAGGTCAAGAAGATCGTCACGATCTGCCCCCACTGCTTCAACACGATGTTCAACGAGTACCCACAGCTCGGCGGGGTGTTCGAAGTCGTGCACCACACCGAGTACCTGGCGGACCTCGTGAAGGAGGGGCGCCTCAAGCCCGAGGGCGAGATGGCCGCCAAGGTCACGTACCACGACCCCTGCTACAACGCCCGCCACAACGATCTGTGGAAGGGCGCTCGTAACGTCATCGAGTCGATCCCGGGGGCCGAGTACGGCGAGCTGAAGCGGCACGGGCACTCGACGTTCTGCTGCGGCGCGGGCGGAGGTCGCATGTGGATGGAAGAGCGCATGGGCAAGAAGGTCAACATGGAGCGCACCGACGAGGCGCTCGCCTCGGCTTCAGACACCCTCGCGGTTGGCTGTCCGTTCTGCAACATCATGTTGTCGGACGGCATCACGGAACGGCATGCGGACGAGCAGATGGTCGTGAAGGACGTGGCCCAATTGCTCCTGCAGTCGATCGAGTTCCACCCGGACTCCACGATCGCGAAGACGAACGGCAACGGCTCCAATGGGAACGGGTCGGAGGCCAACGGGAACGACTATCCGGCGACCCAGGAAACCAGCGAGATGACCGGACAGCCGGTGGGGCCGGGAGACCCGGGCACCACCTAGTCCTATCGGGCGAGGAGGCCCGTCATCTGGTTCGTCAGTATCTCGTCGATGATCGTCTCCTTGTCGGGCCAGGGGAAATTCGGCGACGTGATCAGGAGCGAGGTGATGCCGTGAGCCGCGGCCCACACAACGATCGCGGCGTTGAAGGGATCGGTCGGCCTCAGCGCCCCGGACTCGATGCAGCGCTCCACCGCCGCCACCAGGTGCTGGAAAGCCACAGCGCCCAGCATGTTGCTCTCGGCGGCGTTCGTATCCAACACTCCGTCGTGCGGGTCATCCGTCCCCGTCATCATCAGCAGGCGGTAGTGCTCCGGATGCTCCAGACCGAAGCGGACATAGGCGCGACCTCGTAACAGAAGTGACTCGAGCGGGTCGTCCGATAACTGACCGGCGGCGTCCATGGCCTCGTTGAACTCCGCCCACCTCACATTGCAGACGGCATGGAACAGCTCCTGCTTGTCCGCGAAGTGCATGTAGATAGCGGGAGGGGTGCAGCCGGCCGCTTCCGCGACCGCACGCATCGAGACGGCATCCTCGTTGCCGGTCGCGACGAGGAGCTTCTCTGCAGCCTCGAGGATCTGAGCTTTCAGCCGCTCCCCATCCCCGCGCCGGGCTCGGCCCTTCCGAGCCCGCTCCGTTGTTGCCAAAGTTCCCGGCCCTTCCCTTTGTCTAGCCCTGCAGCGGCTGAGGGGATCCCAGGGTAGGTGCTTCCTCGCCCCCTGACTCGCTGATGCCGAACCGCTCGTGCAACTTGCGCATCCAGCGCGGCGCCCACCAGTTCGCCTCGCCCGCCAGCCGCATGAAGGCCGGCACCAACGTCCCCCTGATCAGTGTCGCGTCCATCACGATAGCGATTGTCAGCCCGATGCCGAACATCTTGATGAAGGTGACGCCCGAGGCCGCGAAGGCTACGAAAACGATGCTCAGCAGCAGGGCCGCCGCCGTCACGATCCGCCCCGTGTGCTCCAGCCCGATGGCAACTGACGCCGTGTTGTCGCCCGTTCGATCGTGCTCTTCCTTGATGCGGGAGAGCAGGAAGACTTCGTAGTCCATCGAGAGCCCGAAGGCGATGCAGAACATGAGGATCGGGGTGGTGATCTCGACGATGCCGGTAGGGGTGAAGTCGAGGAAGCCCGATAGGTTCCCACTCTGGAAGATCCACACGATCGACCCGAACGTTGCCGTGAGGCTGAGCAGGTTCAGAATGATCGCCTTCACGGGCACGAGGAGCCCTCCGAACATCAAGAACAGGAGGATGAACGTGGTGACGGCGATGATCCCTGCAGCCAGCGGGATCTGTTCGAAGACGGCCTCAGTGGAGTCGACGAGGTCGGCGGAGGCCCCTCCCACGAGGACCGAGAACGGAGCTTCCATGTCGCGTATGGCATGGACCAGGTCTTCTCCCTCTTGCGAGTAAGCCTCGACCGCTGGGATCACCGAGAACCAAACTCCCCCCTTCTGGTTAAGGAAGCGGGCCGAGCTCTCGTCCGGGGGCAGAACGGGCTGCCCGCCCACGTAGGTCCCTGTCGAGGCCTGCACGGCGTAGGTACCAGGGAGCCTCGAGAGAGCCGCGGCATACTCGCCGGTCACCTTCTCGTCGGACGCGACCTCTCCGGCGCCGGCGGCCACCACCGACAGCGCGTTCGCACCGTTGATGTCGAAGTTCTGACGGATCTGCTCGAGCCCTTGCCGGCTCGAAGCCGAAGCGGGCAGCGCCCGGTCGTCGGCCTGGCCCCACTTCACGCCGAGGAACGGAGCGCCAAGGAACAACAGGAAGAGGACCACGACGGTTGCGACCGGAAGCGGCCTGCGCATGACCGTCATGGCGAGCCGGTGCCAGAAGCCCTGGCCGACCTCCTTGGGCTTCCGCTTCCACAACCTGAGGCTGTCGACCTTCCGTCCCATGATCGCGAGAAGGGCCGGGAGGAAGATGGTCGCGAACGTGGCCGCTAGAAGAACAACGGCGACACCGGCGTAGGCGAACGAGCGCAGGAAGGCCATGGGGAAGACGAGCAACGCTGCCAGCGAAAGGGCGACCGTGAGGCCGCTGAAGGCGACCGTGCGCCCGGCCGTGCGGACCGTCCGCACCACCGCTTCATGCGGCTCGAGCCCTGTTCTGAGCTCCCGGTAGCGGGACACCACGAAGAGCGAGTAGTCGATGGCGAGCCCCAATCCGAGGGCCGTCGTGAGGTTCAAGGCGAAGATCGAGACCTGCGTGATCGAGGCGATGACGGACAGGACGAGGAAGGAGCCGACGATCGACAGGATCCCGATAAGTAGCGGCAAGCTCGCGGCCACAAGGCTCCCGAACACGAAGATCAGAGCGATGAGGGTGATCGGCACGGCGATCGACTCCGCCTTGACGAGGTCCTTCTCGATCGTCTCGCCCATCTCGTGGAAGACCTCTGCGAAGCCCGTGACCCTCACGTCCAGCACATCGTCATTCCGCGTGAACGCAGGCGTGACGTGTTCCACCGTGTCCATGACAACGTCGTCCTTGCCGCTGATGACCCCGAAGATCATCGCTTGGCTGCCGTCGTGACTCTTGAGAGGGGCGGCGTCGGCGCTCCAGTAAGAGAAGACCTGCTCCACCCCTTCGGCCGCCTCGAGCTCCTCACTCAGGGCGAGGCCGGCCTTCGTGGCTTCAGGATCGTCGACGGATCCCGTCTTCGAGGTCACCAGCAGGATCAGGTTGGGCGTCTGCTGCCCGAACTCGGCCTGGAGAGCCTCCGCGGCCCTGACGGTCTCTGCGTCGGGATTCTGGAATCCACCCGAAGAGAGCCGGTCCGCCACGCCGGCGCCGAGTGCGCCCGCAACGAAAAAGAACACGACGGTCGCCGCCACGACGGGACGGCGTCGCCTGACCAGGAACTTCCCCAACCTCTCGAACATCCGATCCTCCTCTGCAGCCAGTTAACGACGGTAACTTAGCATCGTTAACTTAACGCTGTAAAGTGGCTACCGGAAGTTTTCGAAGAACTTCGACGGGGTCGGTCCCCGCTGGCCCTGGTACTTGGACCCGACCTGCCGGGAGCCGTAGGGGTTCTCGGCCGGAGAGCTCAGCCTGTAGAAGCTGATCTGACCGATCTTCATGTAGGGATAGATCGTGATCGGAAGGTTCGCGACGTTGGAAAGCTCGAGCGTGAGGTGCCCCTCAAATCCAGGATCCACGAAGCCCGCCGTTGAATGTATGAGGAGGCCGAGCCGCCCAAGTGAGCTCTTGCCCTCGAGCCTTGCGACCAGATCGTTGGGCAACCTGACGTACTCCTGGGTCGAGCCGAGGACGAACTCCCCCGGGTGCAGGATGAACGCCTCGTCCTCCGCCACCTCGAGCATCTCCGTTAAGTCCTCCATCGGCTGCTTCACGTCGATGTAGGGGTGGCGGTGGTTGTGGAAGGTGCGGAAGAGCCTGTCGACGTGGAGGTCGACCGAAGAGGGCTGGATGTCGCCCGGGTCGAAGGGGTCGATCCCGATGTGGCCCTCGTCGATCGACACCCTGATGTCGCGATCCGAAAGGATCACCCACGCCTCCTCGTCATTCACGGCCGCCCACGTCGGCGGATCGAGAGCGAGTCTACCGACGGGCCGGGACCCTCCTCATCGCCCTGAGCCGGACCTATAATCGCTAGTCCTCGCGGGTGTAGCTCAATGGCAGAGCTCTAGCTTCCCAAGCTAGTGACGGGAGTTCGATTCTCCTCACCCGCTCCACTCCCCCATCTGACCTCCTCCTCTATCCACGCGCCTTTGCGATGATGCTCGGGTGGATGAGGTCAAGGCTCTCTTAAAGGACAAGCGCGAACGGCTCGTCGCCGACATGGCTGAGATGTCCGCCCCGCCGAAGGACACGGGTGGCATCTCTTTCGGCAAGCGCGTTGGGGAGGGGACCAGCTTCGCCGTCGATCGCCTGACACAGGTGGCCGCCCATGATGGGGCGCTGGAGGTCCTCACGCAGGTCGAGCGCTCGCTCGTCAAGATGGACGAGGGCACCTACGGCACTTGCGACCGCTGCGGAAAGCCCGTCGCGCCGGCGCGGCTCGAGGCCCTGCCGTGGGCGACCCTCTGCGTGAGCTGCGCCGCTCAGAGCTGAGCCACCACGTCCTGAGGTCCGACCCGAAGTTCTCCAAGGAATCGAGCTCTCAGCCACGTTTCCTGGAGAACTACCGATCCGGCGCACGGGAGACCTAGATGGCTGTGCCGGAGGCTAGGAACGTCGGCCCCGCGTCGCAGAGGTAGAGGAGCACGCATTCCGAGCAGCGCGGAATGAGAGCGAAGCAGACCTTGCGGCCGTGCTCGATGAAAGCAACGTGCAGGTCGTAACGGATCTCCGGAGGGACCGAGGGTTTCAGCTCGCGGTGCGCGCGCTCCGCCGAGGTCTTGTCAGATATCCAGCCGAGCCGGCGCGAGATGCGGTGCACGTGCGTGTCGATCGCGAAAGCCGCACGCCCCATCGAGAACGCAAGTACGCAGGCCGCTGTCTTCAACCCCACGCCTGGGAGGGCGACCAGATAGGACTCGACCTCTTCGTCGGACATCGAGGTGAGGCAGGCGAGGTCGAGGCTTCCTCCTGTGCTTCGATCCGGCGCAGGATCTCCTGGATGCGAGCGGCTTTGACGTTGGCTATCCCGCCGGCCCGGATCGAGTCGGCCACACCCTCGACCGGCGCTTCGGCGACCTCGGTCCAATCGCCGAAGCGTGATCGCAAGCCGGCGAAGGCTCTGTCGCGGTTCGTGTCCGAGGTGTGCTGCGACAGAACCGTGAGGATGAGCTCGTCGATAACCGGGCGAGCCTCCTTGGGACGGAAATCACCCTGCACCTTCCGGAGCCGGCGGTGCACCGCGCGGACGCGGCGGGTGGAGAGCGTTCCCGTCAGCGGCCGTGACCCCGGGCGATCGAAGCGAACTTCGTGTACTGGTTCATGAACGCCAGCCGCACAGTGCCGGTGGGGCCGTTCCTGTGCTTCGCGATGATCAGCTCGGCCTCGCCCCGCGCCTCCGAGTCCTGGTTGTAGACCTCATCCCTGTAGATGAACATCACGATGTCACTGTCTTGCTCGATCGAACCCGATTCCCTTAGGTCTCCGAGGAGCGGGCGCTTGTCCGCCCGGTACTCGACACCTCGGTTCAGCTGCGAGGCACAGATGACCGGGACCTCGAGCTCTCGGGCGAGGATCTTGAGGTTCCTCGAGATCTCGGACACCTCCTGCTGCCGGTTCTCGGACTTGCGCGGCGACTGCATCAGCTGGAGGTAGTCGATGATGACCAGGCCCAGCCCGTGCTTGGACTTGAGGCGGCGGCACTTTGCCCGCATCTCCATCAGCGTGATGTTCGGAGAGTCGTCGATGAAGATGGGAGCCTCAGCAAGACGACCGACCGCGGCCGAGAGCCGGGTCCAGTCCTGCTCCTGCAGCGAGCCCTTTGCGATCCTTTGCGCGTCGACCCGGGCTTCAGAGGCAAGGAAACGCTTGACCAGCTCGTGGCGGGACATCTCGAGGTTGAAGAGCACTACCGGCTTGCCCATCCGGTTGGCGGCCTGCAGGGCGAAGTCACCCATCAGGGCGCTCTTCCCCATGCTGGGGCGAGCGGCCACGATGATGAGGTTGGCCGGCTGGAACCCCGAGGTCATCTCGTCGAGGTCCGGGAACCCTGTGGCAAGACCGGTGACGCTCTCGCCCCTGTCGTAGAGCGTCTCGATCTCGAGCATGCTCTCGGTGAGAAGTGGCTTGATCGGTTGGATGTGGTCCCGCAGACGCCGGTCGGCAACCTTGTAGATGATCTCCTCTGCCTGGTCGATCGCCCCGTTCACGTCCTCGGGGATGGCGAAACCGATCTCCTGCACCTGGTTGCCTGCGTCCACGAGGTGCCTCAGGCGGGCGTGCTCGTCGACGATGCGGGCGTAGCGAGAGGCGGAAGAGGCGGTGGGATAGGCCTCGAGCAGGCCCAGGATGTAGGGCTTGCCCCCTACGGCCTCGAGCGTGTCGCGCCGGTTCAGCTCCTCCGCGATGGTGACGGCATCGGGGGCGTCCCCCCGACTGAAGAGCTGGAGGATCGCCTCGTAGATCTCGGTATGCGCCGGCTTGTAGAAGTCGTCCGGCTGGAGGATCTCGAGGACGTTCGCGATAGCTTCTTTGGAGGCCAGCATGGCGCCAAGGACCGACTGCTCGGCGTCGAGGTTGTGCGGCGGAATCCGGGTCGGGCGGACCGATTGGAGGGGTGCACGTTGCGCCACGGGTGGGGCCTCTCTTCTAAAACGTCTTCTTCCTAGTCGTCCCCCGTCACGATACGAACGGAGTGCGACAGGAACCCGGATAAACGAGGGAACGTTCGAAGCTGTGAGCTCCGAACTGCACCTAGACGCTACGGGCTACCGCTTGTTGAACGGAAGACGAACAAGCCTGTGGTTTTCGCGTGGAGAACTGTGGAGAGAGGTGGCTACGCGGACGCCCGGAACCACCCAGGCGTGCTCGGAGGTGTTGCGGAGCGGAGCAGCATGAGACCGGCGGAGCCGGCTCCTACTCCTCTTCCTCGTGAGCGATGACCTCGACGGTGACGAGAGCGTTGACTTCCTCGTGCAGCTTGACCTCGACCTGGTGGGTACCGAGGGTCCTGATCGGGTCCTCGAGCCGCACGTCACGCCTCTCGATCTTTTCCTCGAGCTGGTCCTCGATGGCCCTCGCTACGTCGGAGTTCGTGACGGAGCCGAAGAGCCGGCCACCCTCACCCGCTCGAGCCGAGATGTAGACCGGCGAAGAAGCGAGATGCGCGACCTTTGCCGCTGCGGCGGCCTTGGCTCTCTCCTCCGCCTCCTCGCGCGCCTTCCTCATGAGCTCCGCCTGCCGCTGCGAGCCGCGGGTGGCGGTCATAGCAAGGCCCTTGGGCACGAGGAAATTACGCGCGTAGCCATCGGCCACTTGGACGATGTCGCCCTTGCGACCGAGGTGCTCCACATCGGAAGACAAGATGATCTTCATGACTGACTCCTAGCGGCTCACGTAGGGCAGCAGGGCCATCTCACGGGCATTCTTCACGGCCGTGGCGACGAGGCGCTGGTGCTGTGTGCAGTTACCGGTGACGCGACGGGCGCGGATCTTGCCGCGGTCGCTCATGTACTTGCGCAGAAGAGCGATGTCCTTGTAGTCGACATAGGTCGTCTTGTCGGCGCAGAATTGACAGAACTTCTTCTTCCCGCGCCTGTCCTTGTCGCCGCGGCCCCCCTTGGAGGACCGCTTGTCCCTGTCCCTATCTCTGTCTCTTGCCATGGGTGGCTAGAAGCCTCCTTCGTCTTGGGGTGGGGCCCCGCCGATCGAGGCAGGTGCGCCCCAATCGCTTCCGCCGCCACCGCTGGGGGGAGGTGCGCCCCAATCGCCGCCGCCGGACGAGCCACCGCTACCGCCGGCCCCGCCCCCGCCCCCGCCGCCACTGAACCCACCTCGGCCCCCGGAGGACCTGTCCGACTTCTGGACCGTGGCCGACGCCCACCTGAGGGACGGGCCTACCTCATCCACCTGGATCTCGACCATGGAGCGCTTGTTGCCATCACCGTCCTCCCACGAGCGCTGCTGGAGTCGGCCGACGACCATGATCCTCATGCCCTTGCGCAGGCTCTCGGTCACGTTCTCTGCCATGTCGCGCCAGCAGTTGCAGCGGAAGAACCCGTCGAGCTTGTCCTCCCAGTTGCCGTCCTGGCTCTTGAAGCGACGGTTGACCGCTACGGTGAAGTTCGCGACCGCGCTGCCGGACGGGGTGAAGCGGAGCTCGGGGTCCTCGGTGAGGTTGCCGACGAGGGTGATGGTGTTATCGGATGCCATTCGCTGGTCTCCTTATCTCTCTCGCCGGCTACTCGGGCCGGACGATCTTGGCTCGGATGTACTCATCAGAGATCTGGATCGTGCGCTCGAGTGTGGCCACCGCCTCTTCGCCCACGGTGAAGCTCGTGAGGAAGTAGTAGCCCTCGTTCTTGTGGGTGATCTCGTAGGCGAACCTGCGGACGCCCCAACGATCGATGTTCGTAACCGAGCCGCCGGCGTCGGTGATCACGCCCGAGAAGCGGTCGACGGCCTTCTGAAGCTCGCCCTCTTCGAGGCTCGCATCGACGATGACGAGCGCCTCGTACTTACGCAATATCGGCCTCCTATGGACTCGCGTCCGGCTCTCGCCGTGACTTCGAGGCCCTCCCGCGGGGTTGCCGCTTGGTCGGGCAGGGGATGAGCGGCCCGTTGGTCGCTCTCGGTCACTGTAGCACCACTCGTGCCGCTAGCCACCTGCCGAGACGGCCGGAACGGCACGCTGGGCAGCGGTTTCCTCGTCCTCCAGCGCCGACCGCGCGGAGAGGAAGACGGGAAGGAGGCCGGCCCCCAGGAGCGCAGCCCGGAGCCACACCCCGCCGATCATGAGGTCCTCGGCCCACCCGTTCGAGACCCCGGCGCCGAAGTCGTAGAAGAACCTGAAGACGCCGACGTAAGCCGCCAGGTCCGCGATCGCGTAGGCGATCCACCATCCGATGTGCACGCGCAGGAGTACGAAGAAAGGCAGCAGCCAGAGCGTGTACTGAGGAGAGTGAACCTTGTTCCACAGAAGGAACACCACAAGGAGCGCCCCGCAAGTTGAAACGACCGGATAGCGACCATCCCGTTCCGCCCGGACGCCCCCGTAAGCGAGCACGGCAAGGAAGAACACCCCGGTCAAGGCCGCGGTCACGAGGTTGACCCGGTCGGGGGACCACGCGGGCCAGCCGAGGGCCCAGATACTGTCATAGTTCGGCCCTCGGTCGCGGTGGAAGGTGTAAGTGGCGATCCAGCCGTCGAAGTTCACCAGCGCGAAGGGCAGGTTCACGAGAAGGAACGTGCCGGCCCCCGCGCCGGCGGCCTGGAACGCTCCGCGAGCATCACGCGCCCACAGACGTTCGAGGAACAGCGGTGCCAGAAAGAAGAGGGGATACATCTTGAAGGCGGCCCCCACTCCGAGCAGGACCCCGGCCCAGCCCGGTCTGCCCTTCCACCAGAGCCAGATGGCTGCGGTGGCCGCCGCTACGACCAGCAGGTCCCAGTTGTGGAAGCTGTAGAGGACGAGCGCCGGAGCGGCGGCGAACAGCAGGGCCCGGCGGCCCGACATCTGATGTAGAAGCCAGGCCACTAGAAGAGCGAAGGGTGCCAGCGCTAACGCGGAGACCTTGAGCCAGTGATCGGCGCTAACGGCCAGGGCCCCGGTGGCCCACATGAATACGCCGGTTAGAACCGGGTACTCGATGGCCCCATCAGAGAGCTCGCCATCATGGAGGCGCCCGTTGACGTATGGGAACGTCTTCTTCTGGGCGCCGTCGACGTCCTTGAACAGCCTGATCGCGTAGAGCGGCTGGATGTCGTTGTAGCAGAGGTTGCGATAGCTCTTGGCGTTGAAGTCGCCCAGGCACTGCGCCTTCAGGAGATAGCCACCGAGAACGGCGGCGACGCAGATACCGACGACGACCGAGGCGCCAACAGAGCGCCTACGTTTCGATGCGGTCTGAGCTTCCCCTCCTGCTACGGATCTTCTCCGTCGGTCCCAGTCTCGCCGCCGCCCCCGCCGCCCCCGCCACCGGTGGGGCTGGGGTCGATCGTCGGCGTGGGATTCGGGCTCGGGCTTGGGCTTGGTTTAGGCGTGGGCGACGGCTTGATCGTAGGACTGGGCTTCGGTGTCGCGCTCGGTTCCGGGGACGGCTCCGGCTCCGGCGACTTCGACGGCTTAGGCGTTGGCGACGTCGTCGGCTGTGGCGCGGGCGAGTTCAGGACCTCGTCCGGGACGTCCACCGGCACCGCGAAGGCAATAGCGTCCGCGAACTCATCGACGGTGATGGCCTGCGACATGAACGCAGCCCACATCTCGGCCGGGAACGACCCACCCGTCACGTCACGTCCGTGAACGGGGCGGCAAAGCTCGGGGTCGGGGCAATCGTGCATCAGGGGCTGGACGCCGTTATCGGTGGGATAACCCATCCAAACGACCGTGGCGAGTTGCCTGATGTATCCCCCGAACCAGGCGTCCTTGTTCTCCTGACCCGTTCCCGTCTTACCCGCGATGGGACGACCGTCGAGGCCTACGGAAGCAGCCGTTGCCGTGCCGGACTCGACCACGTCGGTGAGCGACTGCGTGAGGACGTCCACGGAGTTCTGCTCGACGACCTGCTCCGGAGCCCCCTTGGCCTCTTCCTCACAGTCACCCTTGCGGAGCACGTACTCCTTCAAGCAGTTGCCTTCACTGTCCGTGATGTAGAGCACGGGAGTCACCTTCGGGAGGGCCCCCCGCCCCGCGAACCCTGCGTAAGCTCGAGCCAGCTCCAGAGGGGTGACGGGGACCGTTCCACCCAGGGAGAGGGCACACTCTGCCGCTATCTCCTCGGTCCCGTACTTCGGAGCGAACCCGAAAGCCTCGACTAGGTCCCTCACCTTCTCGGGCCCCACTTCCGACACGAGCTGCGCGTACACGGTGTTCACGGAGTTCGTCGTCGCTGTGTTGAGGTCGATCGTCCCGTAGGAGGAGCCTCCGTAGTTGTCCACCTCCCAAGGCTCCGCACCCTGAGCACAAAGCGGGTCCGGGATCGTCATGGGGCTGGTACCCGGAAAGCGCGACGAGGGGGAGATCCCCTCCTCGATCGCGGCCAGCAGGGTGAACGGCTTGAACGCCGAGCCGGGCTGCCGGCCCGGGGTGTCCGTCGCGTAGTTGAAACCGCGCGCTTTCTTCACGTTGTCCCCGTCCTTGCCTCCGACCATGGCCCGCACCTCACCGGTCGGAGTCATGGATACGAGCGCGGCGGGTGGGTCGCCCGGCTCCGTCAGGGTCCCGTAAACGGCTTCCTCGGCGGCCTCCTGCATGTCGAGGTCGAGCGAGGTGTAGATCTTGAACCCGCCGGTGTAGAGGTTCTCCTTGAACTCCGAGTAGAGGTACTGCTTGCGGATCCACTCCATGAAGTACGCGGCGGTCTGCTTCTTCTTGGTGAGGGACTCCGCGGAATTGTCGGCCAACTTGACGGGCCCGCGCTTCGCCTTGTCGGCCTCGCTCTGGTCGATGTAGCCCTCTTGGACCATGAGGTCGAGAACGAGGTTCCGGCGATCCTTCGCGGCCTTCTTGTCCTCGTCGGGTTGATAGGAGTTGGGAGACGGGATGATCCCAGCGAGGTAAGCCGCCTCGGGGAGCGTGAGGTCGAGCGCGGGCTTGTCGAAGTAGGCGCGCGCGGCCGCCTCTATCCCGTAGGCGCCACGGCCGAGGTAGATCGTGTTGAGGTAGAAGCCGAGGATCTGCTTCTTCGAGTAACGGCGCTCCATCTTGATCGCGAGGACGGCTTCGCGCGCCTTCCTGGTGACGGTCCTCGATGAGTCCTCGAGCACGGCGTTCTTGACGTACTGCTGCGTGATCGTGGAGCCACCCTGCTGCACCTCACCGCCCGAGATGTTGGCCCAGGCGGCGCGGACGATCCCCCGCACCGATACACCGTTGTGGGAGTAGAAGTCGCGATCCTCCGCAGCAACTATCGCGTTCTCGATGTACGGGTTCTTCTTCATGAGGTCCTCGGTGTCGATGAGGAACCTCTGCACCTCGTCCTGGAAGGTGCCTATCAACTTGCCGTTGACGTCGTACACCTCAGCCGAGGAGGCCAGCTTGTCCGACGCCTTCGGGAGCGGGATCGCAGCGAAGGCGTAGGTGATGAGCAGGATCCCAACTCCGACCAGAAGCGTGGCGACCGGGATCAACCAGCCGAACCTGAGCAGGAGCTTCTGCCCGCGGGTGCGGGGGTCGATCCTCTTCGCGGGCCTCTTCTTCTTTTTCACGGCGGGCTGGGCGCGGCTCATCGGGTTCCTTGCTCAGAGAAACTGGTGTCCTACAGGAAGCCAACTTTAAGACCTTCCAGTGTTAAGAATGCTGTCACCCCCCCGAAGATGCCCCACATAGCCAAGGCAGCGAGCCTGACGAGCCGGAACTCGGGCCGCGTGACAGGAGCTTCATCGGGAGACGGAGCGGGCCCGGGAGCGGGCTCGGCGAGTACCGGATGTGGCTCGGGGGCCGGAGCGGGCTCCCCACCTCCCCGCCTGCTGACGAGGAACCAGGCCCCCCCTCCGGCGAGGGAGGCCACCCCTATCGCCACGAGGTAGCCGATCGGAGGGGGCCGCAGCTCCCCCGTCGCGGGGACGACCCTCTCGTGCAGGGCCAGGAACGTGGAGGCGCCCGCCAAGGCGATGCCCGCCACGAAGCCCAGCCAACCCCCGGTTGCGGATCGCCCCGGCTCCAGCAACCTCTGAGCCGAGGCAACTCCCGCGGTGAGAACGACGACGACGAGCACCGAGGCCACCGCCCACGGGACCGCCTCCGAG
>JAUJNU010000020.1 GCA_030448085.1 Actinomycetota bacterium | reverse complement strand
AGGCGCCCGCCTCGATCATCGCGTCGAGCCGAACCGGGTCCTCGAGGCAGGAGAAGCAGATGACCCGCACCTCCGGGAAGAGCCGCTTGATCGCCCTCGTCCCCTCGATGCCGTCCATCGTGGTCATCTCGAGGTCCATGACGACCACGTCTGGGCGAAGCGTTGCTACCTTGACCAGGGCGTCCGCCCCGTTCTTCGCCTCGCCGACCACCTCGCAGGTGTCGCCCAAGACAGCGGACAGCAGCATCCGGAAGACCGGCTGATCGTCAACGACAAGAACCCTCATTGTCTCCGGTGCCCCTTCTTCTTGAGTTGGAACGATGCTCCCCCGAGGGGAGCGCCCGCGGCAATACGTAATCCACGCAGTGCGCCCCGGACAGCGGGCTACATACCGCACCCTTCAGGATGGTCACTCGTCCGATCGGGGGGCCGAGTGGAGACGTCGAGGATGAGGCCCATGACCAGGGAATCCCACAGCTCGCCGTTCCTGCGCCGGTAATGCTTGCGGAAAAGGCCCTCTTTCTCGAACCCCGCTTTCTCATAAAGCTCGATCGCCCCGTCGTTGTGTGGCCACACCTCGAGCTGAACCTTGTGAGCCCCCACCTCACGCGCACCCCGGAGAGCCGCGTGAAGGAGTCGGGACCCGATCCCTACACCGCGGTGATCCTTGTGCACTCCCATCCCGAGCGTTGCGACCTCGGGGCCCTCGATGTCTGCCCAACCAACAACGGCCCCTCGCGCGTCCGCCAGGAACATCCGAGCGGAGGGCGTCCCCAGGTACACGTTGAGGAACCGGTCGGTGCGGGTGATCCGGTCGATGGGAGCCTCTGCGCCGATCCACCGGCCCTCCGCCGCTACGCTCTCTTGCAGGTCCAAGAAGGGGCCGAGGTCGGCTTCGACGGCGGGCCGGATATCGACTCCGGCGCTACCTGCCTCCACCGTCAGGTGATCAGCTCCGGCTCGAGCATCCCGTCTGGGCCCGCCACCGCCCACGAGCCTCCGCGGTACGCGCTGCCGAAGCGACCGTCAACATCCACGGCCAACAGGCCCACGGCAGCGTCGCTCCTTTCCCCCACCCAGACGATCACCCGCGCGCACGCGCTCTGGGGGTCCCTCCCGGACTCGACCAACTCGGCAACCCTGCGCGCCGCGAGCGTCTCGAGGAACACCTCGCCCACACCGGTGCCCACAACGGCCACGGTCTTGCTCGCGTAGATGCCCGCCCCGAAGATGGGCGCGTCCCCCACCCTCCCGGCCATCTTGCCGAACACACCTCCGGTCGACGATGCGGCTGCAAGGAACCCTCGCTCGTCAACGACGACGGCCCCCACGGTGTCCACGTGCTCCGGGGTGCCGTAGCTGTCGAGGTCGAGGGCGCCCGACGCATGGGCCTCCTCCCACCGTTCATGCTGCTCTTCGCTCGACCGCTCCATCGGCTCGAGACCCGACGCCAGGTCCATGGCCCCCGGGCCCGTGAGCAGGCAATGGGGGGTCCGCTCGGCCACCCGCCTCGCCAATGACACCGGGTGCCGCAGCCGCACGGCCGCCACCCCGCCATAGCGCCCCGTGGAACCGTCGGCGAAACCGGCATCCATCTCGAGGATCCCGTCGCGCGTGAGGACAGATCCGAAACCCGCGTTCAGAGCGGGGTCATCCTCGAGCGCAACCACGGCTGCCTCGGCTGCGTCGAGGGAGGAGCTCCGGTCTCGCCCTGCCTCCACGGCATACGAGAGGGAGGGCAGATCGCCTTTGTGGAGGCCGCTCACGCCCCCGTGGACATAGACCTTCATCGCGACGGGGTGAGGGGGCGCAGCCTGGCGGCATCGCCTTCCCCATCCACCAAGTACATGGTCACATCGTTGCTCCCCTTGCGGAACCCTGCGGGGTCCAGCATCGCGTAGAAATCCCTCTTGCCCGGTCCCGGGCTCGTCACCGCTGCGACTCGGCCGTTGACGGCCACCGCGACTATGGGAGTGGGTTCGTTCAGGTCCGGCGAAGGCTCATCCAGCAACCCGCGGAACAGGGACGGGAACATCGGTCCGCTCGGGTCGACGCTCGCGTACACCCCCCCGTCCACCGCGACGGCGCCGGTCGGCGCGCTTTCGCCTATCCCGATCGACGAGACCGTCCTGCCGACGAGGCGTGCGGTCCCCCGCGGCCCGATCCGCCATGGGTCGACCGAGTCTCCCTTCACCCCGAACAACCTGAACTTGTCGCGGTTCACCTTGTCCCTCAGCTCGCCCGAGGAGGGGAAGCTCATGACCTCTTCCCCTATCCGAAGCCCGGCGTCTCCCTCATAGGTGGCGGCACCACCGAGGACCGATCGCCCTTCGATGTCGTCCCAGGGGATCTCGATGTCGAGGGCGTCGGCGACCGTCGGAAGGATGTCGATCGTCCGCACCGCCTCATCCGAAACAGCGCCCCCTTCGAGCTCCGGGGCCTTCACCAAGAGAGGGATCGGCGCGACCCCACCGAGGTTCTTCTGCGTGGGAAGCCGGTTGGGCGCACCGGGAAGGAACGAGATCCCGTGGTCGGCAGCCACCACCACCACGGCGTCTTCGTAAAGCCCCTCCGCCTCGAGCCTTTCGATGAAACGCCCGAGCAGCTTGTCGACGAGCCCGAGCTGGAGAAGGTGGCGCTGGTAGCCCTGGGTGATCAGCCACTTCTCATTCGTCCATCTAGTCCCGAACTTCTCGTTCAAAGGCTCGGTGCCGGGCACCGGCTCTTCTTGCCGGTACTGCTGGCCCGAGGGCAGGTAGCGCCACGGAGAATGTGGGAGCTCGGCGTGATGGAAGTAGAAGACGGGGTCGGGCGAGTCCTCGATCGTCTTCACGAAAGACGTGAAGCCCTTAGGGGGGTCCTGTCGCGCGATCGTTGCGTCGGTGCCCTGGTCCGGGGTCTTGGCCTTCTTCTTGAAGTTGCCCCAGCTCTTGTCCAACGCAGGCAAGTCGGTGTTCATATCCTCGGGCAGGATCACGTGCTGGGAGATCACCCAGAGATCCGAGCGCATGCTGGACCATCGCTCATCCGGCGGCGCGATGTCTTCCCCGGTCCCACAGATGCTTCCGGGGCAGACACGCGTGATGATCTCTGTCGACTCGACCTTCATGGCGCCCCCGAGCAGCGTGAAGAGGCTATGGGGGTGATGTGAGGCTAGAGGAAGGCCCCCGGCTTCCGGAAACCGGCCATCGAGGATGGCGGGAACGGCCGTGTGGGTGTAGGCGCTGACAGTCGTCGCGTTCCGGAACCATGACCCGTCCTCGGCGAGGTGGGCGAAGTTCGGGAACCGCTTCGCATCGATGGCCCCGTCCTTGGTCATCAACGACGTGACCGGAAGCTCGTCGAAGACCAGGAGGAAGACTGGCGCAGGCTTGCCTACGACTACCTCGGCCGCCTCGGCGTCCCCCGCGGATATCCACTCCGAAGTGGGAGCCACGAAGAGATAGATCCCAAGGATCAGCAGAGGCAACGGGAGGGTCAGGCGGAGGAGACTTCGCAGCGACGCGACATTGTGGAAGACGAACAACAAGCCGAGTCCCACTGCGACGCTCACCTCGACCAGCAGGCCGGCCGAAAGGTCAGGCGCGAGCCGCTTGCGCTCTGAAGGATCGGAGAGCGCCCGGCGAGTGCAACGAATACGGAGGCGTGGAGGATCCGCCCACCGATCCGCGTGACGGCATAGACGAGCCCCACCACGATGACCAGAGCCAGTGGGGCAGCGATCGCCATTAGGACGCCCAAGAGCACGATGTCCGACGTAGGAGAGTTCCGGGCCAGGAAGAACTCGACGTTGTTGCCGAGGATCTCGAGGATCGGCTGCGCCAACGCCAGCGTGAACAGCAGAAGGACCGAGGCAGCAAGGTCTACGAACGAAGCCCCCTTGCTCAGTGGCCGCTCGTTGTCCTCGGTTCCCCCCGCTCCCTCCCCGGCCCGCATCCCCAGATTGTGCCCCAGGAGCGTCAGCGGGAGCTGTTTTGGAGGTAAAGCCCTCTCTTCAGGTCGCGCCGGGGGAGCGGATGTCTGAAGTAGTCGTCGTTGCCGATGTCGAGCTGCTTGTCGGAAAGAGGAAGGCCGACGAATGGGAACATAACGTCGAACCTCTCCGGGTCGATCTCTAGCAGGCCCAGTCCGGTCGTCGCCCCCAGCGGGCCGGTGCACACATGCCCGATGCCCAGACCGAAGTCGAGCGAGCAAGTGTGCGGCGCTCCCATGGGAACCATCCCGTCGGTGTGGATCAGCTCCTGCTGAGCGATCGTCTCCGAGTAGGACGGTCTACCGGGGGTGCCGAAGAGGGTCGCGCCGCATCCCCTGGGACTGGCGAGATAGACAGAGGCGAAACGACCGTCGACCGGACCCGTGCCGGGATCCAGCGGGTAGAGACCGTCACCGCAGGCACCTCCACCGCTCGAGACCGCGTACGTGAGGTATCTCTTGTCAGGCTCGACGAAGCCCCTGGAGATCAGCTCATCCCCGATCTGCCCGGAGCCGGAGAGATCGCCCGCGGCCTTGTTCGATCGAACGAAGGTCACGTCTACAACCTTGCGGCCCTTGTGCCGGAACATGTCGAAACGCCACTCGAGATCCCCCGAGCGCTGACGGAACCCGACGTTCGGCGCCGTCACCGAGCAATCGAGCGTCCCGTTCGCGTCGAGACGGTCGTCCTGGGCGTCGCGAGGGAGTAGATAGACGACGTGCACCAAACGGCCGTCCTCGATGTCCGGCCGGTCACGGCGAGCCCGTTGGGAGGCATAGCATGAGCCGCCGCGGGGGGACGATCCCGCCGTTCCTCGCGGCGCGAGCACGGTATCGGGGTCGGCGGGAAGGGAGCGGGTGACTTGATAGGCGCCCGCTATCGGAAGTGGCGGAACCGTCTGCTCGCAACTCTTCAGCTTCTCCGCATTGATGCACGTGTCCTGGCCACCGCTCCCGTCCGTCAGATCCTCACCGCCGCTTCCGTCGAGGAAGTCATCGCCCCTGTTCCCCCGCAGCTTGTCCGGCCCAGCGGAACCTGTGATCGTGTCTTCGAAATCGCTGCCAAGAACGCTCTCGATGCTGGAGAGGGTGTCGCTTCCTTCGCCGTCCGCGACCCCCGGATCGAGCCTTACGGTGACGCCTCTGTCCGCACCTCGCAGATCGAGGACATCCGCTCCCTCCTTGCCCTGGATGGTGTCGTCACCGGCTCCCGGGGCGAAGGTGTTCGCCGCTCCGTTGCCGACCAGCTTGTCAGCCTCCTTCGTCCCGACGATGGACTCGAGTCCCACGAGACGATCGCTGCCTTCACCCGAAGCAGACCCCGAGGCCAGATCGGCCGTCACCCCATCGGGCGCCTCGGCGAAAGAGATGGTGTCCCGGCCGCCACCGCCATCGACCTTGTCCGCACCGCCACCCGGGACGATGAGGTCCAAGTCCCCCTTGGCCGAGATCCTGTCCTTGCCGCCGCCGCCGTAGATCTTGTCCTCGCAGCCGCCTCCGGTGATGATGTCAGCGCCCCCGCCGCCGTAGATGATGTTGCGCGCCTGCGTACCCCGGATCACGTCGTCCCTCGGGGTGCCGCGCTGAACGATCGCCGGCGCCTCCAAGCACACGTCGTGGGCATCGGCCTCCGGGGTTGGCGCCAGCGTCAGGCTCCCGATCAGCAGGATCAGGGGCGCGAGGAGCCAAGGGCGCGAAGGGGCGCGGTTCATAGAAGATGGTTTCTTCAGCACAGGGGCAACTCCTGCCCGGCCGCGCCGGCTCGGCGCCTGAGTCCCCGCTAGGACGGGGAGCCGATGAAGTGGCGGCTGGTGACGACCTCGACGGAGCGCTCCGCGGCAACCCGTTCGTCTCCGAACCCAACGAAGAGGTTGGTCCCCATCTCGGCGAAGCAGGCGATCGCCTCCTCCATCGTCAGCTTCCCGGCGTGTTGGAGCGTCACGATCCCGTGCGCGGTGACCCACAGCTGTGTTGCGAGGTCCAGAGGCTCCCCGCGGAAGCGTCCCGCCTCCACCGCGGCGGCGACAGCGTCCACTAAGACCTCGAAGGTCTCCACCCCCACCTCGCCCTCGTCCTCGGTGGTGGGCTCGAGGAACATGAAGCGGTAAAGCTCCGCATTGCTGAGAGCGTTCACGAAATACGCAACCCCGAGCGCAGCAACGTCGGTGACGGTGTCTTCGGTTCTCGGGACCGCATCCAGATACCCGGCGAGCCTGTCGAAGCCCTCTTTTCGTACCGCCGCCTTCACGTCCTGCATGCCCTTGAAGTGGGTGTACACGGCCATCGTGGAGGTTCCGACGACGGCCGCCAGCCTTCGCGTGGTCAGCGCGCCCGGGCCTTCGTGCACCACGAGCCGTGCCGCGGCCTCAATGAGAGCGGTCCGGGTGCGGGGGTCCGCCGGTTTGGGGCTCACGATTGACAGGATGACATAGCAGCGTTATACATCATTGCATAACAGGGTTATCTCAGACCGGACCAACGGAAGGGACACCTGATGAAGCTGCCGCGAGACATCTGGGCCGAGCCCCCGGGAGGACAGGATCCTGTGGCGCGCCGAAAGGAGCGCAGGCTGAAGGTCGGGACCGTCGTCGCCTCCACCCTTGTGGGCGTCCTTGCCCTGGGGGGGCCGGGGCTGTACATCTCCCTCAACGAGTCAACTGCTGCGAGCACTGAAGATGCCGTTTCCGAGTTCCGGGCAGCCACGGGCTCGGAAGACCCCGCGGAGCGTGCCGGTCCGAAGGGAAGCGGCAAGAGACGAGGCGACAGGTCCGGGAAGGGGCCACAGCCCGCCCAAGGGAGTCCCGGCAAAGAGAAACCCGGAAGGTCTGCCCCTGCCCACGCCGCGCCGGCAGCCCCAGGCGGCGACAAGACGGCGGGCTCACAACCTGCGGACGCGCCTCAGCCCAACCGAGCGGCGAAGGAGCCGAAGAAGAGCGACCCCCAGGGCCCTGCTGTTCCCAAGGCCCAGACTGCTCCGCCCGAAGAAGGCGTCTACACCTGGTCGGTCGACGGGTACGAGAAGGCGCCCGGGGTTCACAGGCAGCTCCCTTCCCGCTCCCACCGGATCATCACGAACGAAGGTGGGAACAGGTGGACCGAGCATCACGTCTTCTCCGAGCAGAGAGAGCAATGGTTCGGGCTGATGATCTCAGGCGAGGGCGTCTCGGCGTGGGAGGTGCGGAACAGGGTTGAGATGGGCCCTGTCGAGGTCGACAAGACTGTCGTCTTCAACCCTCACATGTTCGTGTCGCGGCTCCCGTTGAAGGTGGGCCAGACGTGGCAGGGGTCGTGGGAGGGAAGGACGAGCGGCGAGTACCGGGGGCGCAGCTTCGAGCGAACGACCAGCGACATGGAGGGGGGGGCGGGGGAGGTGTGGGGGACCGAGGTCGTCATGCAGATGCGTGGGGAGGTCGAGGGGAGCAACATCACCCGGTCCTGGGTCTCGCCAAAGAACAGACTCGTCGTCAAGCAGTACCAGAAAATGAACGTCACCTCCGGGCCGGGTGAATATCAAAGCGAATGGACGGGCCAGGTCGAGTCCCTCACGCCACAGACGTGACGAGGACCGACCCCGGTAGGGGACTGCTTCGATTGTTCCTGCGCGCGCCCCTCGGCCTGTACCGGATGAGGGCTGGGTGGCTGCTCCCGAGCCGGTACGCCCTCCTCACCCACAGAGGTCGAAAGAGCGGTCGCCTGTATCGGACGGTGGTGGAGGTACTCGTGCGGGATGAGGCCACCGGTGAGCTTCTGCTTTCGTCGGGATGGGGGCCGGGCGCGGACTGGTTCCGGAACGTCACGGCCGGCGGTGCCGAGGAGATACGGATCGGAGGCCACAGTTTCCGGCCGGTGGTGGGCTCGTAGACCAGGAGGAAGCAAGACGGCGCCACGAGCGCTGGCTCTCGGTTCACAAGCGTGCCGCCGCTCGCAGCATGTGGCTCACGGGCTTCAAGCCAGTAGAAGGAGAGCCACTCGCCGCTCAGCTAGCTAAGGCGATGCCGGTCGTGGCCCTGCGGCCGCAGATCGTGCGGGACCCGTAACCGACCCGGCGCCAAGTTCTGCGACGACCTGCGGCGCCGCTCTCGGCGCGGCCTGCGCTAGCTGCGGGACGATGAACGATAGGGATTCGAGGTTCTGCGACAACTGCGGTAGCAGGCTTCAAGCGCCTCGGGAGGTCGGGCGTGCTCTAGACTGCCGGGCGTGCCAACCGAGACACCCTGGAGGGGGGAACATTGAAGGTCGTCATCAAGTCACGCGCGTCATCCCGGTCGCAGGCGTCGTCGTTGTGATGGTGGCGGGGCTGCTCCCCTCCCCATCGCCCAGGGCCACCTTCCCGGGACGCAACGGCAAGATCACCTTCTCCGGCTTGGCCGGGGGGAATGAAGAGATCTTTGTCGTCACGCCCCGGGGCGGGCATCGCAAGCGGCTAACTCGAAACAACGACAGCGATTACGACCCCGCGTGGGCGCCGTCGGGGCGGAAGATCGCTTTCGTCTCGGCCAGAGGGCGCAAGGCTGACCCCGACATCTTCGTTATGAGCGCGAGGGGGCGGAACGTCATGAAGCTGACCTCGGACCAGTTCGCCGACGACGAGCCGAGTTGGTCCCCCCGGGGCCGGCGCATAGCGTTCTCGTCCAGCCGCAGTCCGGACTTCGACTCGGACATCTACAGCATGCGAGCGAACGGGTCTCGTGTAAGAGCGATCACGAACACGACGGAGAACGAGTCGGAACCCGCGTGGTCACCAACCGGCCGCTTCATCGCCTACGTAGGCACCGACGGCGGCGGCGATCCGGAGCTCTTTCGAGTGCAGCCGAATGGCGGAGGTGTGCGAGCGCTGACCAGCAATGAGATCTTCGAGTTCGGGCCTCAGTGGTCCCCCAATGGGAGACGGATCGTCTATTACGCATCACCCGACGGTAAGGACTACGAGATCTACTCCATGAAGAAGGACGGCTCGAACCAGGTTCGGATAACCACGAACAGGCACGAGGACTATCGACCCGTCTATTCACCCAACGGCAACCGCATCCTGTTCGACAGTGACAGGGGACCCGGCAGCGACACCGCCCTGTTCACGATGCGGCTCGACGGCACGGGGATCCGCAAGGTCAGGCGCACCGGCAACTTCGGGCAATCCGGGGATTGGAGCCGACGCTAAGCCGCAGCAGGTCGAGGCGGTCTCGCCCGCCCAGCTCAGTAGATCCTGCCGCCCCCGTGCCGCCCCTCCCGCCAGAGGACTTTCATCCCTACGGGGTCAGCACCTCCGTCAGCTTGCGCAACAAGCCGCCCGAGTTGAAGGGCTTCTGGATGAAGGATTCGTGCTCGCTGATCGTGCCCCGCTCCGCCACGATGTCATCCGTATAACCGGACATGTACAGGGTTTTCGTGTCGGGCCTTTGGGAGGTGAGGCGTTCCGACAGCTGCTTTCCCGACATCTGTGGCAGGATCACATCGGTCAACACGACATCGATCTTGCCTTCGAATCTTTCGGCGATCCGGAGAGCGCTCTCTGCATCATCAGCCGTCAAGACGTCGAACCCGGCCCCCAGAAGGATCCGGCCCACGAGCTTCCTGACGCCGGGCTCGTCCTCGACGACCAACACCGATCGTCCTGCTCCGCTCCGCACTTCGATCGGTTCGGCCTCGGGCCCAGGCTTTTCCAAACGATCCGAGGTGATGGGAAGGAAGATCTTGAATGTGGTTCCCTCGCCCAGCTCTGAGTACACCCAGATCGACCCCCCGCTTGAGTCACTATCCCGTAGATCGTTGCCAGGCCAAGTCCCGTTCCGCGTGTCCGGCCTTTTGTGGTGAAGAAGGGCTCGAAGATCCGGGTCCTTACCTCTTCAGGCATACCTGTGCCGGTGTCGGAGATGGACATCCTGATGTAGCGCCCGGGGGGCACGGGAACCAGCCCCTCCCCAACCGGCTCGTCGATCTCAACGTCATGCGTCTCGATCGTGAGGGTTCCTCCATCAGGCATGGCGTCCCGGGCGTTCACGGCGAGGTTGATGAGGATCTGCTCCACCTGACCAGGGTCCATCTTCGTCGGGGCGATCTTCTCGTCGAGAACGAGCCGCAACTTGACGTCTTCGCCAAGGGTGCGGCGCAGCAACTCGGTCGTCTCCCGCAGGATCTGGTTGACGTCCACCACCGTCGGAAGAACTATCTCCTTACGAGAGAAGGTCAGAAGCTGACCCACTAGATCGGCCCCTCGTTGGGCAGCCTTGGTGATCTCCTCGATGTCTTTCCTCCTCGGGTCCGCCGGGTCGGTATCCCCCAAAACGAACGAAGCGAAGTTCAGCACGACCGAAAGAAGGTTGTTGAAATCGTGGGCGATGCCCGCAGCAAGGACGCCCACGGCCTCCAGCCGGGCGGACTGCCTCAGCCGTTCCTCTAGTTTCGCTCTCTGGGTACGGTCCGCGAAGGCGGCAACGGCGAACTCCAGCCGCCCGCTGGGATCGAAGATGGGGTGCCCCAAACCTCGAGCGGGATACGCCCTTCCGGCCTCGCCACCTCCATATCGTCCACGCGCATCTTGTGGCCCTGCAGGGCGCCCACGACGGGCATCTTGTCCGGCGGGTAGAGCTCGTCGGTCCCTCTCACATAGACCTGATAGACCTCGCCTAGGTCACCGACGCTCGAGTACTCGACGACGCCTCGACCCAACAGTTCGGTCGCAGCGACGTTGGCGTAAACGGCCTTAGCCGCGCGGATCGAGGACGAAGACGCCGAACGGCAGCCCGTTCAAGAGACGAAGTGTCCTCGCCTCGCTGTCGCGAAGCGCCACCTCCATGCGCTTCCTCTCGCTGATGTCGACGGAGACTGTGACCGTGCCTGCGTAGGTTCCGGAATCGTCGACAAGAGGCGCGACCGTGCCATAGACGGGGACCAGATCACCTCTCTGGTCCTGGGGGACCATTCCCCTTCCCATGTCTTGCCTTCGACCAATCTCTCAGCTATCTCTCGAACCCGACCTCCATCGTCGATGCCCAAGAGGTCCACCGCGGATCTACCGGTCGCCTCATCGGAGGACCATCCGTAAAGCCGTTGGGCCCCCTTGTTCCAATAGGTGACGACGCCGTCGGCCGACATCGCGGCAACGGCGGCGTCAACGCGGTCCAGCAGGCTGTTGCGGAAGCGGATCCTGTTGAGACTGGATTCCGTGTGTACGGCTCCGGCGATCACGTTCGCGACCGCCTGCACGAAGTCAACCCCCTCCGAAGAGAATGCAGCAGGTTGGTCACTATGGATGCTCAGCACGCCGTAAGCCTCTTCCCCGGACCCGATCAGAACGCTGATCCCGCTGACCGCTCCATGTGCCTCGAGCAACCGAGACCCCTCGAGGCGCGTTTCCATCCGGAGGTCGTCCACCAAGAGTGCTTCTCCGTGATGGAGCACGAAGCCGGCGTCGGTGGGGTCGCCGGCGACGGTCGAGCCCACCACGCCCTCGGGCCAGCCGACCCCAGCCTTTACGAGGAAACTGCCGTCCGGCTGTAACTCCAATACCTTCGCGAATGGGACGGCGAGGGTCCGGGCGATGAGGGCGCAAGCCTCTCGTCCGAGGTTATCTATGTCGGGTTCCGTGAGCGCGAGGTTCCCGAACCTCGCCAGGGCAGACTGCTGCTGGATCCTCGCCGCCGCTAGCATCTCGGCTTCTTTGGACCTGGTGACGTCCTGCATGAAACCCTGACGATGGAGGGCCTCTTCTCCGTTGCCCTTCAGGACGGTCGCATGGTCTTGTACCCACACGACTCGGCCATCGCTGGCGAAGAGTCGGTACTCGCTGAAGAAGTCGCTTCCACTCGCACGACATTCTTGATCTTGGGCCAGCACCCGCTCTCGGTCTTCGGGATGTAGCTGGTTAACCCACAATCCATCCTCAGTCCACTCCTCGGCTCCGAACCCGAGGATGTCGAAAACCTTCGTGCTGACGAACCTCCACCTTCGCTCGTCTCCGCATTCTGCCGTGTAGACGATCGTGGGCAGGTTCTCGACCAGGGTTTGGAAGCGCTCCTCCACATGTTGCTTCTCACGTAGAAGGGCCCTTTGCGCTAGCACGTGGTCCACCACGACCGGGAGATGCTCAAGATTGTCCTTCAGCACGTAGTCCCAGGCTCCGGCCTGGATGGTCTCCACCGCCGCCGTGTCTCCGATGGCGCCCGTGACGACGATAAGAGGGATGTTGTGACCTCTGTCCCGCAGGATGTCGAGCGCCTTCATCGCACCGAGCCCGGGCATCCTGTAATCGGCCAATATCAGGTCGGGCGCAACAGAGAGCTCCTCGACGAAGGCGGCTTCCGAAAGAGCCACGCGAACATGCCAAACCCGCCCCGGTCTACGGAGCGCCCGTTTCATCAACTCCCGATCGTCCTCGCTGTCGTCGAGGAGCAGGATGTCGACCGGGCCGGCCGTCACGGCCCCCAACCGCGCCGAGCCAAGATCAGGCATCGACCTGTGGGGCTTCATTCAGAAGAAGCCAGTAAAAACCAAGACGGGCAACCGCGTCGGTGAACTGCAGGAAGTCGACGGGCTTCACGATGTAACTGTTGACGCCATACCCGTAACTCTCGATGATGTCGCTCTCCTCCTGAGACGAGGTCAAGACAACGACTGGGATCGACCTGGTTCTTGGCTCCTGCTTGATCTGACGCAATACCTCGAGCCCACTGACCTTCGGCAATTTGAGGTCGAGGAGTATCAACTTAGGCCGAGGGGCCGCGTCGGGCCCTAGAAGGAACGCGATCGCTTCAGCCCCATCCCGCGCCACGTGGAGCTTGTTGGTGAAATTGTTCTTCTTGAACGCATGCAGTGCAAGGTCCACATCGTCCGGGTTGTCTTCGACGAGAAGTACTTCGACATCGCTCACCGGCTCCCCCTTTGTCCTAGCGTGAAATAGAAAGAGGCCCCCTTGCCGGGCTCGGCCTCGGCCCAGATCCGGCCACCGTGTCGCTCGATGATCCTCTTGACAATGGCCAACCCCACCCCGGTTCCCTGGAACTCCTCAGCCCGGTGCAGCCGCTCGAAGATGCGGAAGACGTTGTCGGCGTAAGTCATCTCGAATCCGACCCCGTTGTCCCGAACGCAGAAGCAAGGCTCTCCAGCTTCAACGAGGGCCTCGACCTCGATCTCGGCATCGGGGCGGCCGGCGGTGTACTTCACGGCATTCCCGAGCAGGTTGGCCCAGACCTGTTTCACGAGCGTCGGGTCGCCGTGAATATGTGGCAGGGCCCCTACCCTGAAGGTGATCACGCGACCTCCGATCGTCGAATCGAGCTCCTCGTACACCTGCCTCACGACAGAGCTCATGTCGATCTGGTTCCGAGTCAGCTCCCGTCTGCCGAGACGTGAGAAGTCCAGGAGATGGGAGATCAGGTCCCCCATCTCCTGAGCGTTCTCGCGGATGCGGTGGAGGTATCTCTGTGCGTCCGCCGGAAGCTCTTCCGAGAAATCCTCGAGGAGGATCCGAGAGAACCCGTCCATCGCCCGCAGAGGAGCCCGCAGATCGTGAGACACGGTGTAGGCGAACGCCTCCAACTCCCGCACCGATGCCGCTAGATCTCCGGTCCTCTCGATGACCCGTTCCTCGAGGCTGGCGACCAGATGGTCCCGTTCCTGGGCGACCCTTTCCCTGTCGCGGACAGAGCCCAGCTGTCTCGCCACTACGTCCATGGAGTCCAGGAACGGGGGTGAGGGGCTCTTCCCGTCTTCGGAGAAGAACTCCAGGATGGCGACGGGGCGGTTGTCAGACAGGATCGGGACAGCAAGGCCGAACCGGAGCCCGACCTGGCGGGCAACCGTGCGCCTGAGGAACAAGGGGTCCTCCTGCACATTGACCCATACGGCCTCGCCTGCGGCCATCGCCGCTCCCACCAGCCCACCGTTCCCGGGCAGCCTCAGAGACTCCGTCGCTTCAACGAAGGGTGCGAATCGCTCTGGCGATTCGAGGTGCCAGATCCCAGAGGAGATGAAGGTGCCATCGTCTGTTACCGAGGGAGCCTGGACGTGCCCTACCGGCCACCCGGTGTGGGCGCACACGAGGTCCAGCGTTCGTTGGAGTGCCTCTGCGGGGACCTCGTTGGCCGCGAGAGCAACGTCTTTCACGAGAAGAAGCAGTGCCTCTGCCTCCTCGGTGCTCGAACCGGTGAAACCCGCTTCTAAAGCCACCATGGTTCCCCCCGGCTCCCTTACCGCTCGTGACGAGCGGCTCCGAGCCCAAGACCCAATTCTTGGTCGATCAGAAGGGTAGCGCAAAACGGCAGAAGTAGGACATTACAGACAACAATCGTGCGCCGGGGTCCTTTAGTTGAGGTTTGAAGTTGCCGATAGGAAGGGGGGAAGTACCGATGGGGGGCGACGATGATCATCTTCATGCTCGATGAGCGCCTGCGCTTCATCGCGTGCGAAGGCAGCTCCCTTTCCTTCCTCCCTCAGTCGGCTCGCGCTCTGGGGAGCCCTTTGGGCTCCCTCCTTCCTTCGGAACGGGGGATCGAGATCTGCGTCGCTGCGCTCGACGGCAGTTCCGGGGAGTTCGACTCCGCTGTCGCGGGTCGCAGGTTCAAGGTTGTGGTTGAGCCGGTGGCCTCTCCTCATGGCGTCTCCCGCCTTAGGGGGGTCGCTCTTCCTGCGCCGGAAGGTCCGACGGGGGAATTCGGTCTTCTCTCGATCGGGACCGTCGACATGGCTCAACGCAAGGCCGCTGAGGCAAAGATCAGTCTGCAGGCGAGGCTCCTGGATGAGGTGCCGTGCTCGGTGATCGCCATCGGAACGGATAGAAGGGTCAAATCCTGGAACAAAGGGGCCGAGGCACTCTTCGGGGTATCTGCCTCAGAGGCATTAGGCAGGAAGGCCGCTGAGCTGGCGGTCTTCCCGGAAGATCGCGCGAAGGCAGACGAGATCATCCAGACCCTCGCCAAGGGTGAGACCTGGACGGGGGAGTGGTGGTTCCCGCATAAGAATGGGTCCCGGGTCCCCGTCTACGTCACCGACTCGCCCATCTTCGACTCCGATGGCGAAGTCACCGGGTACGTAGGAGTCGCCATGGATATCACTGCTCTCAAGGCAGCCGAGAACGATCTCCAATCACTACTGGAGCAGATCCCGGTCGGAGTCTTGTTCCGCAACACCGAGGGGGTTTACACAAGGGTGAACGCGGCCGCACTGGCCCTCGCCAACCTCGAGCCCCATCAGGTCCTCGGGAAGAAGGGCGCCGACCTGCTGCGTCATGCCCGTGTGGTCGCTAACGGCAAGCAGGTGACGCCCGAGGACACCCGCGTCAAGAGCGGTCTTGCGACGGAGCAGGCGGACATCTTCGTCACCGGCCCCGACGGACAGGAGAGGGAGGTCAGAACGACCGTCTCTCCAGTGATGCTGGGGGATGAGATCCAGGGCCACGTCGTCGTCCTCGTTGACATGACCGAGCAGAACCGGCTCGAGAGACACCTGAGGCACACGCAGAAGATGGAGGCTGTCGGGAGGCTCGCAGGTGGGGTCGCCCACGATTACAACAACCTCCTCTCCGTGATCCTCAACTACGCCCGATTCGTCCATCAAGACGTCACCGACCCGGCCGTCCGCGCAGATGTGGAGGAGATAATCAAGGCTGGGGAGTCCGCCTCCTCTCTCACTCGTCAGCTACTGACATTCTCTCGGCGTGAGCCGGTCAAGCCGGAGTTGGTTGACCTCAACACGACGATCGAGGGGTTAGGGAAGATGATCAGGCGCCTCGTCCCCGAGTCGGTCGAGGTGGACATCCAGCTCACGCCTTCGCTGCCCGAAGTAGTGATCGACGCTCCACATGTCGAGCAGGTGGTCATGAACCTGGTCTTGAACGCCGGTGACTCGATGGCGCTAGGGGGAACTCTCACCGTTCGCACCGCAGAGGTTCTCGTCGAGGCCGGCGGCAAAGCCAACATCGCCGGCGGACGGTACGTCCGCCTGGATGTAGGTGACACCGGAAGCGGCATGACCCCGGACGTCATCAGCCGCGTTTTCGAGCCGTTCTTCACGACCAAGCCGGCGGGCGAGGGAGGGGGCTTGGGCCTCGCCACTGCATACGGCATCGTGGCCCAGGCGGGAGGTGCGATCGAGATCACCTCGGAGCTCGACGTCGGCTCCACCTTCTCTGTGTTCCTGCCCGTGGCCCACGACCCATCTCTCGGAACGGAACAGCCTGTGACTCGGGGGGTCGTGATGGGTCGGAAGATCCTCGTGGTGGAGGACGAGCCTGCGGTGAGGGAGCTGGTGGACCGGATCCTCACCCAGGCCGGGCACGATGTCCTCTCCGCCGCTACGGGGGCTGAGGCACTTCGCCTAAGCGCAAGCTGGCCGGTAGATCTTGTGGTGTCCGATGTGGTGATGCCCGGCATGGACGGAGTGACCCTCTCCAGGCGCATCGACGCGCCCACGCTCTTTATGTCCGGGTACCCGGACCGGACGGTCAGCGGCTTCGGGCTCGAGATCGGCTCCGAGCGGCTCATCAGCAAGCCGTTCACAGAGCAAGCTCTCCTGACGAAGGTAGCAGAAACGATCCTGGCAGAGGGCAGAGCCTGACGCTGAACCGGGTGGGGCCGCGGGACCTGACAGAATGGGCACTTCCGCCCTCGTAGCTCAGGGGATAGAGCATCGGTTTCCTAAACCGTGTGTCGCAGGTTCGAATCCTGCCGAGGGCGCCCCTAGATGTCGTGTTCGCCTGATAGTTGAGAGGGCGCCCCATTTTCGCGCTCCGCCTGGCCCGGCTGCCACTCAGGGGCCCTAGTTCTCCAGGATCGACCTCTGGGCCACATTTCGCGGCGCGGTTCCGCAGACGCCGCGGCGATCCGATTCCGTAGAAGCACCTCTAGGTGAGAAGAGCTAGGACCTCTCGCCTGGGGTTCGGGCCGAGACTTTGCTTTCCCACGCCTTCACGTAACGCATGGCGATCTCGCGCAGCTTGACATTCGCCGCCTGGGACACCTTGACGAGCCTCTGGAAAGCCTCCTCGGAAGTGAGCTCCTCCCGGGCCATCAGCAGACCGGTGGCCTGACCGATCACCGTCCTCGTCTGGATCGCTTCCACGAGATTGCCGACCGTCTTCTTATCCGTCGCATGGTTGCGCGCGTTCGCCAGGGCTACCGAAGCCTGCGATGCGAACAGGAGCCCTTCCTCGCGTTGCCCGTCTGAGAGAGCATTGACGGTTCGAGAGTAAAAATTAAGGGCGCCGAGAGGCTGGTCCCCAAGGATCAGTGGGAACGAGGCCACGGAGCGGATGCCCACTTTCTTGGCCGCAGCGGCGAACTCAGCCCAGCTCTCGTTCTGATTCGTGCCGTCCCAGTACCTGACCTCGCCCGTGCGGGCGGCGTCGACACAAGGGCCGGCGTTCCCGTCGTATTGGGCCTGGTCGACGGGCTGGATCTTCGGGTCGGTGGTGCCATAGGTTGCTACTTTGTTCTCCTCGAACAGGGTGGTTGCGGACGCTTCCCAGCCCTCCAGCTGTCCCAGAGCGATACGGGCAACGTGGCCCGCGATGTCGTCCAGTTCGTGCTCGGAGGGCACGATGTCACCCAAAGAATTGACGTCGTCCTTCACGTCCCCCTGAGGCCGCTCGCCTGTTTCCACCACCTGCTCCTCTCACACGGATGTCTAGGAGCGGGCTCGGGATAACACCCCCCGTCAGGCAAACGCTTTTAGCGTCGAGGTGCCCCCTACAAAGATGATCTCGAGGGACACGAAGAGAAAATGACGGAGTTTCCGTCGCTCACTTCCGAACGAAAGGAATCGCCTGTCGGCTGCGGCCGCCAGATGTTCCGTCGTTCATCAGCGTACTCCCTATAGCGTTATAACGATAGAGTTACCGCTGAAGAAGCGCTAAATAGATTCAATGATCTATTCGCGGGCTAGGAGCCTCCTCGGAAAGCGTCCCCTACCGAGGGGCCCCTTCCAGGCTCCTCGGCGTCGGGCGCCGACTGGGAATGGTCTCGAGGGACCTCGTTCGACATCATGTCGATCTCCTCGGGACGATCCTCTTCTCCCCTCGCCTGGTCGCCCCCGGAGGCTCCGGCTCCCCCAGCCATCGCGGGGAACCGCTTCTGTAGGAAGGCGAATATCGCCCCCACCACCGCGACGACCGCCCCCAGCGTCACAACCCAGGTGCCCGGCCCGGATGAGATCTGCCTCAGCTGTGCGACCTCCGTGGGATCTTTCGCCGTCATGTCGATGAAGCCCGCGTAGAGGCAGACGAGCGCCCCCAGTAGACCGAGCAACGCAAGCATCCTGCGGGCGGGCAGGGCAGTGACGGCGAAGAGGCCGAGGGCGCTCAACACAACGAGAGCACCGAACACCACGTACGAGGCCCCGTCCCCGGACTCATACCCGGTCAAGCTGCCCCCCTCCACCCCGACGGACAGCCCAGCCTGGCTCGGCTCGATGCTGACGAATTCCAAAACGGGACCCATGAACAGCAGGATCGCTCCGAGCAACATGAGGATCTCTCCCCTCCTTCGGCCAAGCTGAGTGCTCATCTGCGCCCTCCTCCTCGTCGGATGCTGCCCCATACGAACCCCTTGGCTCAGGCGGGAACCGAGTAACCGGCCTCTTCGATCCTCTCCCTCAGGGATGCCTCGGACACCACGGCCTCGTCATAGTCGACGGCTACCGTCTTGCTGTCTAGATCGACGTCCGCCCCCGCTACACCCTCCAGCGGCTGAAGAGCACCTTCGATCGCCCCCTTGCAGTGGCCGCACGACACCTCGGGGACCTTGAACGTCTGCCGCATGTTCATACCTCCTGCTCGAAGACCCTGTGAGAGAAAGCTAACCTCGGTCGAGACCTAGGAAAGGAAGCTCATGCGGCTGGGGATGGTGGGGCTCGGCAAGATGGGGGCGAACATGACCCGTCGCCTGCTGAAAGGCGGCCACGAGGTGGTCGCCTTCGATGTGAACGAGCAGGCGGTGACGGACATCTCCGCTGAGGGGGCGATCGCAGCAGCCTCACTGGACCAGCTCGTAGGGGAGCTCGAGGCTCCCCGGGCAGTGTGGATCATGGTGCCCGCAGGCCCCATCACCGAGAGCACGGTCGCCGATTTGGCCAGCCGCCTCGAACCCGGAGACACGATCATCGATGGTGGGAACTCCCGCTACTCGGACAGCGTGGTGAGAGGCGAGGTCCTTGCGGCGAAAGGCATCTCCTTCGTGGACTGCGGGACGTCTGGCGGCATCTGGGGACTGACCGAGGGCTACTGCCTCATGATCGGTGGAGACGACGGCGCCTTCGACCGGCTCGAGCCCATCTTCAAGACGCTGGCCCCCGAGAACGGCTACGCGCACGTGGGCCCGACGGGCTCAGGGCACTTCGTGAAGATGGTCCATAACGGTGTCGAGTACGCCCTGATGCAGGCCTACGGCGAAGGGTTCGAGCTACTCGAGAAGAGTGAGTTCGGGATCGACACCAGTCAGGTGGCCGAGGTGTGGCGGCACGGGAGCGTGGTTCGGTCGTGGCTCCTGGACCTAGCCGCCAGCGCGCTGGCCAAAGACCCCCACCTCGATGAGCTGAGCGACAAGGTCGACGACTCGGGCGAGGGGCGGTGGACGATCGAGACCGCGATAGCCAACGCCATCCCCACGCCAACGATCGCACTCTCTCTGTTCGCGCGCTTCGCCTCGCGCCAAGACGAGTCTTTCTCGAACAAGGTGCTGTCGGCGCTGCGCAGGGAGTTCGGAGGCCATGCCGTCCACCCGGCCGCGATGCCGGAGCCCGCAGCTCCTATCAAGGACGCCACCAAACCCCAGCCGCCATGAGCACCATCGCGCCGGAACGAGCTCGCACCACCGAGCACGATGACAAGGTCGAGCCGGACAGGCCGTGGCTCGTCATCGTGTGGAACGACCCCGTGAACCTAATGACCTACGTGACCTACGTTTTGCAGAAGCTCTTCGGCTACTCCAAGGAGAAGGCGACGAGGTTGATGCTCGACGTCCACCACAAGGGACGCGCGGTGGTATCGAGCGGATCAAGGGAGAAGGCCGAGCTCGACTGCTTCCGACTTCACGGCTACGGGCTGTGGGCCACGATCTCCAAGAGCGACTGATGGAAGAGGGATCTAGCTCCCCCGGGGTAGTGACATTGCGGCTGGATCGGGATGAGCGAGCCGCGCTGTTCCACATCCTCGACGACATGGAGCTGCTCGTGGGCCGGGGCCATCCGAATGACCCTGCCGTCACGAGGCTGTTCCCCGCCGCTTTCGAGGACGAAGCGGAGGCTCGGCGTTACCGGGAGCTGATCGGCGACGAGCTGAGGAAGGCGAAGCTCGAAGCCATCGCAACCGTGAGAGGCGGGCTCGACCGTGCCGCGGAGGGACCTCTGTCTCTGACCCTCGAGGAGGCCGACGACTGGCTTAGGGTTCTCACCACCGACCTGCGACTGGGGCTCGGGGCTCGCTTGGGGATCATCGATGATGATGAGCTGCAACCCCCGCCGAAGGGTCCCGAAGCGGCCCTGTTCTGGATGATGGACTGGCTCGGCTGGATGCTCGGAACGATGCTGGAAGCAATAGAAGGAGGACGAGGATGAAGCTCTCCAAAGGAGACCCGGCCCCCGATTTCGCGCTGCCGGACGCCGAAGGCAAGGAATGGCGCCTGTCGGACCTAAGGGGTCAGAAGGTGATCGTGTACTTCTATCCGGCCGACGACACCCCCGGCTGCACCGCCGAGGCGTGCGACTTCCGCGACTCACAGTCCGCCCTCACCCAGGCCGGCTACACGGTGCTCGGCATCAGCCCTCAGGGGGCCGAGTCGAAGCAGCGGTTCGTGGCGAAGTACGGGCTCAACTTCCCTCTCTTGGTCGACGAGAACACCGAGGTGGCTGAGAGCTACGGGACCGCCGAGGACGGCGGGGACTACAAGGGCATCCCCCTGCGGGTGAAACGAGCGACGTTCGTCGTGGACGAGGAGGGCAAGGTCGCTGAGGCGCAGTACGGGGTGCGGGCGCAGGGGCACGTGGCGGGCCTGAAGGAGAGCTTCGGCCTCTAAGGGGCTAGAGCACGTCCCGCAGGATCGCGATGTCGTCCTTGATGCCCGGCCATGGCGTCTCGCAGATGACCGCGGGTGATCCCGCGGCCTTGACCATGTTCGCTATGGCCTCGGGACCCAACCTTCCTTCGGTGAAGTTGGCGTGGCGGTCGGCCCCCGTGCCAGGTTCGTCGCGTGAGCCGTTGGCATGAACGAGGTCTATCCGGCCGGTTGCCTCGAGGACCCGGGGGACGACGTCGGCCAGGTCCTCACCCGCCGCGTGGGCGTGGCACGTATCGAAGCAGAAGCCGACATCGAACTCCTCGAGGTAGGTCCACAGTTGCGCCAGCACGTCCACGTGCCGCCCCATCGCGTTGTCGCCGCCTGCGGTGTTCTCGATGAGTATCGGGACCGGCATCTCCCCCATCTCCTCGAACACCTTGCGCCACCTGACGAAGCCCCTCTCGATGCCGTCCTCGGCGTGTCCGGCATGCACGATGAATCCCGCAGCGCCTATCTCCGCGGCCCTCGTCAGCGAGTCCGCGAGGATCTTCCGCGAGGGGATCCTCACCCTGTTGTTGGGGGACGCGACGTTGATGAGGTAGGGGGCGTGCACGTAGATCGGAAGCGGCGACGCGAGCAATTCCTCGCGGTCCTCGCGCGAAGGTGGTTTCTTCCATGACTGTGGGGGCCCGACGAACATCTGGATGCACTCGGCCCCCACAGAGGAAGCCTCGGCCAATGGGTCGTCACCCCGCACGTGCGCGCCGAAGATCACCGCCCGACCCTACTAAGGCTGCACCGATCGCTGCTGACTGGAAGCCGGAGGCCGCTCCCCCTAGGATGCTCGGATGAAACTGCTGCGGGACGTTGCGGTGAGGCACCTGCTCACGATCGGGCCGAAGAGCACCTTGCGACAGGCCGCTCGCGCCATGGACGGCCGGGGCGTGGGATGCGCAGTCGTGATCGAGCGTGAGAACGTCGCCGGCATCGTCACCGAGCGCGACATCCTGCGTGCGATAGCGGCGAACCAAAGGGTGGACGAAACCTCCGTTGAGGACGTGATGACGAGAGAGGTCGTTAGCGGCGAGCCCGGTTGGGACGTCGTCAAAGCCGTTCGAACGATGACCGAAGGCGGGTTCCGCCACCTCCTCGTGATGGACATGGACGACCCCGCCGGGATCGTCTCTCTGCGGGATCTGATGGACTCCATGGCCGACCTCGTGGCCGAGCGGGCCTAGGCACCACCACCCCCCTTCCCGGGGCTACCCTTCGAGACGTGAGCGAACCCACCCTCGCTATCGCGGCGGGGAACCGACTGGGGGCCGAGGCCGCAGCCTCGATCGCCCGGGCCGGCGGCAATGCGGTCGATGCCTGCCTCGCCGCGGGGGTGATGGGCTGGGTGGCAGAGCCGTTCTTCACCGCCATCGGTGGCTCCGGTTTCATCGCGGTTCGAAAGCCGGGCGGCGGGGTCGAGGTGATCGACGGCAACCAGGCGATGCCCCACACGGAACCTTCGGAGCAGGGTCAGGGGATCCGCAGGGTCTACATGGACTATTCGGACGGCATGTACACGGGCATCGGGGGCGGGTCGGTCGGCATCCCCGGGGTGCTCGCGGCCGTGCGACAGGCCTGGGAGCGGCATGGGCATATCGAATGGGAGGCCCTCTTCGCCCCAGCCATCGAGGCGGCGCGCGTCGGCCTTCCCTTCCCGCGCACCTCCTCCTATTACCTCTCGGTCACCTGGGATCCGATCTGGTCGCGCTATCCTGAGGCCGCGCGCATCTTCAGCGTCGACGGGACACCGATGGTGGAGGGCGAGAACCTCGTTCAACCAGAGCTGGCTGACGCTCTCGAGCTGATCGCCCGCGAAGGGCCGGAGGTCTTCTACGAGGGTGAGCTAGCCCGGCGGATCTCTGACGAGATCGTGGACGACGGCGGTTTCATCCAAGTCTCCGACCTGGCGGCGTACCGGGCCGACGTGCGCCATCCGATCGTGACCGAGTCCTTCGGGTGGCGGATCGAGTCCAACCCGCCACCGGCGGTCGGTGGCGCTCTCCTCGTCCACATGATGGCTCTCCTCGAGAACGTGAGGTTCGAAGACCCCTACGAGCGCCTCCATGCGATCGTTCAAGCTCAGCACGAGGCGATGGGATATCGCAGGGAGAACTACAAGGACCCCCACACGATCGCCGCCGGCCTGGACGCGGCGATCATGAACATCGCATCACGAGCCAGGAAGAGCCCCTCGACCACCCACACTTCCAGCGCAGGCAGCGACGGGTACGTGTGCTCTTTCACCGCATCCAACGGCTACGGCGCGGGCCTGGTCGTGAACGGGATGCTGCTAAACAACACACTCGGCGAGGAGGAGCTGAACCCTCTCGGACTCCATAGCCTGCGTCCCGGCTCCCGTTGCCACTCGAACATGGCCCCCACCATCGCTTCCGGGCCCGACCAGGTGGTGGGCATCGGGTCTCCCGGAGCCGACCGGATCGTGAGCGCGATCGCCCAGACGATCCTGCGGGTGGCAGGGGAGGGCAAGTCGCTCGAAGAGGCCGTCGCCGCACCTCGGGCGCACCTGGATTTCCGCGAAGAAGGAACGCGTCTTTGTTACGAGCCGGGGCTTCCGGGTGAGGAGATCGAGGGCTACGTCCACAGGCCATACGACGAGACCCACATGTACTTCGGCGCGGTTCAGGCCGCGTCGGTGACGCATGAGGGGAAGGTCGACGCGGCGCACGACCCCAGACGGTCGGGAGGCAGCGCCCTCATATAGCAAGTGAGTTGCAGAAGTAGGCGCATAGGCAGATAGTCCTGTGGAGGGTCAGCGGCCGACGAACAAGGGGTGGGTACATGAGCAAGCTCTTCTCGATCAAACCTCCGATCACTCTCCGCGGGCGCAAGTTCAAGGGCCTCAGGGGATGGGCCGGCAAGCCCAGCCATCCGCCGCTCACCGACATCCCGGTGGCGGCCTACATCCTGGTCATGGTCTTCGACCTCATCTCGTACGCCATCTACCTGAAGGACGGCAAGGCGGGGACGATCTCGCAGGACCTCTTCAAGGCCGGGACCTACGTCATCATCGCGGGGGTCATCGCCTCGGTGCCGACGGCTCTAACGGGTTTCTGGGATTGGCTGAAGTCGACGCCCCGGGGGACCCAGGCGTGGCGAACGGCGACCTGGCACATGGCGGTGAGGCTCACGGTGACCGCCATCGTGGTCGTCGACATCGTGCTTCGCCTAGGGCGTGGGGACGAGGGATATCCCTCGCTCGCCGTGACGATCCTGTCGCTGCTCGCCGGCTCCCTGGTCGCATACGGCGCCGCTTACGGTGGCTCGCTCGTGTACGACTACGAGTTCAACGTCGAGCAGGACAACGGCTACGCCTGGTCCCCATCCGAGACCGACCGGCTCCCGGGCCAGAAGGAGTCCTCGCCCACGCCGTAGGCGCCAGCCTCCTAACGACCCTTCGGCCGACTAGGGACGGATAGCGGTCGAGCGGGCCCTGGTGCAGATCACCGTGGGATTGACGACGCCCGGCGGGGTTCTGTCCGTTCTTTTCGCGACCGCGTAGAAACGGCCACGAGGTTTGGCTCGATCTCCGAATCGGTAGCGCCCCTCGTCGTTCGTCTTGTCGCGGGCGAGGGTCCGGTCCGGGCCATCCTTCACGACCTTCTTGAGGAGAACGAGCCGGTCGCGCTCGCAGCGTTGATCCTCGGAAGTGACCCGGCCCTTGAAAGCGTTCTGGGCTGCGTCATACCTGAGAACCACGACGCTCTCGATCCGCACCGGCTGCTGCGCCACGGCCGCGCCTCCCAGCATCATGCTGAACAGTGTGACCCCTGCGGCCAGACGCACTGCTCTTCCGACACCCATCTCTTCAGTCACCGCTCCACCC
>JAUJNU010000019.1 GCA_030448085.1 Actinomycetota bacterium | reverse complement strand
GTCCGGGCGGGATCGATTGGACCATGGACGAGACGTCGGGAACAGGTGAGTATTTCCTGGTCGAGAACCGGCAGCAGACCGGGTACGACAGTGGGCTCCCCGGTTGCGGCATCCTCATCTGGCACATCGACGAAGGCGTCACCTACGCGAATAATGCTGCAAACGCGGACGAGACCAGGCCCCTAGTGGGCTTGGTGCAGGCCGACGGCCTTCGCCATCTGGAGAACGAAACCAATCGCGGGGACGCTGGAGATCCCTATCCGGGCGCTGCCAACAACACATCGTTCATCTCGGCGTCATCTCCCAACAACGATCTGTACAGCGGTGACAAAAGCGGAGCCGAGATGAGAGATCCAGGCGCCTGTGGCCCAACCATGTCTCCCGATCTCGCCACCCTTGACGTGACGGCCCCCACGAACCCCACCCTCACCTTTTCTCATCCGGTGCGACAGTGGTCGGCGGACGACACCGTCACCGCCACCGGGTTCCAAACGGCTGAGGACGAGATCGGAGGCTCGGGGGTAGCAGGGTTCTCCTACGAGTGGGACACCTCCGCGACGACTACACCAGACTCCTCTGCGGACATGCCGGCATCGCAGGTGAGCCTGACCTCATCACCTCGTCCGGATGGGGGATGGCATTACCTTCACGTTCGTACCGTCGACGGCGCGGGGAACGCCTCCTCGACCGTCCACTTCGGGCCGTTCAGGATCGATCGGACGGCTCCGTCGAACCCCGAGCTGGTCAGTGACTCCCACTCCATAGGGGCCTGGTCCCGAGACCAAGTGGTGACGGTCGCGGGCCTGGGCTCGGCTTCCGACGCGGGCGCGTCCGGGGTGGACGGGTTCTCCTACGAATGGAGCACCATCCCGACCGAAGTGCCCGATGCAGAGATCGACGTTGAGGAGACGGAGGCCGTGATCGCCTCTCCCCCTCTTGCCGACGGGGACTCCCACTACCTTCACGTGAGGACGATCGACGAGGCGGGGAACGTCTCTGGCGCGACTCACCTAGGCCCCTTCTGGATCGATGCCTCGCCGCCGGACGTGGCCACGATCGAGGTTCTTCGGCCCTTCACCAAGGCTGCGGATCTTTCTCTCCAATGGGGTGCGGTGGCGGATGCCGGCAGCGGCCTTGGTGGCTACTACCTCGAGTGGCTTGGGGCCTCCTACGACGACCCCCTCATGCCTACCGAGTTCACACCCCTGCCCACGAAGTGGGCGTCACCCTCGGGCGACGTCGTTGCGGCTCCCGGCTCGAGCAACTGCTACAGGGTTCGTTCCGAAGACGTCCTCGGCAATGCCAGCACCGGCCCCGCAACGTGCACCGCCATCCCGCTGGATGATGCGGATCTCGTCCGGATCGGCGCCTGGAAGACGCGGCCGGCATCAGGCATCTTCTTCGACGGCGAGTACTCGAAGACCACCTCTGCCGGAGCGAAGCTGAAGCGGTCGGGGATAGTTGGCGCGCGGCGGTTCGCGCTGGTGGCAACGATCTGCCCCGGCTGCGGCTCCGTGAAGGTTCTTTGGAACGGGGTCGCTCTGGAAAAAGCGGGGACCGCGTCAACGAAGATCTCCCTTGCCTCCTCGACGAAGAAAAAGAACGCCCTCATCAAGCTGGAGCCCCTGACCGCGGCGGAGGACGGGAAGGCGGTCATAAAGGTGATCTCGTCCGGTAAGGCTGTGAAGATCGAGGGTCTAGGGGTGTCCCGCTACTAGCGATTCCATGGACGTGCGGGCCATCCGCTGGCGACTCTTGGCTATCCGGGGAGACGGGGGGAGTCGAGACAGTCTCTTCCGATCCCCAGCTCCCACAGAGCTAGCTTCTCGGGGCCCGTCCACTGAGCCGAACGCATCCCGAGAACGGGGTTCATCACCATGCCGGGCTCTTCCGTGTGATCGAGGCCCACGACGTGACCCACCTCGTGAAGCATGACCTGCCCCCAGGTCTGGCCCCCGAAGCCGGGGCTGAGGTCCCCTTCAGGGTCGAACGTCGCCTGCCCGGTCACGTAGACCACCGTCCCGTCCCCGTTGACGGTATAGGTGCTCCCGCCGAGGCCGACAGCCGCTCGCCCACTCGCCATCGTGCCGAGGGGGCCGGCTGTCCACGAGAAAGCGACGGGCGCCCATCTCTCGCCGTAGCGGGACGGCTGGTACGGCTCGCGTGTCGCCGTATAGGTCTCGTCGGTCTCCCCGTCATAGATGAACTCGACACCCATGGCGGAAGAGGTGCGTTCCACCGCCGTGTGTACGTCCTCTACCCCACCTTCGGGTGCCCCCGCCGGGTTGATCACGTAGTGGATGGCGGAGCAGGGGTCGTACCGCACCGGCTCCTTGTCCGCTTCCGCAACGAGCGAGTAGCGGTACCCGACGGGATCGCCCGAGCCTTCTTCCAGTGCAGGGGGCCGGACCAACCGGCCGTTGACTAACAGAGCCACGATCAAGAGATAGATCACGCACTGACCGGCTGAGCGGAGCCATCTCGGCTGTGACGCGGCGGGTCTCAGCTCGGCAGCTTCGGGCGAAGGGATCTCCGGAGCAGCGATGTCCCGTGCTCCGGAGGGCGGGGAGACCTCAGCCCCGTCTATGACGTCCACGCGGCGAAGGCACTGCCCGCACCACGGCGCGGCCGCGGGGTTACCGGCGCCACACGAGCCACATGTCTTCTGTTCCCCCTCCATAGAGGGAATGTCGGCCGCTGAGCGCCGAGGGTTGAGGCGAGCCGGCAGCTACTCCTGACATCCCTCCGACATCCCTCATACATCCGTCTTCTACCTTCAGTCCATGGACAGGCTCTTATGAAGCTGGTCGGGATACTCGTCACCTTGCTGGGGGTGGTCGCTGGTGCATCGATCGCGGCATTCGCCTTGCCGACCATGGCCCATCTGATGATCGAGTGCACCCCAGGGGACATGGTCCAGGACCCTTGCGCGGGCGAAGCCATCTACGTGAGACAGATGTTCTGGCGCGGGGTGGCGGCCCTAGCAACTGTGGTCCTGGGACTGGTCCTCATGCTGACCGGTCACGCCCGGCAGGTCGAGGCTCGTCTGGAGGAGGGTCGCTCCGCAAGAACCGGCCCCCATTGGGACCCCCCCTAGCGAGGCGGGCCGTTCTTTTCTTAACGACGCACCTTGTAGGTATGTGGCTCAGAAAAGAACGAGGGGGCAGCCCTCGCCCTCGCCCCCGCCCTCGCCCAGGGTTCGGCAGGGGATAACGTCCCGAGCATGGTGGACGAACAACTCGATGTGGTCTCTTCCAACCGCCTGCGGCTCGTGCTGCTGACGGCCGGGATGATGAAGTCATTGCTCGAGGGGGACCGGGAGCCGGTCGAGTCGGCTATCGGCGCGAGCATCCCCCGGGACTGGCCCAGCGAGAGGAGCGTGGGCCTGCTCCGACTGCGGATCGATCAGATCGACAAGGACCCGGGGTCGGCCCCGTGGCTCCTCCGTCTGATGGTCGAGACTGTGGAAGAACGGGTGATCGGTCACATCGGTTTCCACGGGTCCCCGGATGATCGCGGTGTTGTCGAGATCGGCTACAGGGTCTTCGATCGCTGGCAGCGCCGCGGATATGCGACGGAGGCGGTGAAGGCCCTCTTCGGATGGGCTCGAACGGAGAAAGGGGTGAGCCGCTTCCGCGCCTCGATCGGACCGTGGAACGGGCCCTCCCTTCGAATGAGCGAGAGGCTCGGGTTCAAGAAGGTAGGAGTGCAGTGGGACGACATCGACGGCGAGGAGATCGTCTTCGAGATGGACGCCGCTCCCAACGACGCGCGTACCTAGCCCCGGGATGGACGATCGCGAGATAGCCAGATGGCGGATGTACAGCCTGGGGCTCTTGGGCGCCAAGAGCGCCGACGCAACCGAGGTGGTTGCCCACCTGGCAGCGGTGCAGTCACAGGATTTCGGCTCTGCGAAATGGTCCCTCGGAGATCGTGCGACCGGTGTCAGCGACGCGGCGGTGACGACGTCCTTCAACGAAGGCGACTTCTTGCGGACCCACATCCTCAGGCCGACGTGGCACTTCGTTACGCCGGCGGACATCGTTTGGATGCTGGAGCTGACGGCTCCTCGGGTCCTCAAGGCGAGCGCGCGGCAGCTGCGGGAGTTGGAATTAGACCAAAGACTCCTTCGCCGTTCTCAGGGGATACTCGTGGGGGCGCTCGCCGGCGGCAATCACCTCACCCGTAAAGAGGTCACGCAGTTGCTGGGGGAACATGGCATCGACGCTCGCTCGCGAAGGCTGGGATACATCCTCATGGTCGCCGAGCTGGAGGGCCTTATCTGCAGCGGCGTGATGAAGGGCAAGGAGCAGACCCACGCCTTGTTGGACGAGCGAGCTCCGGAAGCGACCCGCTTCTCCCAGGACGTCGCCCTAGCCGAACTGGTGCTCCGCTACTTCACCAGCCACGGGCCGGCCACTGTGAAGGATCTCGGCTGGTGGGCGAGCCTCACCCTCACGACGGTCCGTGAAAGCTTGGCGCAGGCGGGGGACGGGCTTCGCAGCAGGACAGCTTTAGCGGGCTCGGTACTGGTTCGGGACCGAACCCCGCCCTGACGACGGCCCCGTCCAGCTCACCTTCTGCGGGCTTTCGACGAGTACGTCGTCAGCTGCCCGAGAGCAGGCGCGTAATGGACGTAGCTGGGGCCGGGGATCGGACGCAGCGTCTTGGGACAGGCTCCCTTCAACGGCATCCTCATCCTCGACACCCAAACGGCCGGCTATTGGAAACGAACCAACAAGCGCGACTCGGTCGATTTCGAGGTCCACATCTTTCCACCCGCTCAACCCGGAGCAGGAAGAGGCAGTGCGCGAAGCCGCGCCGCGAACAAGCCGGGTTCCTCGGCCTGTCCCCGCAGGTGAGGGTGACCCTCTGACCAAACCCTTACGGGCGGATCTACCGGCCCCGCTACCCCCCGCTCCAGGGTCCGAGCTTCTGTCTCACCCAGCCGGCGAGAGCCCGCAGATCGACCTCTTCCTCGCCACTCACCTCGAGAAGCGGTCCCGGCAACTTCAGGGACCGCAGTGAGGGCCTCTTCTGTCAGGGATGGAGGATGCGCAGGGGTGAGCGCAGGCTCGCCCGCCCGAGATAGCGTTTCCTCGCCGTCCCGGCGAACAACGAACGTGAATCTGCACCAGGTTGGTGGCTAGGGAGGCGATCCGCGACTCGTGCTCCGGCCTGAAGTTCCCTTCTATGGCGGCCGTTCTCAGCCAGGCGGCTACAGTGAAGAGCACCTGGAAGCTGGCGTCGCTGAGCCTGCCCGACCCCAGGTCCCCAAAGGGAGGTCGAAAAGGGCCTCTTTGATCCCGTCCTTCTCGAGCAGCGCGATCAGAAAACGGCGGTGAGCGGGCGGGCGATAGTCGTTTTTCCGAGGCGGGAGCCGGTGATGACGAGGGAAGCGCGTCCGCCACCGTCAGAAGAAGATCGCAGGCGAGTAGGGCATCACCCGGAGCCTAGCGAGGGTAGCTTGTGACGATGCCGGAACATCCGCCGATCCCGAGCCGGCCACGATCGGGGGCCACTGATGGAGAGCCGGAGGCTGGGATCAGGGGGACCTGAGGTCCCCGTCGTCAGGCTGGGAACATGGCAGGTTTTCGACGTTGCGATGTCCGAGCTGCCGGCCGCGAGGGAGGTCATCGATGTCATGTTCGAGAACGGTGGAACCTTCGTGGACTCTTCGCCGATGTACGGGCGCGCTGAGAGGGTCCTCGGTGATGCGCTAAAGGAGCTGAGGCCCAAGGCATTGGTGGCGACGAAGATCTGGACCGCCTCCGCTGAAGAGGGGGGGCGCAGCTCGACACGCAGCTGCACCATTTGGAGAAGGTGGTGGACGTCGAGCAAGTGCACAGCCTCGTGTCCTGGGCGCGAGCACCTCGAGTGGATGGAGACGGCGAGGAGGAGGGCTTATCCGCTGGCTCGGCGCCACCCACTACCTCCCTCGGCATTCGATGAGCTCGAGAAAGGTGATGCGCACGGGGCGGATCGACTGCGTCCAGGTGCCCTATAACCCGCACGAGAAAGAGGTTGAGAACGGATCCTTCCTCTCGCCGAAGAGCTGGGGCTCGGGGTGATGTCGCGATGCAGCCGCTCGGCTCGGGGTCGCTCATGAAGCGGAGCCCCGACCTCGACGGGCTCGGCGTGGAGAGTTGGGCCGGGCTCTTCTCAAGTGGTGTCTCTCGGACCCGCGAGTGACCGTCGCCATACCCGCCACATCCGGCCCGCCCCGCGCGGCCGAGAACATGGCGCCGGCGAAGATCCCAGGTTGGACGAGGGCGCAGAGCGTCAACAAGCTCGCCGCCTCCCTCTTGAGCGTCTGTGTTGCGGGCGCCTCTGACGAACGAGTGCGACGGATCTCACGGCTTCCTTGCCTCGCTCGAGGCTAGTGGAGCCGGGTCAAGGGCGTTGTGGACGGCGCTTCTATTGCGCTCGACCCAATGCTTGTTCGCCTCCAGGCGGTCCTCCGGTGACTTCTCCTTAACCTGCCAAGGAACGAGGATGGCCTGCTGCGGCTCGGTTCCGGATGAAGGTGGCAGCGCTCTCGCTCGCGTCGATGAATGCCTCCAAGAGCTGGGATCTAGCAGCGGGCGCCAGCTCGTAGGCATCGCAGAAGGGCGCGATGCGGCGGACCTGGTCGGTTTCTTCGATGTGGGCGTGGAAGGTCTGCCGGATCCCTAGGGACCCGGCCAGACGGGAGTTCGGACCACGTCGAAGACCGTGCGTCCCGGGGCGGCGAAATCGAAGTCGATGAGACCTACCGCCTGTCCATCTCTGAAGATGACGTTCTCGAGGCAGACGTCGTTGTGACAGACGGCCGGGCCCCCGCGCGGATCCTGCGGCTCGACCAGCGCGCATCAGCAGGAGGGGCATCGAAGGAGGCAACGGCCTCGTGCGGGCGGCGCAGCAGGCGGGCGATGCTGATGAGAGCCTCGTCTGCAAGAGCCAAAGGGAGTAAGGGGGCGGGGGAACATCTCCGGGGATGAAGGAGAAGATCTCCCTTTTTCGCTCGTCTACCCCGAGGGGGGTCTGTAGGCACTTCGAAAAGAAGACCCGTCGAGTGGATGTGTTCGAGCAACGCGATCGTGGCGGCGGCAAAGGGTTTCTAGGTCGTCTTACCGTCTGACCGACTCTCACCACCTTGCCGGGGTGTGCGAGACCTCCTGCCAGAACCTCTTCCGCCTGGTTCATCCTCAGCAGGCTACCGGCCCCCGGACCCCGCAGCTTGTGCCCAGTTGATGGGTTGAGCCTCGAGTTAGGGCTGAGGGGGATTTGTGGTTCGTCCCTTTCTTGCCCGTGCCCGCAGAGGTGAAGATCGATCGCTGCAGAACCACCTCTTTCTGCGTTGACGAACGGACGCAGCACCTTGGAGGCCAACGTCGACGGCCGTTCCCGAGTCGGATCTGGATCGGCGGGAGGACGGACCTATGAAAGAAGATCAGATGAAGGCTCACCCGAGGCACACTTCGCGCTGGTTGCCACGGGCGCGATCCTCGTGTCGGGCACCGTTGCTCAAGCGCATCGGTACGCCGCAGGACGAGCACCACCATCCAGGTACGTCGAGGCCGACGGCAAGTTCAAGGGGATCGACTCCAACCGCGGCGCCTGCAAGAGAGCAAAGTCGTGAAACTGAAGCGCATCACCGGGGACGGCTCGGTCTTCGTAGGCAAGGACATCAGCGGCGACAGGGGCCGTTGGAGGATCGAGGAGCCGAACGCCGCAGGGTTTATCGAGCGGTCGTGAGGAGCAGGACGACGGACACCCGCCGTCGGACGCACTCGCACAACTGCCTCAGGGGCACCTCTTCGACGGTCACCGTCGACCCTAGCCCTCGGTCGTGCCTGGCCGCAGCGCCCGGTTCAAGGGCATGAGGCGTAGATCCAGGGAGTTCAACTAATCACCATCGAAGCGCAGAAGCTTGCGAGGAGGTCGAATGAGGGATCACATGACGAAGATCAGGCGGGCGGCCCTCGCGCTCTCCGCAGCAGGCACCATGGCTATCGCTGGGACCGTTGCCCAGGCTCACGTGTACACTGCGGCGACGAGCACCACCGTCAGGTACGTCGAGGCCGACGGCAAGTTCAAGGGGAGGATCGACTCCAACCGCCCGAACTGCAAGGGGCACGGCTCGTCAAGGCTGAAGCGCATCACCCCCGACGGCTCGAAGGTCGTCGGGAGCGATGTCAGCGGCACGAGAGGCCGCTGGAGGATCAGCGAGCCCAACGCCGCCGGTACCTATCGGGCCGTGGTCCGTGCGAGGGACGATCAGGGTGGCAACGCCACCCACAACCACCAGTGCCTTCGGGCTGCGTCCGGAACGGTGACGGTAGATCCCTAAGCGGGCTCAAGCACGAACGTTGAAACCCACGCTCCATTGGCGTGACGGGTCCCCGTCCACGGTGAGGGACCACACGTAGCGGTTGCCCCCGGCTAAAGGGAGCGGGCCGAAGTTCATGCTGAGCGGCACGTTCAATGGCGTCCCGATGGGGTGCCCCGGTGGGCGGCCCACCTCGATGGCTCCCTCGACCGCAACGGTTTCTTGATCTTCGCCCACCAGTACGGGATGTCCGTCGCTGTCCTGTAGCTCCACCCGGAACTGGTGCTCTTGGTTGCTCTCGTTCCAGTCGATCTGGACGAGGATCGCGAAACCATAGGCGGGATCTCGGGCCCGGTGAACGACCACCCCGCCGAGGATGAATAGCTTGTCTCCGGAGACCTGGGCGGAGTCGCACAGCAGAAGGGTGGCTTCCATCACTCGAGACTAAGCGTCTGCCCCGACTTGTGCTCCGTCGATATGGTGTTGGACTGGAGTTGCCGTCGTCGACAAGGAGGCTCGAATGTACGCTCAGGTGATCACCGGGAAGGTCACGGACCAGGCTCAAGTCACTGCTCAATGGGAGCGCTGGAACTCAGAGAGGTGAAGCAGGGAGCGCAGGGGTTCCTGGGCGCAACCGCAGGGGTGGCTGCCGACGGAACGTTCGTCGGCCTCGCCAGGTACGAGTCCGAGGCCGGCGCGCAGGCGAGCCGCAGCCGCCCGGAGCAGACGGCGTGGCGCGAAGAGGCTCTGGCCCACCTAGGCGACCTCCAGATACATGAATCCACCGACGTCGACCTGATCCTCGACGGGGGGTCGGACAAGCGGGTTTCGTCCAGGTGATGGCCGGCACCGCAACGGACAAGGAGGCGGTGCGGGAGCTGGCAGGAGCATGGAGGGACAGCTGCAGCAGAACCGCCCCGACGTCCTGGGTGGGATCGTCGTGTGGCACGACGAGAACAGGTTCCTCAGTTCACTTACTTCTCCTCCGAGGAAGAGGCTCGTGCGGCGGAGGCCAATCCGACGGGTGAGGGCCCGCCCGAGGAGTGGATGAACCTGTTCGGAGACATCAACTACATCGATGTTTCCAAGCCGTTGATTTCGGGCCCCTAGGGGCGGGCAGGCTCAGCCGATAGTGGTGAAGGTCGCGGTTGCGTAAGCGATGTGCTCGCCACTCTCCTCCTGCACCACCTCGGCCTCGAGGACGGTGAATCTCTTGCCGGGCCTGCGAGTGCGCGCCGTAGCGATGAGCGCCCCCAGCCGGCCCGGCTCGAGGTAGTTGATCTTTATCTCCACCGTTGCGGGGATCCTGTCTTCCGCCCAGGTGGCCACCGCCTCTCCCATAGCAGTGTCTACGAGGGTGGCGATCGCGCCGCCGTGGACGGTTCCGGCCGGGTTCAGGTGTCGCTCTTCCGCCTCGAGCTTGAGGCGAGCGTCCCCCTTAACGGTGTCCATCACTTCTATGCCGAGAAGCTCTCGGAAACCTGGCATGTGGCGCTCCCTTCGCTGGCCGCTGCGGAATACCTCGGCGCCCGACGCTCTGGAGCAACCTCGATACTGCAAGATACCCACCATGACGATTAAGGAGCACCGATGAGAGAGATAGCCGTAGGAGAGCCGGGCAGCGTCAGCATCTCGGAGCCCGAGGGCTCCTTGGAGGCGCTGGCGGCGGCATCGGACACGGAGTCGATCAGTGTCGTAGCGGCACGCTGGCCCCTCTGCCTGGCGGCATGGGCCGCGCTTGGTGAGGAAGCCCTCGGCGCCGGCGCTCCGGTTGCTGCGTACGCGTACTTCCGTGTCGGCTATCACCGCGGCCTCGATCGCATCAGGGGAGCCGGGTGGAAGGGTCAAGGGGTGGTCCCGTGGTCCCACGAGCCGAAAAGAGGGTTCCTCAGGTCGTTGAAGGGGCTCGGTGAGGCCGCCGGACGGATCGGGGAGACGGATGAAGAGACGCGCTGCCGAGAGTTCTTCGATCGGCTGGCCCCGGACGCGCCCTAGGATCTTGCCTCGTGCCGATAAGCAGTCTGCAGAAGCCCCTGGTCAAGTGAGCCAGGAAGATTCGCAGCCGCAAGTTCAGTGACGTAGTAGGTGCCTTCCTGATCGAAGGGATCGCCCATGTTCTCCAAGCACTCGAGCAACGAGCCCCGCTGGAGTGCCTTCTCGTCGCGCCGGAACTGTTGACGAGCGAGGCCGGCTTGATGGCGGTGCAGCGAGCCGGTGAGGCCGGTGTCGAGGTGGAGGAGCTAGGTCGGGAAGCGTTCGAAAGCGTCATGCTGCGGGACCATCCGTCGGGTCTCGGGGCGATCGCACGGATAGTGGAGCGACCGCTCACCGACCTTGCGGCGAAAGAAGGCGACGTTTACGTCGGCCTGCTGGACGTCGGAAATCCGGGAAACCTTGGCTCGATCATCAGGTCGGTCGACGCGGCTGGGGGGGCCGGGGTGATCATCGTGGGGGACTCTACGGACCCATACCACCCGCAGTCGGTCAAGGCGAGCATGGGGACGATGTTCTCCGTGCCCATCCGGCGGACGCGGGATCTCGAAGACCTGTTCGCATGGACGTTGATGGAGAGGGTTGGCGTAGTCGCCACCTCCGCCAAGGCGAAACTCGGGTTCTGGGATGCAGCGATCCCTACCCCGGCTCTCTTCCTGTTCGGAAGTGAGGCCGCAGGGCTCCCGGTAGAGGTGCTCGAGAGAGCAGGTCTCACCGTGACGCTGCCGATGGCCGGGACTGCCTCGTCGTTGAACCTGTCGGTCGCGGTCGGAGTGTTCCTCTACGAGATGAGGCGGCGGATCGCCATCCCTTCCTCGAAAAGCACCGTCACGGTTCATCTCGAGGAAGGTAGCTAGAGGCGGCTTCCTCGAGGAAACCCACCACCTCGGCGGCCAACTTCTCGTACTTGGCCCAGAAGAAGTGGTTCGCTCCGGGCATCAACGAGAAGCTGATTCCCGCGCTCTCAGCCCAGGCCCGGCAGGCTTCAGGTGGCGTCTGATCGTCGTTCACCCCGACGAGGAACAGCGTGGGCATCGCCAGATCGACCTCTGAGGGCTCCGGAAGCCCCGCTGTGACGCCCGGTTTCTCTTTCACCGCCGGCGCTATCGCCACGCACCCGACGAGCTCCGGGTGTTTCGCGGCCACCCTCACAGCTACCGCGGCGCCGAAGGACCAGCCGGCGATGGCGAGCGGGAGGTCGGGGTACCGCTCCTTCATGGCGGCGAGTGCTCCCTCGGCATCCATCGTCTCGTCATGGCCTAGCCCGGCCTCGCCTTCCGAGCGGCCGATGCCACGGAAATTGAAACGGAGGACGGCCCAGCCCGACGAAACGAGAGCGTCCCGCACCGCCTTCAGAAGGGGAGCGTTCATGGTGCCGCCCATCCTCGGGTGTGGGTGACATAGGACGAGAGCCCTAGTGGGGCCTTCAGGGTGATCGAGCTCAGCCTCGAGGGCCAGCCCATCCGATGACCGGAGGTCGAAGGCGGGCGTCATAGGGAGCTGCCGGTCTGCCGCACGTTTCCGACGGCGCCCCTGATGCTCTCACCGACGGAGTTCTGCTGTTCCGCACTCTCGTACTTACGACGAGGCCAGAAGAAACCGCGCAGCCCGTCCTTCCTCCTGCGGGGGACGACGTGGAGATGAAGGTGGGGCACGCTCTGGCTCACCTTGTTGTTCATGGCTCCGAACGTGCCATCGGCGTGCATCGCGTCTGTTACCGCGGCGGAGAGAGGCCGCCCGTTGAGGAAGAAAGGCGCACCAACTCCACGGGCAAGTCGGGAAGCGTCTCGTGGTGCTCCTTGGGGACGAGGAGGGTGTGCCCCAGGAACACCGGTCTGGCGTCGAGAAAAGCGAGCGAGATGTCGTCTTCGAACACGATCTGGGCCGGCTCCCGGCCCTCCACGATCGAGCAGAAGACGCACATGTGGAGACGATAAGTGCTGCCCGCTAGTGTGCTGAGCGAGACCGGCGAGGCGAGGAGGTCCAGATGGACGAGCAGAGGGTCAGAGAGCACGCCGAGGCCCATGGCGTTGCAGTGGTGGCGGGGGACCTGAGGACGGCGGGGGCCGACCTCACGCCCGAGGGGATGAAAGGCGCGGGTGCGGTGATGCCCCGGCTCCCGAAGCCCGCGACATCCTCGGAGATCGTTAGCGTCACGACCGAGGGTGACGTGCGTCGTGCACATCAAGTACTCCGGCGAGAACGGGGACGCTACGGTTGCCTCTCGCTGGGCGGACAAGGACGGACGCCCCATGATCGTGGGTATGTCCGTCGTCTAACCAGGTCTCTCGAGGGGCGCCGGCCCTGCTTGTTATCCTCGGGACCATGGAAGCCGACGTCTCTGGCCTGCAGCGCAAGGTCCTCAGCAGCAGCTGCAGGCCGCGGAAGAGGTGGCAGGGGGAAGAGGGCATTCCCGTGAGGAACGGAAAGACGCTTCCCTTCGAGGTGTCGAGGGCCTGGTCCGCCGCCGAGGGCTACTACGACGAGACCTGGTACCTGATCGACCCCTCATCTCGGGAGGTTCTCATCGAGGGCCCCTTTAGGAACCAGCTGGTCTGGGGGCTGCAGGCCCTGACCGAGCTGACCGACGAGGTCAAGGAGAGCCATCCGCTCACGCCCGGGAGATACCGGATCGTCTTCTCATTAGGCGGGGCATTAGGTGGTGAGCTCGACGTCACCGCTGTCGAGGTGCCGGCCCGAAGAGGCGGCGTAGGGCCTTCTCCGGTAGGGCCAACTGGGTCCTATCCTGGGACGTATGAAAAAGCCTCTCTCCCTGCTCCTGGTGGCCTTCCTCCTGGGCCTGTCCGGTTGCTCCGGTGTTGCCTCTCTCGGCGAAGATGTCGAGGATTCGGATCTGGAGATCGCCGAGGTCGTCCCGAGCGCTTCCGACCCGGAGCCCGACTTCACGCCCGACCCCGATATCTCCCTCAGTCAAGAAGGCGAGGCCAGCCCGCACTCGTCGTTGCCGGACGTGATCGAGGAGGTCCTGCCCTCCGTGGTGAACGTGCGCGTCAGTGGGATCGAGGGCCGCGGCGAGGGTTCCGGAGTGATCATCGATCCCAAAGGGATCATCCTCACCAATAACCACGTGGTGGCGGGAGCTACCGAGGTCACGATCGTCTTCAACGACGGGCGGGAGACGGCGGAGGGGCGCGTGGTCGGGACCGAGGCAGACCAGGACCTTGCCGTCGTGAAAGTCGAGGAGGAGACCCTCCCGGCGATCGAGCTCGGCAACTCGAAGACGCTCCGCCTGGGAGACGATGTCGTCGCGCTCGGGTTCCCCCTCGGCCTCGGCGGCTTGACGGTGACGAAGGGGATCGTCAGCGCCATCAACCGGACGATCGATGTGGGTGCCGGCACCGGCGGGGTCCCGGCGACGCTACGCGACCTCCTCCAGACCGACGCCGCCATCAACCCGGGGAACTCGGGAGGTGCCCTCATCGACCTCGATGGCCGTCTCATCGGTATCAACACGGCTGCCGCCCAAGCCGGCTCGGCAGAAAACATCGGCTTCGCGATCCCCATCGACAGAGCCTTGCCGGTGGCGAGGGCGATCCTGGATGACCCAGACGACCAGCGGGCTTGGCTCGGCGTCTCGATCCAATCGGTCGACTCCGCCGCGATCGCCGGTCAGCTGGGGCTGGCCACCGACGTGCGGGGCGCTCTCATCGTGGAGTTCCTCGGTGAGAGCGCGGCCCAGAAGGCCGGTGCGGAAGAGGGCGACGTCATCATAAGGATCGATGACACCCCGATAGCCTCCGGTTCAGACCTCTCCGACACCCTCCTTCGGTACGACCCGGAAGATGTGATCGAGCTCGAGGTCATCCGTGACGGCGAGCCCCAGGTCTTCGAAGTGACCCTGGCGCTACGCCCCCCGGGCCTCGACTGAGGTCGCACGTGAAGGTGAAGCTGCGGAACCCCGACCGGGTCGTCGAGGTGACCGGGCCGCGGACGGTGCAGGCACTCCTGTACGAGCTTCAGATCGTCCCCGAGTCGGTCCTCGTGATCCGGGACGCCACTCTGCTGACGCGCGACGAGTCGCTGCGCGAAGCCGATGAGTTGGAGGTTCGTCCGGTTCTCAGCGGAGGCGCCTCGTGAAATGCAAGGTGTGCCGTGAGCACGCAGTGATCGACGTGAGACGGCACAACGCCGGTTTCTGCCAGACGCACTTCATGGAGCACATCAAGAACCAGGTAGCGAAGGCCATCCACGAGTTCAGGATGTTCCGACCCGACGATCGCCTGCTGATGGCGGTGTCCGGCGGCAAGGACTCGCTCGCCCTGTGGGACATCCTGCTCGACCTCGGCTACGACACGACCGGCTTCTATCTGGACCTCGGGATCGGGGGCTACTCGACCCGTTCCAAAGAGGTGACGGTTGCGTACGCCGAGAAGCGGGGGGCCAAGCTCGTGATCCGCTCTTTGCAGGAGGAGCATGGTTTCACGGTCCCCGAGCTGTCGCGTCTGACCGGGCGGGTGCCGTGCTCGGGCTGCGGGCTCAACAAGCGCTACGAGTTCAACCGCGTCGCGGTAGAGGAAGGGTTCTCCGTCCTCGTGACCGGTCATAACCTCGATGACGAGGTCGCAACTCTGTTCGGCAACGTCCTCCACTGGAACACCGACATGCTGGGACGTCAGGCCCCCGTTCTCGAGGAGCGCATATTCGGCGAGGGTGAGGCCGCCGGGACGGCCCTCGTTCGCAAAGCCAAGCCCCTCGTGAAGATCGCGGAGCGGGAGACGGCGGCCTACGCCCTCCTTGCCGGGATCGACTATGTGGTCGAGGAATGCCCGATGGTCGAGGGGAACACGCAGCACAGATACAAAGAGGCGCTGACCCTTCTCGAGGAGGCGTCCCCCGGCACCAAGCACCAGATGTACTTCGGGTTCCTGAAGAAGGCGGCCGACAAGTTCAAGGTCGACGAGGAGGACGTCGACGTCGTGCCGTGCGTAAGCTGCGGCTCCCCGACGGTGTCCTGGGGTCAGCCCGAGGCCCGCTGCTCCTTCTGTAAGACCAAGGCTCTCGCGACGAAGCGCAAGACGGAGGGGACGAGCGCCACGAGGCCGCGCCGGAGACGACGCTGACCGGGCCTCTGCAAGCTGGGGACCGGGTGCTGCTCATCGACTCGAAGGCGAGGCGTTACCTGATCACGCTCGCCACTGGGCAACAGTTCCACTCTCACAGCGGCGTGATCGAGCACGATGCCTTGATCGGTGGCCCGGAAGGGTCCGTTGCACGGTCCACCGGGGGTGCGTCCTTCACGGCTTTCCGCCCGACCCTCGCCGACTTCGTGCTCAAGATGAAGCGGGGGGCTCAGGTGATCTATCCGAAAGACCTGGGCCTCATCGTGATGTACGCCGACATCTTTCCAGGCGCGACCGTCCTAGAGGCGGGCACCGGTTCCGGTTCGCTCACGCTTGCACTGTCGCGGGCTGTGGGGGCCGAGGGCAAGGTGATCTCCTACGAGGTACGAGAGGACCATCATCTACAGGGCCGGGCGAACGTCGAATCCTGGTACGCCGGCGGTGGGTCGAAGCCGGACAACGTCGACCTCAGGTTGGGGGACGTCTTCGATGGGGTCCCGGAGACCGCGGACAGGTTGGTGCTCGACATGCCCGAGCCGTGGAGAGCGGTAGGGACGGCGACCGAGTCCCTCGCCCCAGGTGGGGTCATGTGCTCGTATCTGCCCACGATCCCCCAGGTCTCCAAGACCGTGGAGGCGATGCGCAGAGGTGGCTTCGGCCAGATCTCCACCTTCGAGGCGCTCGTGCGGACCTGGAACATCGACGGGCAATCGGTGAGGCCGGACCACAGGATGGTGGCCCACACCGGCTTCATAATCACCGGGAGGAAGCTTGCGGGATCTGCCTCGGATTCAACAGATTCAGGGGCGCAAGGGGTAACCTTGGAAGGCCGAGGAGGTGAGGATCATCCGTAACGAAGATCTCGAGCGCCGGATCACTCAGTATGACCGTGAGGTTCAGGAGCTACAGGGCCAGGTAAAGCTGTTGCAGGATGAGCTTGCCCTCAACCAGCAGAAGCTCCAGGCCGCCCCCCGCCAGATCCACCTTCTCGAGAAGCGGCTGGCGGGGACCTCTGCGGACCTTCAACGGGCGCAGGACAACAACGAGAGGCTTGCGTCCACCCTCCGCGAGGCGCGCGACCAGCTTGTCGCACTGAAGGAAGAGGTCGAGAAGCTTTCACAGCCACCTTCCAGCTACGCCGTCTTCCTCGAGGCCTTCGAAGACGGGACGGCCGATGTCATCGCCAATGGAAGGAAGCTGAGGGTCAACCTCAGCGCCGAGATCGACGTGTCCTCGGTCCGCCGCGGCCAGCAGGTCATCCTCAACGAGGCCCTCAACATCGTCGTCGTCTGTGACTTCGAGATCCAGGGCGAGGTCGTCCTCTTGAAGGAGATCCTAGAGGGCGGAGCCCGGGCCCTTGTCATCGGTCGGACGGACGAAGAGAAGGTCGTCGAGCTGGCGGCCCCGTTGCGGGACGAGGTGCTGCGGGCTGGTGACAGCCTGCTGCTCGAGCCGAAGTCGGGGCACGTTCTCGAGAAGCTGCCGAAGCCCGAGGTCGAAGAGCTGATCCTCGAAGAGGTCCCTGACATCTCTTACGAGGACATCGGCGGGCTCGACACGCAGATCGAGGAGATCAGAGACGCGGTCGAGCTTCCCTTCCTCTATGGGGACCTGTTCCGGGAGCACCAGCTCGACCCGCCAAAGGGGATCCTTCTCTACGGACCTCCCGGTTGCGGGAAGACGCTGGTCGCCAAAGCCGTGGCCAACTCCTTGGCCAAGAAGGTCGCGGCGCAGGCCGGCAGGAGCGACCGCCGTTCCTACTTCCTCAACGTGAAGGGTCCCGAGCTCCTCAACAAGTACGTGGGCGAGACCGAGCGTCAGATCCGCATGATCTTCCAACGCGCCAAGGAGAAGTCGGACGAGGGCGTGCCGGTGATCGTGTTCTTCGACGAGATGGATTCCCTGTTCCGCACCCGTGGCTCCGGGATCTCCTCGGACATGGAGGCAACGATCGTGCCACAGCTTCTTGCCGAGATCGACGGTGTCGAGACGCTGAAGAACGTGATCGTTATCGGCGCCTCGAACCGCGAGGACCTGATCGACCCCGCGATCCTGCGGCCGGGCCGCCTCGACGTCAAGATCAAGATCGAGCGCCCCGACGAGCGTTCGGCGAGGGATATCTTCGCCAAGTACATCACCGACGGGCTCCCGCTCTCCCCTGAGGAGGTGGAGATGGCGGGCTCTCGCGAAGAGGCCATCAACGGCATGATCGCTCAGACCGTCGACGCCATGTACTCCGACGACCCCCGGAACCGCTTTCTCGAGGTCACCTACGCGAACGGCGAGAAGGAGGTGCTGTAGTTCAGGGACTTCGCTGCGGGGGCCATGCTCGAGACCGTCGGGGGGGGGGGCCCGAGGACGGCTCGCAAGCGTGCGCATCGCCGGGGAAGCCAAGGGCCTCGGCACCCCGGACCTCCTCTCCGCGATCCTCCCGGAGTACAAGGAGAACGCGGACCTGCCGAACACCACGAGCCCCGACGACTGGGCCCGTGTCTCCGGTAAGCGTGGCGAGCGCATCGTGTACATCCGGACCCTGGTGGGTGAGCATGACGACGGTGAGGGAAGCCGCCAGGTCGAGCGGATGCAGACCGGCCAGTACCTGTAGCCGAACTACCCTTTTGGCATGGCGTTTCCCAAGATCTGTGGGGTCGAGACCGAGTACGGGATCGCCCTTCGTGACGCCCCCGACTTCAACCCGATCCTCACCTCCTCGCTCCTGATCAACGCGTACGCCAAGCCGGCGTTCAAGCGCGTGAAGTGGGACTACGAGGAGGAGAACCCACTGCGGGATGCCCGCGGTTTCGACCGCGGCGCGCCGGAGCCGGCATCAGAGGACGATTCCAGCTTGGTCAACGTGATCCTCCCCAACGGCTCGCGCTACTACGTAGATCACGCGCACCCGGAATACTCGAGCCCCGAGTGCTCGAACGCCAGAGACGCTGTCATCTGGGACAAGGCGGGGGAGAGGATCCTGGAGGACTCGATCTCATCCGCCGCCAGCGTCGCTCCCACCGGCCGGGGGATCCTCGTCTACAAGAACAACTCGGACGGCAAGGGCAACTCCTACGGGTGTCACGAGAACTACCTCATGGATCGCCAGACCCCGTTCCCGATGATCGTGAAGCACCTGACCCCGTTCTTCGTAACGCGCCAGGTCTTCGCGGGGGCCGGCAAGCTGGGGGCCGAGAACGGTTCCGATCCCGCCGACTTCCAGATCTCTCAGAGAGCCGACTTCTTCGAGGTGGAGGTGGGCCTCGAGACGACGTTCAAGCGGCCGCTCATCAACACGAGGGACGAGCCACATTCCGAAGCGGACAAGTACCGCAGGCTGCACGTGATCGTCGGCGACGCCAACATGAGCGAGATCGCGACTTACCTGAAGGTTGGCGCCACCTCGCTCGTGCTGAAGATGATCGAGGACGACTTCATCTCCGATGACTTCAGCCTCCGGGACCCGGTGCGGGCTATCAAGATCGTCTCCCACGACCCTTCCTGCAAGGCAGTCGTGGAGCTCGCCGACGGTCGCTCGGTGACCGCGATAGACATGCAGTGGGAGTACTTCAGATTGGCTAAGAAATACGCACAGGACAACGAGACCAGCCCCGTCGACGAGGACGTGCTCGAGCGGTGGGAGGCGGTGATCGAGGGCCTCGAGAAGGACCCGATGTCCCAGTCCAGGACCCTCGACTGGGTTGCAAAGCTGTCGCTCATCGAGGCTTATCGGAACCGGGACGACCTGCCCTGGGATCACAGCAAGCTGAAGATGATCGATCTGCAGTACCACGACGTGCGGAGGGAAAAGAGCCTCTATTGGAGGCTCGTCGCGTCCGGGAAGATGGACCGGCTCGTCTCGGACGCGGAGATCGAGCACGCGGTCGACCATCCTCCCGAAGACACCCGCGCCTACTTCCGCGGGGAATGCCTGCGAAGGTTCTCGCCCCGGATCGTTGCCGCCTCGTGGGACGCGCTCATCTTCGACCTCGGCGATGAACCGCTGCGGAAGGTACCTACGATGGAGCCCACCCGTGGGACCCGGGCGCACGTTCAGGGTTTGTTCGACGAGAGCCCCGATGCAGCGGCCCTGCTGAGGAACCTGGGTAGTTAGGCGTGTGAATGTTGCCCTGCCCGTGCGATGCTTACGGGGCCAGGTGCGAAACCAAGATGGATGAGGGGTATCAGGATGAAACGACTTCTAGCCGCGATAGTGCTTGCCGTGCCGCTCCTCTTGGTTGCGCCCAGCGCCGGAGCGCACCACGCCCCCTCCGTCTACTGCTCGAGCTCGGGCGACTTCTGCACGAGCGTGCGCAAGGTCGACGGGGTGAGGAAGTTCCGGATCACGTCATTCGCTCACCGGGGCGAATACAAGCTGTGCGTTAAGGGTCCCGACGGCTCGCAGCCCTGCTTCAGGTTCCGCCTCCGTGACCGTAACCAGGACGGCATGTTCACGAGCAGCGTGGGTTGGAAGGACAACTTCCCTTACCAGGGCGACGGCGCCTATCGCGTCAAGTGGTTCCAAAGGGCCTCCCGGCTGGGTCCTGTGCTCGGCTTCCACTACTCGCTCTAGGCGAGTGCCTCGGTGCCCGGACGCAAGCACCGGCGGTGTGGCAACCGTGAGTTCATCCGGAGCTTGTTCGGGGTACAGGGCCTAGCCAGTTCCTGAGGAAGGGACAACCTCAGGCCCTGTGGACCGTTGGTTCAAGGGACGGAGCGTTGCCGGGGTGAACCCAGTGGAGGAATGATGATCAAACAGGGACTGCTGATATCTCTTCTCACGGCTCTCACGGTGCTGGCTCCGATCTCACCGGTCAACGCGCAAGAGACCCGCACCTGCCGGGGAAAGGAGGCCACGATCGTTGGCACCTCTGGCGAGGACGATATCGAAGGAACCTCGGACACAGATGTCATCGTCAGCCTTGGCGGCAACGACCGGATCAGGGGAGGAGGCTTCGACGATTACATCTGTGCCGGGAAAGGCGAGGACGTAGTTAGCGGCGGCGAGGGCTATGACCGCATCGAAGGCGGTCCAGGGGCTGACGATCTGAGAGGTGGGGCTCGCCCTGATGATTTTTGGCCGGGGCCTGGCGATGACCACATCCGAGGCGGCCATGCTTATTGGTACGGCTACTTCGAAGGCTATGGCGAAGAGTACTGGGACCGGGTTCTCTATGACGGCCTGGCCGGAGTTCGAGTCGATCTGAGGAAGGGGAAGGCGAGGGCTCAGGGCGTCGACACGCTGAGACGCATCGAAGGCGTCAAAGGCTCTTCCGCTTCCGACGTGATCAAAGGGGCCGATACGAAAGACCACTTAGAGGGCGGCGGAGGAGACGACGAGCTGACGGGCCGTGGTGGCAAAGACGGCCTGTTCGGTGGCAGGGGTGGCGACGTCGTTGATGGCGGCAGCGGCCTTGATTACATGATGTTCACCGTGCGGGGGGATCTCCTCTCGAGGCCGATCAGGGTCGATCTTGAAGCGGGATGGGCCCGGGGCTTGGGTCGAGACGAGGTCAGGCGGATGGAGGAGGTTTACGGGGGGAGCGGGGACGACGTTCTTGTTGGGAATGAGGCTCTCAACAGGTTGCACGGGCTCGGTGGACGAGACACCCTGCGCGGCGCCAAAGGAAGGGACGAGCTCTTTGGGGACGAGCTCTACTCGAAGCCGGACAAAGATGTCCTGCGTGGGGGCAAGGGGGGCGACATGCTCTTCGGAGCAGCCGGACCCGATGACGTGGCCGGCGGGCCGGGTGCGGATCGACTGAGCGGCTCCTCCAGAAGGAACGGCATAGCCCGTCCTTGTGCCGAAGAGGACAGCGACAAGCTCAACGGTGGAAGCGGAAGAGACCTCGTCACCTATTTCAGCTGCTCTCAGGCTATCGACATCAACCTAGAGAGAGGGATCGCACGCGGCGCGGGTCGCGATCGGATCCTGTCGATCGAGAAGGTCGAGGGCGGGTACCGGTCGATCGGGCGGGTGATCGGCAGCGACAGGAACGAGACGATCACCATCAGTGGAGGCGGCGGGCCGATCCGTGGCGGTGGTGGACGAGATCGCCTGGTCCTTGACCGAGTACGGGTGGTGGCAGACCTGAGAGAGGACACGATGGATATCGGCGGTGATCAGATGAAGGTATCTGGGATCGAGGATGTGACCGCCTCCTACTGGGACGACGTCCTCATCGGTGATCGGAAGAACAACCATCTCGAAGCCGGGGGCGGCCGAGACCGCGTGCAAGGTAAGGGCGGAGATGACGTCCTCCGAGGATCAGGCTCAGAAGACCGATTGGCCGGGGGCGCCGGCGACGACCTTCTGAAGGGGGGCCGCGGTGCCGACCGGTTGAACGGAGGGCCCGGGCGAGACAGGCTGGACGGGGAAGGCGGGGAGGACGAATGTCACGAGGGGGAGGTCGAGGTGAACTGCGAGCCAGCCCCGGCTCCAAGACCGAGCCCCCCACCCAACGGCCCGAGCCCCTCTCCCAGCGGTCCGATCCCGCTGCCTAGCGCTAGTCCCACATCGATCACCGCTCATTTGCTGTCGGGACTGTTTCGGCTCTAGGGAACGGTTCGGGTGACACGATCGATGCGGGGCCGGGGGTGGACAGTGGAATCGCCGTCCTAGACGAGCGGGGCGAGATCGTGGCCAGAACCGGTGAGGCGATCCGCGGTGGTGGGGGCGTGCTGGCCGCTGAGGGGGAGGGCCGGAGGTACGCCCGTGCCCTGACCGGGGACCCGGATGACTTCGATGTCTGCAAGGGCCCCTACTGGATGGTGGGGGCGTCCGTGCGCCGAACGGCGTTCGGGCATGCCCTCTCGAAGGCCCCGGTCAACTTATTTACTAGGTCTGTTACCCTAGTAATGAGAGAGTTTTACAGGGTTTCGCCCCCCGATCCGCCCATCTGCAGAGGAAAAGAGAGTGAAAGCGGGCCCGTCGCCGGGCCTGGCTTCATCGTCTAGGGATGCATCTTTTCGGCCTCTTGTGGCTCGTGCTCGCAGCCGTCGTGTTGGCCCGCTGGCTCCTCGCCCGGACGGACGCGATCGGCAGGCCGAAGCCGTTCCCCTGGTTCGCCGCCGTCGCTCTGGGCGCCCTGGGGATGGCCGCCCTCACCCCCTTCGTCTGAGGATGAGGCTCGAAGACAAGCTCGAGAAGGCGGCCAGCGTGATCGTGGGCGCCCCCGTGAAGGTCGAGTGCCAGAGCTTCGGACGCGCCTTCGTCGATGCCGGAGTGGAGCTCGGTTTCGTCCCTTGCGGCCCCGACGGGGTTCCGCTGAAGGAGACCCTCATCAAGAGGGACCAGTGCAGAGACCTAGCCTCGTACCTCCGTTCCGACAGGGCCGATCCAGAGCCGGAGCAGGTGATCGCCGTTCACATACTCACCCACGAGGCGATGCACATGAAGGGTGAGATCAACGAGGAGCGAACGGAGTGTTTCGCGGTTCAGCGGGACGCGGAGATGGCGCGGCTCCTAGGGGCGCCGGTGGCGAGCGCCAGAGACCTCGCGATCACTTACTGGAGGGACCACTATCCGAGGATGCCGGACAACTACAGGTCTGCGGATTGCCTGCCTGGAGGGGCGTTGGACCTCGGTGGGGAGGAAGCTCCATGGGACCTCGACGAGGAAGTTACGATTGACCCCTGACTTAGAAGCACGGAAAGCGAGCCTTGGATGAGCCCTTCGGGAGAGCAGAGCAAGAAAAGCAAGCCGCGGCAGGATGAAGAGCAGCCGCAGGAGACCGAAGCCCAGGCCGAGGCGACCAATACAGAAGACGTTGACGAACTGCTCGACGAGATCGATTCCGTCCTCGAGACCAACGCGGAGGAATTCGTCCGGGGGTTCGTCCAGAAGGGCGGGGAGTAGCACCCACTCCCAGGTTCACGCGGCGCCGACGCGGGTTATGTTGCTGCTATGGAGCCGAGGCTTGACGATCTCATGAGGGTGCCCCTCTATGGGCCGGGGTCATCGTTCTCAGAGGTGCTGCGCGCCCAGGCACCCGAGCTACTTACCGCGCCCGGCGCCGAGGGCCATCTCGAGGTGCCGGAAGGGACCACCGTCCTCGCTCTGAGATACGACGAGGGCGTGATCGTGGCGGGGGACCGGAGGGCAACCGAGGGCTTCCAGATCGCCCACCGCTCTATCGAGAAGGTCTTCCTGGCGGACGACATGTCCGCCGTGGCCATCGCGGGGGCCGCGGGTCCGGCCGTGGAGATGGTCCGCCTGCTCCAGACCGAGCTCGAGCATTACGAGAAGGTCGAGGGCGAGCGCCTCAGCCTCGAGGGCAAGGCGAACAAGCTCTCCCAGATGATCCGCTCCAACCTGCCGGCAGCGATGCAGGGCTTGGCCGTCGTCCCCCTGTTCGCCGGCTACGACGAGAGGCGTTCGCTCGGCAGGATCTTCAAGTACGACATCACCGGGGGGCGCTACGAAGAGGACGACTACCACGCGACGGGATCGGGCGGCAAGGATGCGCGGTCCTCGCTGAAGAAGCGGTTCAGGGCGGACCTCGGCCGGGATGAGGCCGTGACGATCGCCATCGAGGCTCTCTTCGACGCGGCGGACGAGGACGTCGGCACGGGGGGCCCCGACCTTATGCGCGGGATCTTTCCCACGGTCGTCGCCATCTCCGCGCCGGGGGCAGTCGAGATCGCAGAAGAGGAGATCCAGAGCCTGTTCGAACAGCTCATCGCGAACAGGCAGGACGAGATGCGCCGGCCCGAGACACACACGGTCGACGTCCGTCGGCCGAAGGTGGAGGAGTAGTCATGGCTACGCCGTATTACGTCTCGCCCGAACAGCTGATGAAGGACAAGGGCGACTACGCACGCAAGGGCATCGCCCGCGGCCGTTCGGTGATCGCCTTCGAGTATGAGAACGGGATCCTCTTCATCGCCGAGAACCCCTCGGTCACCCTCCACAAGATCTCCGAGATCTACGACAAGATCGCCTTCGCCGGGGTTGGCAAGTTCAACGAGTTCGAGCAGCTCCGCATCGGCGGCATCCGCTTGGTCGACGTGAAGGGTTTCTCCTACTCCCGGGAAGACGTCACCGCGAAGGGCCTCGCCAACGCCTACTCGCAGTCGCTCGGCAACATCTTCACCGGAGAGGTCAAGCCTTACGAGTGCGAGATCCTCGTTGCCGCCGTGGGGGACACTCCCGACAGAACGAGCTGTTCCACATCCTCTTCGACGGTCCGTCACCGACCGGCAGGTGTGGTGGCGATGGGCGGTCAGGCGGACGCTCTGGGACCTACCTCAAGGAGAAGTTCCCATCCGAGCCCCTCGAGCTCGAGGCGGGACTGAAGCTCGGGCGTGACGCCCTGAAGTCGGTGGAGGGGCGCGAGGTGGAGCTCCTCGAGGTGGCGGTTCTCGACAGGACCCGGCCCCGCCGCAAGTTCCGCAGGCTTTCCAAAGAAGAGCTGACGAAGTCTTGACCAGGAGGGAATATGAGCGAGCAGAACGGCAATCCCGAGACTCGGGTGAGGAAGCGAACGTAGAGGCGAACATAACGATCGACGAGGCCCACCGCAGGCCCTGGACCCCCAGGTGGACCCGAACACCGAGTGGGAGAAGGCCGCTGCGGCTTCGGAGCCCAACCAGGGTGAGGACGAGGGCTCGCCCACGTCCGACGAGTAGGGGCTACTCGCCATATCCTCGCGGATGTGGAGAGACGGATCTTCGGCACCGAGAACGAATACGGCGTCACCTGTACGTTCAGGGGGCAGCGGCGCCTGTCTCCTGACGAGGTAGCCCGCTACCTCTTCCGCAGGGTCGTTTCGTGGGGGCGCTCGTCCAATGTCTTCTCGAGAACGGCGCCCGGCTCTACCTCGACGTTGAAGCTCGCACCCGGAGTACGCAACCCCCGAGTGCGACTCCGTCTACGACCTGGTCGTTCACGACAAGGCGGGAGAGGATCCTCGAGGACCTGCTGAAGGCGGCCGAGGCGCGCCTCCGAGAGGAGGGGATCTCGGGCGACATCTACCTCTTCAAGAACAACACTGACTCCGCCGGGAACTCCTACGGCAGTCACGAGAACTACCTCGTCTCACGCTACGGCGAGTTCGGCCGCCTTTCCGAGGTGATGATCCCGTTCTTCGTCTCGCCAGATCTTCGCCGGCGCGGCAAGGTGCTGCAGACGGCCCGGGGTGCGCTCTGGCCAGACTCGCAGAGGGCCGAGCACATCTGGGAGGCGTGTCGCCCGCAACGGCGAGGTCCCGCGATCATCTTCCACAACAGCCGCACGCAGACGCCGAGAAATATCGCCGTCTCCATGTGATCGTCGGTGACTCCGAACATGAACGAGTGGCCTCGTACCTGAAGGTCGGGGCGACGGCTCTGCTGCTTCCAGCATGGTCGAAGAGGGCGTCCAGATCCGCGACATGACGCTCGAGATCTTGATCCGGGCGATCCGCGACATCCCGGACACTGAGTGCACCTGCAAGGTGCGACTTTCGGGAACGGTCGCGAGCTCGCGGCTCTCGACATCCAGAAGGAGTACCTCGGCGACAAGGCATTGCGCTGGGTCGATCGAGGACGATCCGGTGATGAAGGAGATAGCCGCGATGTAGGAACATCGCGGCGGTTGCCCTCGAGGAGGACCAGGATCGGCTCATCCACCAGGTGGACTGGATCGCCAAGCGGCACGTGATCGAGCAGATGCGAAGCCCCAAATCCAGGGCATCCACGCTCACTCACCCGAAGGTCGCTGATGGACCTCGCGGCCTACGACGTCAGCAGAAAAGAGGCCTCTATTACCTGCTGGAGCGCCGCGGGCTCGCCGAGCGGATGTGTGATGAGAAGGACATCGAACAGGCGAAGTTCAGGCCTCCCCAGACGACGAGAGCGAAACTCCGCGGTGAGTTCATCCGCGCCGCGAAGCGCAAGCGCAGGGACTACACGGTGGATTGGGTGCACCTCAAGCTGAACGACCAGGCCCAGCGGACCGTCTTGTGCAAGGACCCCTTCCGCTACTCGGACGAGCGGGTGGCGAAGCTCATCACCTCGCTCTAGGTGGCTTCTTTCAGGCAGGCCCTCGTGGTCGAGGTGCTGGAGGATCGAGAAGATCTCGTCCGGGTGCGCCTGGATCTGGACGGGGAGGAGATCGTGGCGGCCGCGTGGCCGGCGATGCTCGGCCCCCTCGAGCCCGGCAACCGCGTGGTGGTGAACGTGACCGGGATCGAGCTCGGCCTCGGCACAGGAGGCGAGGGGTTCATCCTCTGGAATCTCGATGGACCGGGGACGGTGGATCGGGGGCCCGGCCACGTGGTCAAGATGCGCTACACCCCGTGGCAGACCGAGGTGATGGTGGCCGACGCTCCCGAGAGCGATCATCACGAGGCTCTCAGGGATGCGGCTTCGCTGGATGGCATCCCCGTCGTTGCCTGTGGGCTCCACTCGCAGGTCGCGGCGGTTGCCGCGGGTCTGAAGGCCTCGGCGCCGGGGGTCCGGGTCGGCTACCTCATGACGGATGGCGCAGCTCTGCCGCTGTCCTGGAGCGAGCTGGTGCGGACCCTGCGGGCCGAGAAGCTGATCGATGTCACCTGCACCGCAGGGCACGCCTTCGGCGGGGACCTCGAGGCGGTGAACATCTTCAGCGGCCTGACGGCCCTGCGGGTCGCTGCGAGGGTGGACGCGGTGGTGGTAGCGATGGGTCCCGGCGTCGTCGGAACGGGGACGGTGCTGGGGTTCACGGCGATGGAGCAGGGCCAAGTGCTCGACGCGACCACGGCGCTCGGGGGCCGAGCCATAGCCGCTCTGCGTATCTCATTCGTTGACCTCAGGGAGCGCCACCTCGGGATCAGCCATCACAGCCTCACGGCCCTCATGGTAGCTGCGAGGGAGCGGGCGACCGTGGTCCTGCCTCGACTGCACGAGGACCGGCTGGGGCCGCTGCAAGAGCAGCTGACCGGCGCTCGGATCCGCGACAGACACGACGTGGTGACGGCTGACGGCGAGCCCGGGATAGGCCTGTTGCGGGACCGGGGCCTGCGACCCAGCTCGATGGGTCGCAGGATGGACGAGACGCCGGAGTTGTTCCTCGCGGGGGCCGCGGCCGGCGTTCATGCGGCCTTTCACCTCGATCCCTGAGGGTGAAGGGGGCCACGCCCCTCGCTGGGGAGCGTAGGGAGGCTTGCGAGGATGCCCCTCGTCGCCCAAGCCGTTGGATACCCTCACCGGATGAGGCGGATCGAGCGACTCATCAACCTGATAGCGGCGCTCCTAGAGACGAGCCGCCCACTGCCGGCCCAGGAGATCAGGGAGCGGATCGCCGGTTACGGGGATGAGCCCAGCTTCGAAGCCTTCCGCCGCGCCTTCGAGCGCGACAAGGAGTCGCTCCGCGCCATGGGGATCCCCCTCGATGTCGTCTCCATCGACCCGCTGAGCGACGACCCCGACGGATACATCATCCCGAAATCCAAGTACTACCTGCCAGAGCTCGACCTCGACCCGGATGAGCTGGCCGCCCTCCGGATAGCCGGGGAGGGGCTGATCGGGAGCGGGGGAGAAGAGGCCGAGGCGGGTCTCATGAAGCTCTCGGTGGGAGCCACCGCCGCGACCTGGGGCGGCCCCCGGGTGGTCTACGGAGCGGATGTCGCCGCCGAGCAGCCCTTGCTGGCCCCCCTCATGCAGGCGGTTCTCGACCGCGCACCGCTCTCGTTCCGTTACGCCTCAGGAACCGGAGCGATGAGTGACAGAACGATGGAGCCGTACGGCCTGGTTCACCGCAAGGGGAGCTGGTACATCGTGGGCAAGGACCGCGGGCGGGAAGCCATCCGCGCGTTCAAGGTCTCGAGGATAGAGGATCCCCTGGAGAAGCTGCCCGGCAGGTTCGAGCGGCCCGCCGGCTTCAACGCGGCCGAGCAGCTGAAGGGCGAGGCGTGGGAGATCGGCGGCGGCGACAGGACCATCGCGGTCGTCGAGATAGCTGCCGATCTCAACTGGTGGGCCCGGCAGAACATCCCGGGCGTTTCGTTCACCGACCTCGAGGGAGGCGCGGTGCGGGTGGAGCTCCCGGTAGCGAACCAGGGGGCGCTCATCTCCTGGGTCCTCGGCCTCGGCGACAAGGCGAAGATCGTCTCGCCTCAGGAGGCACGCAGCGCTCTCATCCAGCACCTGATGCCGGTGGCGAACCGATCGTGAGCCAGGACACCGGCCGGCTCGGCCGCAGACTGCGAAGGATCCTCCTGCTCCTTCCCTATGCCATCAGGCATCCCGGGGTGAGCGTGGACGAGCTCTCAGAAAGGTTCGGGTTGAAGAAGCGTGAGCTGATCGAGGACCTGAACCTCGTCTTCATGTGCGGCCTCCCGGGCTACGGGCCGGGGGATCTCATCGACGTGACCATCGAAGAGGACCAGGTCTTCGTCAGCATGGCGGACTACTTCGGTGCCCCCTTGAGGCTCACGCCCGCCGAGGGCCTTGCCCTCTATGCGGCAGGGAGAGCACTCGTTGCGCTTCCCGAGATGGCGACCGCAGACGCGTTGCGCAGCGGGCTCTCGAAGCTGGGGGCAGCCCTCGGCATCGATCAGGAGGAGGGGTCGCCCGGAGGCCTCGAGGTGCAGGTCGAACCGGCGCCGACAGCCCACCTCGCGGTCTTGTTGCACTTCGAGCAGGGCAGATGTCCGGCGCGATGGGTCTCGCAGCTT
>JAUJNU010000120.1 GCA_030448085.1 Actinomycetota bacterium | reverse complement strand
GACGCTCACCTCGATCCGGCGCGGGGGGGCCGACCTCGTCATCACCTAGCACGCACGCACGGCGGCTCAGTGGCTCGCTTGAACCGGGCCGTGTCGGACCAGCGGTGGGACGTCGCGCTGACGCTCCTTCCGGGCGGCGTCTCTTCCCCGGTCAGGTCCTTCGACGCGGTTGGCGCGGACCCGTTCTTCGTGGCCAAGGGCGAGGGGGCGACGATCACGGACGTCGATGGGAACACGTTCGTCGACTTCGTACAGAGTTGGGGAGCGCTCCTCTTCGGCCATGCTCATCCGGACATAGTCGAAGCCGTGGCCCGGGCCGCCGGGCGCGGCACCTCGTACGGGACGCCCACCGAGCTCGAGCTGGAGCTCGCTCGCCTCGTCCTCGCGATGGTGCCCAACGTCGACCGGATCAGGTTCGTCTCCTCGGGGACCGAGGCCGCCATGACGGCGGTTCGTCTTGCTCGCGGGGCGACCGGCCGCAACAAGATCATCAAGTTCCGCGGCTGTTATCACGGCCACCTCGACTCACTCCTGGTCGAGGCTGGGTCGGGGCCGGCGACGCTTGGCATCCCGGGGACGCCGGGCGTCACCGAGGGCACCACGGCGGACACGATCACCGCCCCCTACAACGACCTCACGGGGGTGAAGCAGGCGATCGAGACGCACGGAGACGACCTCGCGGCGATCATGGTTGAGCCCGTCGCAGCGAACATGGGGCTCGTCACTCCCGAGCCGGGTTTCCTCCAGGGGCTTCGGAAGGCCTGCGATCAGACGGGAGCCGCCCTGGTCTTCGACGAGGTCATCACCGGCTTCAGGCTGGGGCCGGGTGGGGCGCAGGAGAGGTTCGGGATCCGGGCCGACCTCGTCCTCCTAGGCAAGGTTCTCGGGGGAGGGCTGCCGGCCGCGGCTCTCGCCGGCTCGGCCGAGTTGATGGACCATCTGGCCCCGGTCGGGCCCGTGTACCAGGCGGGGACCTTGTCGGGGAACCCCTTGGCGATGGCGGCGGGCATCGCGAACCTCAGCCTCATCAGGTCGGACCCGGCACTGTACGAGCGCCTTCAGGAACGGGCGCGCGATCTCGTGCGGGGGCTCGTCGACGTCGCCGACGTGGCCAAGGTGCCCATGGTGGCGTCGGCGATCGGTGGCCTGGCAGGATTCTTTTTCTCGAACGACGAGGTAACCGACTTCGATGGAGCCTCGCGCTCGAACGGGGACGCGTACGCACGCTTCTTCCGAGGCATGCTGGCCCACGGCTATTACCTTCCCCCCTCCCGTTTCGAAGCTCTCTTCATCTCGACGGTTCACACGGCCCAGCACGTTGACGGATTCATCGAGGCGGCGGCGCATGTCTTCGCAACCCCCTGAGCGCAAGGAGCCTCGCTTCGACACGTGGCGCAAGCTGATGCTCGCGGGGGCCCTCCTGATGCTCGTCGCGACCGTGAAGCTGGGCAGCACGCAGCCGGAGCCACTTTGGTACCGGATAACCACGATCGTCGCTTACGTCCTGTTGGCGCTGGGCTTCGCCATGGCCATGAGACGCCGGCGGGAGCTCGCGGAGGAGCGCCGGAGAAAGCTGTCGACCGAGGTGCATGAGCCCGGGGATAAGGGGTAACGCTCAGGACATGCTCAATCTCCTCGCGCGCGCGTTCTTCGTAAGGGTCGTAGTGAAGCGCCTTCGGGCGGAAGGCACCACCCCCTCGACGCCCGGGACCGCCCCCATCAGGCCCTCACCGAGCACGCCGTCATCGAGGACCGCCTCATCGAGCGTTCCCCCTCGTTCCAAGCAGCCGTCCACCGCGCCTCGCAGCTCCACGGGGCCCTCGATCCAGGACGCGGGGTCCGAGGGACCGGTCCCGGCTCAGCGAAGCGGGGGGCCCGGTCCCGACTCTCCGCTCGAGCTCGACAAGCCCGGCCGGAAGCAGACTTTCAAGAGAACGCTGAAGGAGATAAAGGAAGACCGGGTCACGCTCGCGGCGGCCGGCATGGCTGACTCGGAGAACGTCAAGGACAAGGCTGCCGACCGCGGCGGGA
>JAUJNU010000119.1 GCA_030448085.1 Actinomycetota bacterium | reverse complement strand
GGGAATCACCGATCGAGCAGCGTTTTTCACGCCCACAGATTCTGCGGAGGAGGCCTTTGAAAAGTCGAGCGTGACCGGGTCTCCCCCGGCGAACGCGCAGCTGTTCCAGTTGAGCTTGGTCAGCGCCAGGATCTCCGAGCAGAGAGTGTCGGGCGCGGTGGTCCCGAAATGCTCGACCACCTCGAGCGGGTTCGGGACCCGCAATCCCCGGTAGACGCGCAGGAACGGGACGTACCCCGTGGTGTAGAGGAGGAAATTCCTCCGGCCAACCTGGATCATCGTCCCCCGGATGGGCGGCTCGTACCCCAGCCGCAGGAAGCGGATGCCCCGGCGTTCTAGGGCCAGGAGGTCGTAAAGCCGGATGTCGCCGAGCGCGGCCTGGAAGCCCTCGAGCTCTTCCGGCCAGTACCGGGACGACTTGTGGACAACCACCCGCGACGGGGTCCCCCCGAACTGCTGCTCGTAGAGGCGGAGGACCTGCCTGAGCGTCGAGTCGGCCGCCTCCCGATTCAGGTGCGGCTTCCTGTCTCGCTCCTTGTCCCAGGTGACCTTCTCGCCACGTAACACGACGCCCTCTCCGGACTCGGAAAAGGCCTGGGCCAGGCAGGTGCGTGTCGCCGAGTCGGGGTCCTGACCTTCTCGGTAGAATGTGATACCGACGAAGCAGGTTTGAGGGGTCGAGAAACGAAGCTCCCAGGGCGTGTTGCCGGCCTTGTAGTACAGGGCGGTGAAGAGATTCCAGGCCGTCGTCGCCGGGTCCTGAGAGGTTCCCGTACGGTCGAGGGTGCTCTCCCAGACGAGCTGGGTGGTCAGCTTCGAGCGCATGGCATGTGCCTTCAGGGCATTGCGGAAGCCGCGGAAGCGATTCGTGTCCGGTGACACTTCACCGTCGTCCGGATCGCCGAACAGGGACAATTGCCCCCTCTCGCGGTCTTTCTGGCGGGCAATCTCGGCCGGGGTCCGCCTCGTCCGCTTCGGCTTGTCGCTTGCGCCCTCGCCGCAAGCGGATTCGACCGCTTTGGGCATCGCGACGATCACCACGTCGGGAGCCGGGTCCCTCTCGGCGAGCGCGCACAATCGCTCCGCAATGAGCTCGACCATCCCCCGCACCCGGGCCGTAAAGGTGTCCAAGCAGAGTCTGGCCTCGACCTCGCGGTCGGACAACGTGATCCTCAGCCGCTCGCTCAGGTCGAGCTCGCAGTAGAACGGGCGATCGGCGTTGAATCCGGGAAATTCGGGGAACAGGATGGGGTCGTAGGGCTTCTTCTTGTTGTTGAGACCCGCAGCGATGGGCAACCGGGCGCGCTCGGCCCACGCGCGAAGCTGCTGGATGGTGTCTGCCGTGCCGATCACGCCGACCCGGATCGTGGTGCGGGGCCCGTGGTCGAGGGATGCGGGGCCGAACTGGAGCAGCCCCGTCTTGGGATCCTCCCACAGCCTCCCGCCGGCAAAGGTGAGCTTGGGCTCCGGGATGTGATAGGCCTGGAAGGTCGACGGGGCCTCGGCCACGTGCCGGGCGAGGAGATCGTGCATCGGGCGACGGAGTGAGCGAGGCCCGGGCTTCGCGCCACCCCGACCTTTCCTCGGTCTACTCACTTTCACCCTCCTCTTCGTGCTCGTTCAGGCCGAACACGTCGTCGGACACGGCTTCGGCGGCCAGGGCGAGCTCGTCCTCGACCTGGGTGAGCAGCGAACGGACCTCGAGGCGGTCGTGCTCGATCCCGAAGGAAGTCTGGACCACCGCGGGGACGCCGGAGACGACGATCGGCGCCGCCCCGGTCGCGATCTCGATCTGCTGCTTGTGCCTGACGAGCGTCCTGGCCCAGAACACGATGTGGCGGAGGATGGCCGCGTTTCGCTCCTTTCCGCCCCACTTCGAGGCGAGCGTGGTGACCGATTTTCCCCTGAGCGGCGTCTGCCCGTCGGCGGTGAAGACGTAGCAAGGGTCGATGCTCAGGTATAATCCGTCGCCCAACGCCTGGAACGCGAGGGATTTTCTCAAAAGTGCCTCCCAGCCGATGTAACCCGTGGACAGTTCCCGTCG
>JAUJNU010000118.1 GCA_030448085.1 Actinomycetota bacterium | reverse complement strand
CGAACCGAGGTCCTCTATAAGCTCGGCGAGCTGGTCAAGCGCAACATCTCGGAGCTCGCTCAACTGGAATCCATCGATTCGGGCAAGCCCGTATCGATCGCATCGGGTGAGATGTGGGCCGTCGGCGAGGTCTTCCGCTACTACGCAGGATGGCCGACGAAGGTGTTCGGCGAGACCACGCCCACCGACGACAACATGTTCGTGTATTCGCTGCGAGAGCCCGTCGGTGTCTGCGGCGGGATCATCCCCTGGAACTTCCCGATGATCATGGCGGCGTGGAAGGTGGCTCCGGCCCTCGCTTTCGGTAACACGATCGTGCTCAAGCCCGCGGAGCAGACACCTCTGACGGCCATCCGCCTGGGCGAGCTGTGTCTGGAGGCGGGGGTGCCTGAAGGCGTCGTGAACGTCGTTACGGGCTTTGGCCAAGAGGCCGGGCAGGCGTTGGCTCAACACCCGGACGTCGACAAGATCGCCTTCACCGGCTCGACCGAGGTGGGACGTAAGGTTCTTCACGCCTCGGAGGGAAACCTCAAGCGGGTGACGCTCGAGCTGGGCGGCAAGTCTCCGAACATCGTCTTCTCCGACGCCAACATGAAGCGGGCCACCCGCGGCTCGATGCACGGCGTCTTTCTGAACTCGGGACAGGTCTGCACCGCGGGAACCCGGATCCTGGTGGAGAAGTCGGTGCACGACGACTTCGTCTCGGCCTTGCTGGACGCCACCGCCTCGATGAAGCTGGGGAACCCGCTCGAGGAAGAGACCCAGATGGGGCCCGTGATCTCGCAGGAGCAGATGGAGCGGGTCACCGGCTACATCGAGATCGGCCGATCCGAGGGGGCCGAGGTGGCTGTCGGCGGCGAGCGAGCGACCGAGTTGGGGGATGGATACTTCGTGCAGCCGACCGTCTTCACGGGGGTCCGCAACGACATGCGCATCGCGCAGGAAGAGATCTTCGGCCCGGTGGCCGCGGTCATCGAGGTTGCCGACGTCGATGAAGCGATCGCGGTGGCCAACGACACCATCTATGGGTTGGCCGCTGCCGTTTGGACCAGCGACGTCAGCAAGGCGCACAAGGTCGCTCGGGGGATCAAGGCGGGCACCGTGTGGGTGAATACGGCCGGCAACGTCGACCCCAGCGTCTCGTTCGGGGGCTACAAGCAATCGGGCTTCGGCCGTGAGCTCGGGAAGCACTCGCTGGAGACCTACACCCAGACGAAGTCGGTCTGGGTCAACCTGAAGTAGCCGGCCCATTCCGTCGGGGCCGCCGGCGTCCGGCTGGCGGGCGCAAGGCAAGAGGAGACCGAGACATGGACGACAAGGTTCGGGAGTTCTTGGGGAGTCACCGTTCCGCCGTCATGGTGACGTTGAAGAGGGACGGACATCCTCACGTGGCACGGATCTCGCTGGGGCTGGTGGAGGGCAAGCTCTGGAGCTCCGGAACGCAGGACCGGGTCCGCACCAAGCACCTCAGACGGGACCCCCGCTGCACGCTGATGGTCCTCGACAACGACAACCCCTACAACTGGATGGGGCTCGAGACCACCGTGCGGATCCTCGACGGCGCCGGCGCCGTGGACGACAACCTGGCGCTGTACCGGGTGCTGGCGGGGGAGCCGGATGATCTCCAGGAGTACCGCGAGGCCATGGTCGCCGAGCGGCGGCTTATCTACGAGTTCCAGGTAGATCGTTCTTACGGGCAGTTCTAGCAGCGCCCCTCCGGATCTTCCTGCACCTGCCTCCCTGGCCTCTCCGCCCTGACCTCAAACGTTCATAGGTCCAACTCCTCGTGCGCTAGGGGGGTCTTAAAGGCTGGCCCTCAGCAGGCCGATTACCCACAGGAGCAGGGAAAACGGGCAGCTATATGGAGGGCTAGTGCCGATCGTGGATCCATTGATCGGCCCCGACGGCGTCGTGGGGGCCGAGGTGCAACTCGAGTCGTACAAGCGTTTGGCGGATCTGTATAGCCACGTCTTGGCCGACCAGGACGTTGACTCCCTGCTCGACCGCATCGCCGACGCCCTGAATGACTTCGTTCCCTACGACA
>JAUJNU010000117.1 GCA_030448085.1 Actinomycetota bacterium | reverse complement strand
ACAGCTAGCCTCCATTCCGCGAAGGAAGGGGACGGTTCCGGGAGGGGGAGGAGGATACCATCCCCTTCCTCCGCGTATAGAGACCCTAACATCTAGATCACCAGTCGCGGTTAAAGGCCGACAAAGGTTCCGTTAAGGGCGCGTAAACGACGCGGCCCTACACCGGGATCCCAGCCGAACCCCCGCCAAACCCCATCACGGACCTCTGTGCGGACCCTCAGCATCCCAACCCGGAGACCTTACGAACCGGCGAGACAAGCCGTGGCGGGGGTCGGTCGCCGGGCCGTTAATCAACCCAGACGGGATGAAACCCACCCAAGGCCTCGGTCCTGCCGCCCCGAGGCCCACCTCTCGAGCATCCTCAAGCAGACATACCCGGCCGCCGCGGCACCGAAGGCCTCCATGATCAGGCCGATGATCATGTCGGACTTGGCGAGGACGACGTCGGGCCTGGCCGCCCGATCGTAGCCTCGCCGACAACAGCTCTCGAGAGCTCCCGGTCCTCCGGTCCTGAAGGGTTGCGGAGCCCGTGCCCCACGCATTTTCGGCGATGGGGTCCACAAATCCTCTCGGCGTTGCGACAGCCATGCGTCGCAGGGTTAAGGAGTCGATCCGGTCCGGACCTCTTCCCGGTCGTTGACGCGCTCGTTCCGCAGGTCGTTCACGGTAGATATCCCGTCCCGTTGCCGGTCGCCTGCCATTCGGGGTCGCTCATCCGCCCCCTATCCTCTTCGCGACGCACCTGCGGGCCATCTCTCCGAGTGGCTCACCCCCGCGAAGGCCCAGATCCACCGGCTCGGCGAAGCGTTTGCCGCTCTGCCGGCAGCACCTTCCGCTCCTCCGTTCGGTTCAGCCTTCGCCCGAAGCTCCCCGCGCCTCCTCTTCGAACACCTCCGGGGATCTCAGCGAGACGGAGTCGGCGATGATCGCGGTGGTGCCGACGTAGGCGTCTAGCGTCTCCTCGTCCAGGTCCGCCCCGACCCGCTGCTTCGCGCCGGCCATGTCGAACCTCACGACCTCGCCGGTCACCCAGACCGTGTCGTGCTCGGATAGCCCGTCCTCGATGGGAGGGTCACCACCCGCTTGATCCCCGACCTTCTGTAGGGGAACGGGGCTTACCACCAGCAGGTCGCCGGCGGCGATCCTCCTGGAGATCAAGAACGTCCTCGGCCCGAGAATCACGTCGGCGTGCCCGTAGATCGTCACGGTCTCGCCGAGAAATTGGTCTGGCTCTTCCGCGACCTCATCGAACGTGACGCCGGCTTCGGGGCTGACCGGGTCTCCCTCCCTCAGCAACGCCATCAGGCCTACGGCGACGACCAAGACGACGGTCGGTCCTACCACCCAGACCCACAGGGGGAAGCGATCTTTGCCCTTCACCCGAACCCCCTTAGCTCCGGTGCGCGGTTCTCTCGACGCTCGGCGAGCGCGAGGAAGGTACCGGAAACGCTTTGCCATCCCCTGATCTCTCTTTTCACGACTGCTCCTCTCCGTCTTTGGGCCTGCTCTCGAGACCTCCGGGCCGCCGTTCATAGGCCCGAATCCTGCTCGTCCCCGCGCACCCCCAGAGAACGGTGTGCAGAGAGGCGACGAGGGCGGTGTACGCTGTCATCAGGATCACCATGCGTTTGTGCGATACCCTCATCAGTCTCTTCCTCCCTGTAGCGGGCTCCTGTTCGCTCCCGGCCCTTCGGCACCGCCTTCTGCGAGCGTGGACCAACTCTCCTTCCGTCCGGTCTTGATATTGACCCGCCGGAACTCCACCTCTGCCGACTCGGCGAGGCACCTGCCGTTTGGCCACGGGGCTGCGAGCATAAGCGAAGGCGAGATCTAACGTCCCGGCAGCCGTCACGTTAGGGCTTCCGGCATGCCTCGGCGTCTGCCGCTTCTGCGGGGACATAAGGGTCGAGCCCCGACGACGGTCGTCGGGGCTCGTGGTACTCGAGCGGAGGCGCTAGCTTAGCGTGAGCCTTACCTGCCCTCGGCCATGTGGCCGATTGGGTGGTCGGTCCTGCCCCCGAGCCAGCCCCCCAACGCCGCCGCCAGGGC